>NZ_JBSHHY010000018.1:0-160600 GCF_053618675.1 Streptomyces sp. NPDC055632 | reverse complement strand
GGCCGTACCCCGCTCGCGGGAGGGGTACGGCCACCGGCCGGGACGGTTTCGGCGCGGGGCCTCTGTTCATCCGGCCACGAGCGACGAGGTCACGCGCTCGCCACGACGGCACCGAGGATCATGCCGCCGACCAGGCCCGCGGCGCTGACCACGAGGGCGACGGTGGCGAGCCGCTCGTGCCGGACGAACTTGGCGACGGCGGCCAGCACCAGGGCGATCACGCCGAACACGATCGGGAAGAAGACCAGCGAGATCACACCCAGCACGATCGCGATGATGCTCATCACGTTGCCGTTGGTCCCGCGGGTCTGCTGATCGGCCGGACGGTTGTCATACTGCGTCGTCATGTTCCACTCCTTCGGGACGATCACTCCGAGGGCTGATCCGGAGGTGGACCGGCCCACCACCCGGGTACCCCGAAGTTCCTTGCCCACACGGTGACTTGAGGGAGGGATGAGGAGCGTCGCCCCGGCCGGGCCCGTCAGGGTCCCGTCACCAGGACCACCTCCAGGGTCCGGGGCCCGTGGACGCCCTCGACGCGGTCGAGTTCGATGTCGCTCGTCGCGGACGGGCCCGAGATCCAGGTCAGCGGGCGTGCCGGGTCGAGGCGGGGGAGGGCCCGGGGGACCGAGGCGACGACCTGTTCCGGGGCCCGGACCACGCACAGGTGCAGGTCGGGGACGAGGGTGAGGGCGCGGCGGCCCTGTCCCGGGCCGCCGTCGAGGACGATCGTGCCGGTCTCGGCGACCGCCACCGCGCACCCCGTCACCACGGCGTCGGCGCCGTCCAGTTCGTACGGGGTCAGCCGGGGGTCGTCGGTCCGCCGGACGGCCTCCGTGGCGGCGAGCCAGCCGGCGGGCAGTCCGGGCGGTACGACGACGCTGCGGGCGCCGCGCTCCGCGAGGAGCCGGGCGATCAGCCCGGCCAGGCCGTCCGGGGCGGTCCGGTGGACGTGGGCCCGGTAGTCGACGAGGTTCTCGTGGAGCAGGTCGAGGAGGGCCGCCGGGTCCTCGGCGGTGTGGCTCGTCCGGTAGTCGCGGGCGGTGGCGGGCGCCTCGGGCGCGTCCGCGACGGCGGCGCGGATCCGGGCGAGTACGCGCGCGCGTGCGTCGGTCATGTGCGGTTCTTCCTCCACCAGTCGCGGAACGGTTCGGCGGGCATCTCCGGCAGGTCGCGGCTCCCGGTCCACCGGCGGACGCCCGGACCCGGCGCCCGCCGGGGGTGCAGCGCGCGGGTGCGGGAGGCCAGGCGCTCCCCGGCCGCCAGCACGCCCGGGTGGTCCAGTACCCAGGCGGAGGCCTTGACCGCCGCCCTTTCGAGGGGGTGACCGCCCTGTTCCGCGACCTTTCCGCGCAGGTGGACCAGGACCTCGGGGATGTCGATGGCGACCGGGCACACCTCGTAGCAGGCGCCGCAGAGGGAGGAGGCGTGGGGCAGGGAGGCGTCGATCTCGCTGGTGGTGCCCCGGAGTTGGGGGGTGAGGATCGCGCCGATGGGGCCGGGGTAGACCGAGCCGTAGGCGTGGCCGCCGGCCCGTTCGTACACCGGGCAGACGTTGAGGCAGGCCGAGCAGCGGATGCAGCGCAGGGCCTGGCGGCCGACCTCGTCGGCGAGGGCGGTGGTGCGCCCGTTGTCGAGGAGGACGAGGTGGAAGGACCGGGGGCCGTCGCCGTCGGTGGTGCCGGTCCACATCGAGGTGTACGGGTTCATCCGCTCGGCCGTGGAGGAGCGGGGCAGGGTCTGGAGGAAGACCTCCAGGTCCCGCCAGGTCGGCACGACCTTCTCGATGCCGACGACCGAGATCAGGGTCTCGGGCAGGGTCAGGCACATGCGGCCGTTGCCCTCGGACTCCACGACGACCAGGGTGCCGGTCTCGGCGACCATGAAGTTCGCCCCGGAGATCCCGACCCCGGCGCGCAGGAACTTCTCCCGCAGGTGCAGCCGGGCCGCCTCCGCCAGCTCGGCCGGGGTGTCGCTCAGCCCCTCCGGCGCCGGGCGCCCCCAACTCCCCATCCTGTCGCGGAAGATGTCGCGGATCTCGCCCCGGTTGCGGTGGACGGCCGGGACCAGGATGTGCGAGGGGCGGTCCTCGCCGAGCTGCACGATCAGTTCCGCGAGGTCCGTCTCGTAGGCGGCGATCCCCTCGGCCTCCAGGTGCTCGTTGAGCCCGATCTCCTGCGTGGCCATCGACTTGACCTTGACGACCTCGCGCTCGCCGGTGGCCCGCACGAGATCGGTGACGATCCGGTTCGCCTCGGCCGCGTCCTCCGCCCAGTGCACGGTGCCGCCCGCCGCCGTCACCGCCTCCTCCAGCCGGAGCAGGTGCGCGTCGAGGTGGCGGAGCGTCTCGTCCTTGATCCGCTTCCCGGCCTCGCGCAGGGCGGCCCAGTCGTCCAGCTCGGCCACCGCCCGCGCCCGCTTGTCCCGGATCGTGTGCGTGGCGTGCCGGAGGTTGGCCCGCAGGGTCGTGTCGCCGACGGCCCGCCGCGCCGCCTCCGGGAACGCCGGCATGCCGACGAAGGCCGGACCGGACCTCGTCGGGGGTGTCCTCTCCTCGCCGCTCAACGCCAGGGCTCCTCTTCCGTGCTCGCCAGGATCTCCGCCAGGTGCAGGGGGCGCAGCGGCGCCTCCCGTCTGCTCGCCATGCCGCCCAGGTGCAGCAGACAGGAGTTGTCCGCGCCGCACAACACCTCCGCGCCCGTCGCCAGCGCGTTCGCGAGCTTGTCGGCGCCCATGGCGGCCGAGACGTCGGGGTTCTTCACCGCGAAGGTCCCGCCGAAGCCGCAGCACTCCTCCGCGCCCGGCAGCTCCACCAGGTCCAGGCCCTTCACCGCCTCCAGGAGCCGCCGGGGCCGCTCCCCGAGCCCGAGCAGGCGCAGGCCGTGGCAGGAGGGGTGGTACGTCACCCGGTGCGGGAAGTACGCGCCCACGTCCGTCACGCCGAGCACGTCCACCAGGAACTCCGTCAGCTCGTACACGCGCGGCGCCAGGCCTGCCGCTCCCGGCACCTCCGCGCCGAACGTCCCGTAGTGGTGCCGCACCATGGCCGCGCACGAACCGGACGGGACGACGACGTGCTCGTACCCCTCGAAGGCGCGCACCGTGCGCCGTACGAGGGGCACGGTCTCCCCGCGGTAGCCGGTGTTGAACTGCGGCTGTCCGCAGCAGGTCTGCGCGGCCGGGAAGTCGACCTCCACGCCGAGTCGTTCGAGCAGCCGGACCGTGGCCACGCCCGTCGAGGGGAAGACGGCGTCGTTGACGCAGGTGACGAAGAGGGCGACACGCATGGCGGATTCCTCGGGGACGGCTCGGCGCGGGGTCTGACGCGGTCCGTAGTCTGGCAGGGGGCGCGGCCGGACGCCCGGCCGACGCCCCGCGCGGCCGCGGGCGTCCGTACGTCCACCGACCCCCGTACGCCCACTGACGCCCGCGCGCCCACCTGCGTCCCGTCTGCCTACCGGCGCACCCCGAGCAGGTGCTCCAGGGCCAGCTGGTCGAGGCGCTCGAAGGCCATCGAGCGCTCCGCCGCCGCGTCCGCGTCGAACGTCTCGTACGCCGTGGGGTCGGCGAGCAGACCGGCGAGGCCGTCGGCGGCCGTGGGCACGGCCAGCTCGGGCAGCCGGGAGGCGTCGAGCGCCGCCACGACGTCCGGGTCGGCGCGGAAGGCCGCCGAACGCTCCTTCAGGATCAGGTAGTTGCGCATGCAGTTCTTCGCGGACTCCCACACCCCGTCGAAGCCGTCCGTGCGCACCGGCTTGAAGTCGAAGTGGCGCGGCCCCTCGTACCCGGCCGTCTCCAGGAGGTCCACCAGCCAGAACGCCTGGCGCAGGTCGCCCGCCCCGAAGCGGAAGTCCTGGTCGTACTTGATGCCCGACTGCCCGTTGAGGTCGATGTGGAACAGCTTGCCCGCCCACAGCGCCTGCGCGATGCCGTGCGGGAAGTTGAGCCCCGCCATCTGCTCGTGCCCGGTCTCCGGGTTCACCCCGACGAGGTCCGGGCGCTCCAGGCGCTCGATGAAGGCGAGCGCGTGCCCGATCGTGGGCAGCAGGATGTCGCCGCGCGGCTCGTTCGGCTTGGGCTCGATCGCGAAGCGCAGGTCGTAGCCCTGCTCGGTGACGTACTGGCCGAGCAGGTCGAAGGCCTCCTTCATGCGGTCCAGCGCGACCCGCACGTCCTTCGCCGCGCCGGACTCGGCGCCCTCCCGGCCGCCCCACGCCACGTAGACGCCGGCGCCGAGCTCGGCGGCGAGGTCGATGTTGCGGAGCGTCTTGCGCAGGGCGAAGCGGCGCACGTCCCGGTCGTTGGCGGTGAACGCGCCGTCCTTGAAGACGGGGTGGGCGAAGAGGTTCGTGGTGGCCATCGGCACCGCGAGCCCCGTGCGGTCCAGGGCGTCCCGGAAGCGCTTCACGACCGCGTCGCGCTCGGACTCCGGCGCGCCGAAGGGGATCAGGTCGTCGTCGTGGAAGGTGACGCCGTACGCGCCGAGCCCGGCGAGCCGCTCGACGGCCTCCACGGGGTCGAGGGCGGGGCGCGTGGCCTCGCCGAAGGGGTCGCGGCCCTGCCAGCCGACGGTCCAGAGACCGAAGGTGAAGCGGTCCGCGGGGGTGGGGGAGAAGCGCTCCGGCATGGGGTGTCCTTCTTTCGTGCGCCGGGGGCCGCGCTCCGTGAGCGGCGGGCCCGTGCCGTGCGAGCGGGGGACCGTCCGGCGGCCGGGTACTGGCCACCGGATTTGTTTTCTGAGATAACTAATACGGGACGGGGCGCCGCCGCGCCAGACCCGCCCCGGAACGAAAGCCCCGGAACGAAAGCTCCGGAACGAAAGCTCCGGAACGAACCCTCGGGACGAACCCGAACGAACCCCAGGACGCTCCTCGGTGCCACCCATCGAGAGACGAGACCGAGACGAGGTGAGGGCGTGCCCGCGAGCCGCTCCGTCGTGATCGGCGTGGACAGCTCCACGCAGTCCACCAAGGCCGCCGCCGTCGACGCCGACACCGGTGCGCTCCTCGCCGTCGGCCGCGCCCCGCACACCGTCACCGGGGCCGGCGGCGCGCGCGAGAGCGACCCGGAGGAGTGGTGGACGGCGCTCGTCACCGCCGTCCGCTCGGCCGTACGGGACGCCGGCGTCCCCGCCGGAGCCGTCACCGGCATCGCGGTCGCGGGCCAGCAGCACGGCCTCGTCACCCTCGGCCCCGGCGGACGGCCCCTGCGGCCCGCGCTGCTCTGGAACGACACCCGCTCCGCGCCCCAGGCCGCCGCGCTCGCCGCCCGCCTCGGCGGCCCCGAGGCCTGGCCGGCCCGCACCGGCTCCGTCCCCGTCGCCTCCATGACCGCCGCCAAGTGGCAGTGGCTGCGCGAGCACGAGCCCGAGCGGGCCGACGCCGTCACCGGCGTCCGCCTCCCGCACGACCACCTCACCGAGCGCCTCTCGGGAACCGCCGTGACCGACCCCGGGGACGCCTCCGGGACCTGCTGGTACGGCACCGCCACCGGCGCCTACGACCGGGAGGTCCTCGACCTCCTCGGCCTCGACCCGGCCCTGCTGCCCGCCCTCGCCCCCACCGGCGCCACCCGCGTCGGCACCCTCGCCCCGGCCGCCGCCGGGGCCCTCGGCCTGCCCCGCACGGTCGCCGTCGCCGCCGGGACCGGCGACAACATGGCCGCCGCCGTCGGGCTCGGCCTCGGCGGCGCGGGCCTGCTCGACCACCCCGTCGTCAGCCTCGGCACCTCCGGCACGGTCTTCGCCGCGACCCGCGTCCGTCCCGCCGCCCCCGGGCTCGCCGGCTTCGCCGCCACCGACGGCACGTACCTCCCGCTCGGCTGCACGCTCAACTGCACCCTCGCCGTCGACCGGTTCGCCGCCCTCCTCGGCCTGGACCGGGAGGACGCCGTGCCCGGCGGCGGGGTCGTCGTCCTGCCGTACCTCGACGGCGAACGCACCCCCGACCTCCCGCACGCCGCCGGACTCGTCACCGGCCTCCGGCACGGCACGGACCCCCGGGCGGTCCTCGGCGCCGCCTACGAGGGGGCCGCCTTCACCGTCCTGCGCGCCCTCGACGAACTCCTCGCCGCCTGCGGCCTCGACCCGGCCGCGCCGGACGCGCGGGACCGGCCGCTGCGCCTGATCGGGGGCGGCGCGCGCGGCCGGGCCTGGACCGACACCGTCCGCAGGCTCTCCGGGCGCCCCCTGGTCGTCCCCGCCGCCGGTGAACTCGTCGCCCTCGGCGCGGCCGCCCTCGCGGCGGGCGCGGTCACCGGCGCCGACCCCGTCGCCCTGGCCGCCGCGTGGGGCACGGGCGCCGGCGAGGTCCTGCCCCCGCTGCCCCGCGACGGAGAGGCCTGGGACCGGATCGCCGGAGTCCTGACGGCCGCGACGCCGACCCTGCTGAGGGACCGACAGGGCACGCAAGCGGAACGGAGATGATCTACTTCGCCGCCGGGACCTGGTCCGGTCGTGATCTCCGGGTTACCCTGCCGTCAACCACGGGGAGGCACACATGATCGCTCTGCTCATCCTGTTCGGGGTCATCATCGGCGCGGGGGCACTGGCGTTCGTCGTCGTGCACCGCCGGGGCGGAAGCAGGACGGACACGGTCGAGGGCCTGCTCCAGGAGCAGGAGGCCGGGCGCCAGGCCCGGATGGACAGGGTCTCCTTCAACTCCCGGTCCGTCCACAACTCCCTGCCGACCACCAGCGACGCCCACCACCGCCGGGGCGGCAACCGGTACTAGCGCGCGTGCCGGGCGCCGCCGGGCAGGCGGGACTTTCGACACACCTGGGGCCTGTCCGGCGGATCAGGGGCGGGGCCGCGACGCCCGGCACGGCTGCCCGTCGCGTTCATCGCTGCTCTCCGGCCCACTGCGCGGCCCGCACCCCGCCCTCCGCGAAGTCCCGGCGCGACGGGCCCGGCACCGGGGGAGCCGTACGGCGCCGGGGACACGGCACCGGACGCCGTTGTCGTGCGAACGAAACGGGCGACTAGGCTCTCGCTCACCATGAACCAGCCCACGGAACCCAAGGCCGACAAGTCGGGAGTGCGACGGCACAACCTGAGCCTCGTCCTGCGGACCGTCCACGAGGCGGGCGAGACCACCCGGGCCGCCGTCGCGGCCCGCGTCGGACTCACCCGGCCCGCCGTCTCCTCCCTCGTGGAGCAGCTCCTCGACCTCGGCCTCCTCGTCGAGTCGGGCAAGACCTTCAGCGGGCAGGCGGGCCGGCCGGGCACCGTCCTGAAGCCGGCCGACACCGGCCCCGCCGGACTCGGCGTCGAGATCAACGTCGACTACGTCACCGCCTGCGTCGCCGACCTGACCGGCACCGACCGCGTCCGGCGCACCGAGCGCCTCGACAACCGCGCGGCCGGCGCCGGCGAGGTGCTGGCCGGGGCCGCCCGCATCGCCGCCGGAGCCCTGGACGAAGCGGCCGGCCTCGGCCTCTTCCCGGCGGGGGCCGGACTCGCCCTGCCCGGCCTCGTCTCCGGCGGGACCGTCCGGCAGGCCCCCAACCTCGGCTGGAACGAGGTCCCCGCCGAACGCCTCTTCGCCGAGGCCCTCGCCGCCCTGCGCCCCGCCACCACCGGCCTCCCCGTCGCCTCCGACAACGAGGCGAACTCGGCGGCCCTCGCCGAGCTGTGGTCCGGCTCCCTCGGCGAGGTGCGCACCTTCCTGCACCTGACGGGGGAGATCGGCGTCGGCGGCGCGATCGTCGTCCACGGCGAACTCCTGCGCGGCGCGCACGGGTTCGCGGGCGAGATCGGGCACATGGCCGTCGACGCCGAGGGCCCCCGCTGCCGCTGCGGCTCGCGCGGCTGCCTGGAGCAGTACGCCGGGCAGGCGGCCCTCCTCGCCTCGGCCGGGGCGACCGGCGTCCCCGACCTGGCGCGCCGCGCAGGAGCGGGGGAGCCGCGCGCCCTCGCCGCCCTCGCGAAGGCGGGCCGCATGCTCGGACGCGCCCTGTCGGGGGCCGTGAACCTCCTGGACCCCGAGGCCGTCGTCCTGGGCGGCATCTACCCGCGCCTGATGCCCTGGCTGGCGCCCGCCCTGACGGAGGAGCTCGCCGACCGGGTCGTCTCCGGCCTCTGGACCCCGGACGCGGGCCGTCTGCGCCCGGCCTCCGCCGCCGCGGACGCGGCCCGGGGCGCGGCGGCCCTGGTCCTCCGCGACGTCCTGGCCGACCCGCTGGCCCACGCCGCGGCGGGCGACCGGGGGGCGTGAGGGCGCCGGCACCGTCTCCGGGGACGTTGTCAGTGGTCGCCCCTAACGTTCTCCCCATGACGACGACTTACCTGGAGCTGTCGCAGGACGGCGGCGGTGCCCACAAGTTCTACGAAGTGACCGTCGAGGACCTCGCGGTGTCGGTCCGCTACGGCCGGATCGGCGCGGACGGGCAGACGCAGCGCTCCACCTTCCCGACCGCGCAGAAGGCCCAGGCCGCCGCCGCGAAGAAGATAGGGGAGAAGGTCCGCAAGGGCTACGCCCCCGCGGTGCGCGGAGCGCGCGCCGCCCGCGCGGTGACGCGCCGCGCGGTGACCTCGGCGCCCTCCACCGCGCGGGCCGTCGCCCCGGTGCTCTGGCGCTTCCGGACGGGCTCGGCGGCCTTCGGCGTCCACGTCGACGAGGAGCGCTGCTGGGTGGGGAACCAGGCGGGGGACGTCTTCACGCTCGACCGCACCGGCGAGGTCCAGGCCCGCTTCAGCCTGCCGGACGGCGTCAAGTGCCTGGTGGCCGACGACTTCTGGATCTACGCGGGCTGCGACGACGGCAAGGTGTACGACCTGTCGTCCAAGCTCCCCTTCGCCGCGTACGACATCGCCACCGACGTCGACATCTTCTGGCTCGACATCCACGAGGGCGTCCTGCACGTCGCCGACCGCTCGGGCCGGCTCACCGTCATCGACCACGAGGACGAGCACCAGTGGGCGCGCGGCGGCCAGGGCGAGCACGCCTGGATGGTCCGCGCCGACGGCGACGCCGTCTACTACGGGGACACGCGCGGCGTCGCGGCCCACGCGCCGGACGGCGGCGGCGAGCTGTGGCACACGGCCACCGACGGCGCGGTCCTCTTCGGCTGGCAGGAGGACACCGCGGTCTACGCGGGCACGGGCCGCAGGAAGGTGCAGCGGCTCGCGAAGAAGGACGGGCGCGTGGAGGCGGTGTACTCCTGCGACAGCGCGGTGTACTCCTGCGCCACCTCGCCCGGCGGCCGGTTCGTCTTCGCGGGCGACTCGTCCTCCTCCGTCTACTGCTTCGCGGAGGACGGCACCCGGCTGTGGAAGCTCGGCACGGGCGGCGGCTCGGCGCTCTCCATGCAGTACCGGGACGAGCGGCTCTACCTGGTGACCACCGACGGCTCGCTGGTCTGCGTGGACGCGAGTGAGGCGGCGATCACGGCCGCCCAGCGGGGCACGGTCCCGGTCGCCCGGGACGTCAAGCTGGCCGCCGCGATGCCGGTGTACGAGCCCGCCACGACCGCCACGGCCGTGACCGTCGTCAGCGACGCCCCGGCCGGCGCGGTGGTCGTGGAGTGCGTGAACGAGTCGGGCCGGACCCGGGTGCGGGTCGTCTCGGGGGGCTACGACTCCTCGTGGAACGTGCAGTTCCCGCGCGCGATCCGCGAGCCCGGCGCGCGGTACGTGGTCGACGCCCTGCACCCCGCCGCGGGCGGCTTCTACCGGGTCCGCGGCGACATCCGGCGGCTGCGGTGACGGTGCGGGGAGCCGGCGGCGGGGGCGGCGCCGGCGTCTTCGAGGCGGCCACGGGCGACGGCCCGCCCCTGCCCCCGGCCGACGCCGAGCAGCGCTCCCGGGAGGTCCGGGCGGCCCTCGACGGGCTGCTCCGGATCAGAGGGCTGACCGGGGAGCGGGGCGAGGACCCGAAGGCCGTGCCCGCCGACTGGGAGCGCCGGCAGCCGGTCCGGGCGGTGGCCCTGGCCCTGGAGTCCGGCGGGATCGCGCCCTCGTCCGTGGACGCCGCCGGGGCGCGGAGCTCCACCGGCTACCGGGTCGCCGCGGGGGAGAGGCCCGGCACGGCCGTGGTCGAGTGGCTGGGGCCGCCGGGCGCGGGCGCCGCGCGGGAGGAGGCGGAGGCGCTCGGCGCGTGCGTTCCCGTCCTGGCCCGGCTCGGCTGGGACGCCCTGCTCTACAAGGGGCCGCGCGGCCGCCGCTTCCTGGAGGTGGAGCCGATGGGGGCCTGAGCCCCGGGGCTCAGGCGATCGAGGCGGAGACGATCGCCGAGACCGCGATGTTGCAGGAGGCGGTGACCCAGACCGCCGGGTGCGGCTCGGGGTCGACGAGGGTGGCGCCCAGCTTCCCCGGCGTGACCAGGTCGACGACGAGGAAGGCCACCGCCATCATCACCAGGCCGAGGAGGCCGAACGCGGCGGTCGAGACGAGGCCCTTGCCGAAGTCGTCGTACGTGGTCCAGATCGAGGTGAAGACGATGCCGCCGATGCCGAGGAGCGCCGAGCTGAGCAGGATCGCGGCGTTGCGGTTGCGGTCCTCCCAGATCTGCCGCCCGAGCTTGCCGGGGGTCAGCACGTCCACGAGCACGATGCCGAGGATCAGCAGGACCACGCCGAGGGCGCCGTAGGCGCCGGTCCGGCCGAGGCCGTTGACGATGTCGCTCATGGGATGCGGGCTCCGGAGGGTTCACGATCGCGGGGGATCGGACGGTCGGGGACCGGCAAAATGTAGCGCACGCGTCAACGACGACCGCCGCCCGCCCGGGGACCGGACGGACGGCGGAGGACGACGATCGGGCAGGTGAGCCCCGGTCAGGTCCCCGGCGGCAGGTTCCTGGCGCGCGAGCGGACCTGGAGGGCCGTGACGATCTCGACGGCGCCGACGGCGACCAGCCAGATGCCGCCGAGGAGCGTGAGCACCGCCGCCGACTCCAGCGGGGACACGATGAGCACCACCCCGGCCAGCGCGCTGACGATGCCGAGGAAGACCTGCCAGCCGCGGGCCGGCATCGCCGGGTCGGAGGCCGCCGCCACGGTCTGGGTGATGCCCCGGAAGAGCCAGCCGATGCCGATCCAGAGCGCGAGCAGCAGGATCGACTGCATCGCGCCCCGGAAGCAGAGCAGACCGAGCAGGATCGAGAGGGCGCCGCTGATGAAGGCCATGACCCGCAGCGCGGTGCTCACATGGGTGCCGAAGGCGGCGACCAGCTGCATCACACCGCTGAACAGCAGGTACAGGCCGAAGAGCACACCGGCCACGACCAGCGAGGCGCCGGGCCAGACCAGGACGAGGACGCCGAGGACCAGCGCCGCCAGACCGGCGAGGAGCAGGGCCTGCCAGGCGGCGCCCGCCAGCATGCCGAGGGGCCCGGTCGGTACGTCCCGGTCCTGGGGCCTTTCGTGGGACCGGTCATGAGTCTGTGTCATGGGACGGAAACCGTTCTGTTCGCGGGGGAGGTTCAGAGGGGGGTGGCGTAACCGCTGAGGAAGAGCGCCTCGGTCAGCGCCATGTGCTCGATCTCCGAGGGGTCCACGCTCTCGTTGGGCGCGTGGATGAGGCAGCCCGGCTCCTCGACGCCGATGAGCGCGATCTCGGCGTCCGGGAAGTGCGCGGCGAGCACGTTGCACAGCGGGATCGACCCGCCCTGCCCCGCCTGCACCATGTCCTTCCCGTACGCCTCGCGGAACGCCGTCGCCAGGGCCCGGTAGGCGGGGCCGTCGGTGCGCGCCCGGAAGGGCTGGCCCGCGCTCTCCGGCTCCACCTCCACCCGGGCGCCCCACGGGGCTGCCGAGGTCAGGTGGTCGGTCAGGGCGCGCAGGGCGTCGTCCGCGTCGATCCCCGGTGGGACCCGCAGGCTGACCCTGGCCCGTACCTTCGCCTGCACCGCCGCCGAGGAGCCCACGACCGGCGGGCAGTCGATGCCGAGGACGGTGACGGCCGGCCGGGCCCACAGCTCGTCGGCGACCGAGCCCGTACCGACCAGGGACACCCCGTCCAGGACGCCGGCGTCGGAGCGGAACTGCTCGGCCGGGTAGTCGACGCCCTGCCAGGAGCCGTCGCCCGCGAGCCCCTTGACCGCCGTGTCGCCGTGCTCGTCGCGGAGGCCGTCGAGCATCCGGACGAGCGCGGCCAGGGCGTCGGGCGCGGGCCCGCCGAACATGCCGGAGTGCATCTCCCCCTTCAGGGTGGAGACGGTCACCACGACGTTGGTGAGCCCGCGCAGCGAGGTGGTCGCGGTGGGCAGGCCGCGCGCGAAGTTGCCGGTGTCGCAGATCAGCAGGGCGTCGGCCGCGAACAGCTCCGGCTGGAGCGGGACGAGCCTCTCCAGACCGGCCGTCCCCTGCTCCTCGGAGCCCTCCGCCACGAACTTGACGTGCACGGGGAAGCCCCGCCCCTCCGGCCCGCCGAGCGCGCGCAGCGCCGTCAGGTGCATGGCGATGTTGCCCTTGCAGTCGGCGGCGCCGCGGCCGTACCAGCGCCCTTCGTGCTCGGTGAGCTCGAAGGGCGGGGTGCGCCAGGCGGCGTCGTCGAGCGGCGGCTGCACGTCGTAGTGGCAGTACAGCAGGACGGTCGGCGCCCCCTCGGGGCCCGGCGCGTGCCCCACGACCGCGTCCGTGCCGTCCGGGGTCGTCACCCGCCGCATGTCCCTGAGTCCGGCCTCCGTGAAGGCCCGGACGAGGAAGTCGGCGGCCTTCGCGCACTCCTCGGGCGGGAACTGGCGCGGGTCGGCGACGGAGCGCATCACCACCAGCTCGGTCAGGTCCTCCTTCGCCCGTGGCATCAGGGCCCGGACCCTCTCCCGCAGGGCTGCGGTCTCGGTGGACTCGGCGGTCATGCGTACCCACTTCCCTCGGGCCGCTTCCGGGGGCACGGCTCGCGACGGTCCCGGGACGGCGACAGCCCTCTCACTAAAGCAACAGCCGACAAAAGCCGCAAAAGGGTACTCGAATGGAGTACGGATCCGGGGCCCGGACGGCGGGAGTCCCGGCGGACGCGGACAGTGGACGGCGTACGCGTCCCCCTCCCGCACCTGGAGAACCCCATGGCCCACCCCAACCGACGCGATCTCGGGCTGCTCGTGCTCAGGGTCGGCACCGGCGCCGTGCTCGCCGCGCACGGCACGCAGAAGCTCTTCGGCTGGTTCGGCGGCGGGGGCGTCGAGGGCACGAGCGAGGCGATGGAGGCCATGGGCTTCTCGCCGGGCCGGCAGAGCGCGATCGCCGCCGGTCTCGGCGAGGCGGGCGGCGGCGCCCTCCTCGCCCTCGGCATCGCCACCCCGGCCGCCGGGGCCGCCGCGGCCGGCGCCATGGCGGGCGCCGTCTCGGTGCACGCCCCGGCCGGCTTCTTCGCCCAGGGCGGCGGCTACGAGTACCCGGCCTTCCTCGGCTTCACCGCCGCCGCGATCGGTGTCACCGGCGCCGGGCGGTACTCCCTGGACCACCTCACCGGCCACGCCCTCGACCGGCCCTGGGTGGTGGCCGTCGCCTTCCTCGGCACCGCGCTCGCGGCCGCCGCCGTCGTCGGCCGCCGCGCCCAGGGCCAGGCCGCCCCCGAACCGGACCCCGAGCAGGCCTAGGGCCTGTCCGGCGGATCAGGGTCGGACGGGCCCTGGAGGGATCCGCCAGGGGCCCGCACGCGTTCGCCGCGCGGGGGAGTTAGGCTCGCCGGAGAGGAAGGGACGGGCGCCGCGACATGAAGATCGATCTGACGGACACCAATTCCAGCAAGATCAACAAGGCGATCCTGAAGGGCCGCAGGGACGTCGGCACCCCCGCCGTCGGCGCCGTGCTCACCCTCGTCGTCGTCACCGACGAGGAGAACGCCTACGACGCCGTCAAGGCGGCCAACGAGGCCTCCCGGGAGCACCCCTCCCGCATCCTCGTGGTCATCAAGCGCCACGCGCGCACCCCCCGCGAGCGGCACGAGACCCGGCTCGACGCCGAGGTCCGGCTCGGCAGCGACGCCGGTTCGGGCGAGACGGTCGTGCTCCGGCTCCACGGCGAACTCTGCGCCCGCGCCGAGTCCGTGGTCCTGCCCCTGCTCCTGCCGGACGCGCCCGTCGTGGTCTGGTGGCCCGTCGACGCGCCCGAGGTCCCCTCCAAGGACCCGCTCGGCTCGCTCGCCCAGCGCCGCATCACCGACGCGTACGCGGTGGAGGACCCGCTCGCCGTCCTGGAGACCCGCGCCGCCTCGTACGCCCCCGGCGACACGGACCTCGCCTGGACGCGGCTCACCCCCTGGCGCTCGATGCTGGCCGCCGCGCTCGACCAGGCGCCGCTCGCCGTCACCTCCGCCGCCGTCGAGAGCGAGGCGGAGAACCCCAGCGCCGAACTCCTCGCCCGCTGGTTCGAGGTCCGCCTCGGCGTCCCCGTCGACCGGGTCGTCACCGACGGCCCCGTGATCACCGGCGTCCGCATGGGCACCCCGGACGGCGAGATCCTCATCGACCGGCCCGAGGGCCCGGTGGCCCGCCTCGCCATCCCCGGCCAGCCCCACCGCGTCCTCGCCCTCAAGGTCCGCTCCACTGCGGAGCTGATCGCCGAGGAACTGCGCCGCCTCGACCCCGACGAGGCCTACGAGAGCGCCCTGCGCGGGCGGGCCTGAGCCCGGGCGGATCCGATCCGGGCGGGGCCGAACCCCGGCGGGGCCGACCCCGAGTGGCCCTGAACCTGGGCGGGGCTGACCCGGAGCGGGCCTGAATCGGGCAGGCCCGAACCCGAGCGGCCCGAACCCGAGCCGGCCTGAGCGCCCGGCAGCCGCCCCCGGCCGTCGGCGCGAAGCCCTCCCGGCAGGTCAGCCCCGGTACGTCACCGCCGTGACCAGCAGCCCGCCGGCCACCAGCCACCGGCCGGTGAACTCCGAAGGCCCGGGGCTCCGGAGCAGCGCCGCCCGGAACGAACCCGCCGGATCGAAGGTGACGTCCGCCTCCTCGAAGCCGAGCCGGGTCCGCGTCAGCGGGAACCACGCCTTGTAGACGCTCTCCTTCGCGCTGAACAGCAGCCGGTCCCAGTGGACGTACGGACGCGAGCGCACGAGGCGGTCGAGGCGGCGGAGTTCGGCGGGCCGCGCGATCGCCGCCAGCACGCCCGGCGGCAGGCCCCGGTGCGGTTCCGCGTCGATGCCGACGGACAGCACCTCCGGCGCCCGCCGCGCGACGGCCGCCGCGCGGTAGCCGTCGCAGTGGGTCATGCTGCCCACCACCCGCTCCGGCCAGCGCGGCGCGCCCTGCTCGCCCGGCAGCAGGGGCGCGGGGGCGACGCCAAGGCCGGCGAGGGCGCGCCGGGCGCACAGCCGCACCGTGGTGAACTCGCGCCGGCGGCCCTCCGAGGCCCGGCGGAGCAGCGCCTCCTCGGCGGGGAACAGCGGCGCGTCCGGCGGATCGCCGTACGCCTCCGCCGACGCCACCCCCGGCGGCAGCAGCAGCTCGATCACGTCGTCGTACCGAACGGGTGCGAGGGGGCGGGCCCCGCGTCCGGCGGGTCGCCGGGGGCGGGGAGCCCGGTCGTCTCCGTCACTCCGGTCGTCCCTGTCGCTCCCGTCGTCCCCGTCGTCCCGGTCGGGAAGCGGCCCGGGGCGCCGCGCGGCGCGGTCGGCCGCCCGGGCGCGGCCGTGGATCCGATGGCTGTCACCCGCCCAGGCTCGGCGGCCCCGCTGAAGCGCCGCTGAAGGCACGTCACCCCCGGTGCGGTGGTTCAGGGCTGCTTTAGAACCCGGACCTAGCGTCCCGACGCAAGCCGGGCGGAAGACCGGACGGAACGAGAGAGAGGACGCCACGTGGTGGACCCGGACCGTACGGTGCGTGTTCTGTCCGCGGGGACCGCCCTGCCGGGCTCCCCCATCGACACCGAGGCGCTGGCCGGACGCTTCGGAATGGACCGGCTCTGGCAGCAGTGGGTCGACACGTTCATCGGCACCCGCACCCGCCATCTCGCCCTCGACCTCGCGACGGGCGAACCCCGCGAGTCGCTCGCCGACCTCGCCACGGCCGCCGCCGCGACCGCGCTCGACCGTGCCGGGCTGTCCCCGGACGACGTCGACCTCGTGGTCCTCGGCACCGCGACCCCCGACACCCTGATGCCGGCGACCGTCAACGTCGTCGCCGACCGGCTCCGCATCGACGGCATCCCGACCTTCCAGCTCCAGTCCGGCTGCTCGGGCGCCGTGCAGACCTTCGACCTGGCGACCTCGCTGCTCGCCGCCGGCCGCCACCGCACGGCCCTCGTCATCGGCGGCGACGTCATCGCCAAGCACTACGACGTGACCGCGGACCTCGGCGCCCTGCCGCCCGAGGAGCTCGTCAACTACGTGCTCTTCGGCGACGGCGCCGGCGCGGCCGTCCTCACCACCGCGCCCGGCCACGACGACGCCCCGGCCGTCCGCACCGTCCTGACCCGGCTCTCCGGACTCGACCGGGAACCGGGCCAGGTGCTCCGCTGGTACGGGCTCGCCGACCGCGACAGCCCCCAGGCGCCCGCGGGCGAGGACTACAAGGCCATCGAGGAACTGGTCCCCGAACTCGCCGCCGACGTGGCCGACGAGATCCTCGACGACCTCGGCTGGGAACGGGAGGACGTCGCCTACCTGCTGCCCCCGCAGCTCTCCGTCACCATGACCGACCGGATCGTGAAACGGCTCGACTTCCCGCTGGCCGAGGAGATCAGCTGCGTCGGCGAGACCGGCAACAACGGCAACGCCCTGCTCTTCTTCCAGCTGGAGCGGCTGCTCGGCGCGATGGACGCCCCGTCGCGGGCCGTCGCCGTGGCCATCGAGTCCAGCAAGTGGATCCGCTCGGGCCTCGCCCTGGAACTGAACGGGAGCACCTGACATGAGCGCCGCACCCGGCCGCCCCCTGGGCCGCCAGGAGTTCGCCGACCTGGTCCGCGACGAGATCGGGATCGACGTCACCGAGGCCGAACTCGACCTCCCCCTCGACGCGTTGACCGGCTGGGACTCCGTACACCTGCTGTCCCTGCTCGTCCTCCTGGAGAAGGAGACCGGCAGGCCGCTGTCCCTGCCGGACTTCCTCGACGCGGGCAGCCTGGCCGCCATCCACGAGGCGGTGGCCCGGTGACCGGCCGCCCCTTCCCCAGCCAGCGCCGGCACACCCTCTTCTTCCTCGACCAGATCAGGGACTTCTCCCCGGTCCACCTCGACACCGAGGTGGACGCCACCGCGATCGTCGCCTCCCGCCGCCGCGCCCGCGAGGCCGGCGCGCGCCGCTCGGTCGTCGCCCACGTCGTGCACGCCGCCGCCGGAGTGCTCCGCGAGCACCCCGAGGCCAACGCCGCGATCCACGGCCGGCTCGACCCGACCGTCGCCACCTACGACACCGTCAGCGCCAAGGTCACCCTCGACCGGAACCTGGACGGCCGCCGCGTCGTCCTCGCCACGGTGGTGCCCCGCCTGGAGGACGCCGACCTCGACGCGATCCAGGAGCACCTCGACCGCGCGCTCGCCGACGACCCCGACACCGCCGAACGGTTCGCCCCCGTACGGGCGTTGAGGGCACTGCCCTGGCAGGAGGCCCTGGACCGGTTCCGGGCCGCCGCCGGACTGCTCGAACGCCGCCCCGAGATCACCGGCACGTTCAGCGTCACCTCGCTCGGCCACCGGGCCGTCGACGGATTCCACTCCGTCGGCGGCACCACCGTCACCCTCGGCGTCGGCCGCATCGCCGACCGGCCCGTCGTCCGCGACGGAGCGGTCGTCGTCGCACCGGTCCTGCGGCTCTCCCTCACCTTCGACCACCGGGTCATCGACGGCGCCGAGGCCGCCGACGTCCTCACCGAGATCAAGGACGCGCTGGAGGCGTACCCCGCATGACCGACACCACCGGAGGGCCCGGCCGTGGCAACGACCTGGACGAACTCAAACGCTTCGTCGTCGCGCACGCCGTCTCCCAGAACCTTCCCGCCGACCACTACGCACCGCTCCTGGACCGGATCACCACCGACACCGGCGACGCCCCCGGCTCCTGGGCGTACGAATGGATCCGCGCCGGCGACGAACTGGACGCGGCCGGGCAGACCCTGGCCGCCGGCCAGTACTACGTCCTGGGCCGCTTTCCGTTCGTGGACGGCCCCGGCCGGGCCCGCGCCCTGGCGCGCTCCGTCGACGCCTTCGACCGCTGGCGCAAGGCCGAGGACACCGGGATCGAGAGCGGGACGGCCGACGTCGACGGCGTCCCCGTCCGGATCTGGACCGCCGGCCTCGACGCCGCCCGCCCCCGCCCGCTGCTCGTCGTGACCGGCGGGATCGTCAGCACCAAGGAGCAGTGGGGACCGCTGCTGCCGCAGCTCGCCTCCCTCGGCCTGGCCGCCGCCGTCGCCGAACTGCCCGGCGTCGGCGAGAACCCCCTGCGCTACGAGCGCGACGGCGCCCGCCTGTTCGGCGCGATCCTCGACGCCCTCGCCGACCGCGCCGACGTCTCCCGCACCTATCTGCTCGCCCTCAGCTTCAGCGGCCACCTCGCCGTCCGCGCCGCCCTGGCCGACCCCAGGATCCGCGGCATCGTCGGGAACGGCACCCCCGTCCACGACTTCTTCACCGACCCGGACTGGCAGCGGACCGTCCCCGAGGTCACCCGCGACACGCTCGCCCACCTCACCGGCGTCCCCGCCGACACCGTCTACGACCACCTGCGGGACTGGGCCCTCACCGACGACGAACTCCGCTCCCTCGACGTCCCGTTCGCCACGGTCACCGCCCTCCGCGACGAGATCGTGCCGCCCTCCGACGCCGAACGGCTGCGCCGCCACGTCGCCGACCTCGACGTCCTGGAGCACGACGACGTGCACGGCGCCCCCGCCCACCTCGCCGAGACGAAGGCGTGGAGCCTGCTCGCCGTCCAGCGGATGCGCCCCGACGCCGACCCGGCGGTCACCGAACGCCTCACCGCCGCCGTCGCCGCGGCACGCGGCGCGGGAGCCGCCCGATGAGCACGGCCGGGCCCGCCACGACCACGGCCGGGCCCGCCACGACCACGGCCGGGCCCGCCACGACCACGGCCGGTCCCACGACCACGGCCCGGACCGGTGCCGCGGCCGACTGGCTCCGCCAGTACGCCCCCGCCGACGCCGGAGCCCCCTGCCTGGTGGTCTTCCCGCACGCGGGCGGATCGGCCGGGTTCTTCACCCCGCTCGCCCGCGCCCTCGCCCCCGCCGTCCGGGTCCTGGCCGTCCAGTACCCCGGCCGGCTCGAACGCCGCACCCACCCGCCCGCCGGGGACGTCCGGGAGCTCGCCCGCCACGCGCTCGCGGCCGTCGCCGAGGCCGTCGCCGGGACCCCGGCGGGCGACGGGACCGCCCCGCTCGTCCTCTTCGGGCACAGCATGGGCTCGCTCGTCGCCTTCGAGGCCGCCCTGCTCGGAGAGCGGGGGCACGGACCCGCCCCCGCCGCGCTCCTGGCGTCCGGCGGCCGCGCCCCGGCCCTGACCCGGGTGGACCCGTCGATCCTGCGCAGCGACGACTCCCTCGTCGAGGAGGTCCTGCTGCTCGGCGGCACCGACCGGGCCGTCCTCGACGACCCCGACCTGCGCGAGCTGATCCTGCCCGCGCTGCGCGCCGACTACCGGGCGCTCCAGTCCTACGTCCCCGATCCCGCCGCCCGCGTGCGCTGCCCCGTCCGGGCGCTCGTCGGCGACCGCGACCCGCTGGTGCCGGTCGCCGACGCGCGGCGCTGGCGGGACCACACCACGGGACCCTTCCGGCTCCGGGTGCTCCCGGGCGACCACTTCTATCTGAATCCGCGGCTGACGGACGTGGCGGACACCGTACGCACGGTGCTCGCGGAACTGTCCTGACCGAGAGTGAGGCTGTAGTTGAGCGGCAAGGGCAACGACACGCAGGGAACCCCGAGGACCACGACCGCCACGGCCGGGCCGGTCGCCCCGATCGCGGTGATCGGCCTGGCCTGCCGGCTGCCCGGGGCCCCCGACCCCGAGGCCTTCTGGCACCTCCTGCGCGAAGGACGCAGCGCCGTCCGGGACGTGCCCGAGGACCGCGCCGGACCGGCGTCCGGACCGGGCTCCGTCGCCGAACTGGCCGGCGGTCACCCCGGCGTCCGGTACGGCGGGTACCTGGAGTCCGTCGACGGGTTCGACCCCGCCTTCTTCGGCATCTCGCCGCGCGAGGCGGCCGCCGTGGACCCGCAGCAGCGCCTCGTCCTCGAACTGGCCTGGGAGGCGCTGGAACACGCCGGCGTCCTGCCCGCCGCGCTGCGCTCCACCGCCACCGGCGTCTTCGTCGGCTCGCTCGCCGACGAGTACGCCGCCCTCGCCCGCCGCACCGGGCCCGGCCGCCACACCCTGACCGGCACCACCCGGGGCATCCTCGCCAACCGCGTCTCCTACGTGCTCGGACTGCGCGGACCCAGCATCGCCGTCGACACCGCGCAGTCCTCCTCCCTCGTCGCCGTCCACCTCGCCTGCGAGAGCCTGCGGCGCGGCGAGTCCGCGCTCGCCCTCGCCGGCGGCGTCAACCTGATCGTGGACCCCGCCTCCACCGCGGCCGTCGCCCGCTTCGGCGGACTCTCGCCGGACGGCCACTGCTACACCTTCGACCGCCGCGCCAACGGATACGTGCGCGGCGAGGGCGCCGGCCTCGTCCTGCTCAAGCCGCTCGACGCCGCCCTCGCGGACGGCGACCGCGTCCACGCCGTCCTCCTCGGGAGCGCCGTCAACAACGACGGCGCGACCGACGGCCTCACCGTGCCCAGCCCCGAGGCGCAGGCCGACGTGGTCCGGCGCGCCTGCGCCGCCGCCGGAGTGGCGCCCGAGACGCTCCAGTACGTCGAACTCCACGGCACCGGGACCCCGGTGGGCGACCCGCTGGAGGCCCGCGGACTCGGCCTCGCGCGGGACGGCGCCGAGGACCGGCCGGTCCTGGAGGTCGGCTCGGTCAAGACCAACATCGGCCACCTGGAGGGCGCGGCCGGCATCGCGGGACTGCTCAAGACCGTCCTCGGGGTCGCGCGCCGCGAACTGCCGGCGACGCTCAACCACGCCGAGCCCCACCCCGACATCGACCTGGACGGGCTGCGCCTCGCCGTCCGCACCGAGCCCGGCGCCTGGCCGCGCGCCGGCGAACGGCTCCTCGCGGGCGTCAGCTCCTTCGGCATGGGCGGCACCAACTGCCACGTCGTGGTCGCCGAGCCTCCGGCGCCGGCCGGTGGGGGCGGGCCGTCGGCCGTCGCGGGGACTCCGGTACGGGCCGAGGCCTTGGTACTCGTCGGGGCCGGGGCCTCCGCCGATCCCGAGGCGCCCGGCTCCGAGGCGCCCGATCCCGAGGCGCCCGGTGCGGAGCCGGTCCTGCCCCTGGTGCTCAGCGCCCGCACCCCGGCCGCGCTGCGCGAACAGGCCGCCCGGACCGCCGCGCTGATCGAGCGCGAGGGCGGGGTGCCGCTCGGCCTGGCCCGCGCCCTCGCCACCACCCGTACCGCCTTCGAGCACCGTGCCGCCGTGACCGGCGACGTCCGCGCCGGGCTCGCGGCCCTCGCCGCCGGCCGCGCCTCCGCGGGCGTCGTCACCGGCACGGTCGCCGCACCGGGCGCGGGCCCCGGGACGGACGCCGCGCCCGCCGGGACGGGCCCGGCCGTGCTCTTCCCCGGCCAGGGCAGCCAGCGGCTCGGCATGGGACTCCGCGCCCACGCCGAGTCCCCGGTCTGGCGGGCCGCGTTCGACGAGGCCGCCGAGGCGCTCGCCCCGTACCTCCCGCGCCGGATCGAGGACGTGATCCGGGCCGAGCCGGGCACGGAGGAGGCGGCCCTCCTCGGCCGCACCGCCTTCACCCAGCCCGCGCTGTTCGCCGTCGAGGTCGCCACCTACCGCTGGCTGGCCTCGACGGGCCTCGAACCCGCCTTCGTCGCCGGGCACTCGATCGGCGAGGTCGCCGCCGCGCACGTCGCGGACGTCCTCGACCTCGACCGTGCCGCCGAACTCATCGCCGCACGCGGCCGGTTGATGGACGCGCTCTCCGGGGGCGGCGGCATGCTGGCGGTCGGCGCCACCGAGGAGACCGCCGCCGAACTGCTCGCGCACACCGCCGGCACCGTCGCCGTCGCCGCCGTCAACGGCCCGGCGTCGGTGGTCCTCTCGGGCGAGACCGCCGCGCTCGACGAGATTGCCGCGCGCGCGGCCGAACGCGGCCTGCGGCACCGCAGGCTCGACGTCAGCCACGCCTTCCACTCGCCGCTCATGGAACCGATGCTGGACGAGTTCCGCCGCACCCTGTCCGGAATCGCCTTTCGGCCCGCCCGCATCCCCTTCGTCTCGACGGTGACCGGCGACCTCGTCACGACCACCGACGCCGACTACTGGGTGGAGCACGCGCGCCGACCGGTCCGGTTCGACGCGGCCGTCCGCCGGCTGACGGACCTCGGCGCGACCGTCCTCCTGGAGGCGGGCCCCGGGACGACGCTCAGCGCGCTCGGCCGGGAGGTCACCGGCCGCGCGGCGACGTTCGTGCCCGTCCTCGGCAAGGACGACGCGCCCGCCGCCGCCCTCGGCCGGCTCTTCACCGCCGGGGCCGACCCGGACTGGGACGCCGTGGCCCCGCCCGGCGGCCCCCGCCCGGAGCTGCCCACGTACCCCTTCCAGCGGGAGCGCCACTGGCTCGACCTCGGCCCCGACCTCGACCTCGGCCCCGGCCCCGGCCCTGATTTCGGCCCCGGCCGGGACGCGGATGCCACCGCCCCGGGCTCCGAGGCTCCGGTCGCCCCCGCGAAGGATTCCGCGCCCGTGTCCGTCGTCGACCTCCGGCTCGAACAGCGGGTCGTCGAAGAGGTCGCCGCCGTGCTCGGCTTCGCCGACCCGGCGCGCCTCGACCGCACCGCCACCTTCAAGGACCTCGGCATCGACTCCCTCGGCCTGGTCGAACTCCGCGACCGGCTCGACACCGCCCTGGGCACGGAACTGCCGGCCGCGGCCCTGTTCGCCCACCCGACGACCGAGGCCCTGCTCGACCTGCTCCGCACCGACGCGGACGTTCCGGGGAAGGCCGCGAAGCCCGTGCGGGCCGCGAAGCCCGTGGCGGCCGCCGGGCAGCGGGCCGACGACGATCCGGTGGTCATCGTGGGCATGGGGTGCCGGTTCCCGGGGGGCGTGGCCTCGCCGGAGGACCTGTGGCGCCTGGTCACCGACGGCGTCGACGCCATCGGTCCGTTCCCCACCGACCGGGGCTGGAACCTCGACTCCCTCTTCGCCGACGACCCCGACCGCCCCGGCACGTCCACCACCCGGCACGGCGGATTCCTCGACACGGCCGCCGAGTTCGACGCCGAGTTCTTCGGCATCAGCCCGCGCGAGGCACTCGCCCTCGACCCGCAGCAGCGGCTGCTGCTCCAGACCTCCTGGGAGGCCCTGGAGCGGGCCGGCATCGACCCGCACGGCCTCAAGGACTCCGACACCGGCGTCTTCGTCGGGGCGACCGCCTCCGACTACGCGCCCCGGCTCCACGAGGGCGGCGCGGGCTCCGACGGCTACCTCCTCACCGGCTCCACCATCAGCGTGGCCTCGGGCCGCATCGCGTACGTACTGGGGCTGCGGGGACCGGCGCTGACGGTGGACACGGCGTGCTCGTCGTCGCTGGTGGCCCTGGACCTGGCGGTCCGGTCGGTCCGGTCCGGCGAATGCTCCGTGGCGCTCGCCGGCGGTGTGGCCGTGATGGCGTCGCCCGGGATGTTCGTGGAGTTCTCGCGCCAGCGCGGCCTGTCGCAGGACGGCCGGTGCCGCGCCTTCGCGTCTGGTGCCAGTGGCACCGGCTGGGCGGAGGGCGTCGGCGTACTCGTGGTCGAGCGGTTGTCGAAGGCGCGTCGTGAGGGTCATCGGGTGCTCGCGGTGGTGGCGGGTTCGGCGGTGAACCAGGACGGTGCGTCGAACGGTCTGACGGCGCCGAACGGGCGTGCTCAGGAGGAGGTGATCGGTCGGGCGCTGGCGGACGCGGGTCTGGTTCCTTCGGACGTGGACGCGGTGGAGGCGCATGGCACCGGGACGCGGTTGGGTGATCCGATCGAGGCGCAGGCGTTGATCTCTGCTTATGGCGGGGATCGTGAAGTGCCTCTGTTGCTCGGGTCGTTGAAGTCGAACATCGGGCACGCGCAGGCGGCCGCCGGTGTGGGTGGGGTGATCAAGACGGTGATGGCGTTGCGGGAAGGGGTGTTGCCCCGGACCTTGCACGCCGAGGAGCCGTCGCCGTTCGTGGAGTGGGAGGGGTCGGGAGTCCGGCTCCTGGGGGAGCAGGAGGTGTGGCCCGAGCGCGGTCGTCCGCGCCGGGCCGGGGTGTCCTCGTTCGGGATCAGCGGCACCAACAGCCACGTCATCCTCGAACAGGCTCCGGAGTACGTGGATCACGCTGACCATCCCGGTCGCCCCGATCACGTCGGGCCCGTCGAGCCCGGACCGTCGCCCGACCGGCCCGGCACCGCCCCCGACCGTCCGGCCCCGCCCGTCCTGCTCTCCGGCAACACCCCGGCCGCGTTGCGCCGCCAGGCCGCCGCGCTCGCCGACCACCTGCGTGCCCACCCCGACACCGACGCGCACGCGCTCGCCGCCGCCCTCGTCCGGCGCGCCCGCCACGCCCACGGCGCGGCGGTCCCGGTCGACGGCGACCCGGGCCGACTCCCCGCCGCCCTGCGCGCGCTCGCCGCCGGAGAGGTCCACGACGCCCTGATCACCGGCGAACGGGCCGCCGGACGGACCGTGTTCGTCTTCCCCGGGCAGGGCTCCCAATGGAGCGGCATGGCCCGTGAACTCCTCGGCTCCAGCCCCGTGTTCCGGGCCGGGATCGAGGCCTGCGCCGACGCGTTCGCCCCGCACACCGACTGGTCCCTGCTCGACGTGCTGCACGGCGCCCCCGACGCCCCCGGCCTCGACCGGGTCGACGTCGTCCAGCCGGTCCTCTTCGCCGTGATGGTCGCCCTCGCCGGACTGTGGCGGTCGGCCGGCGTCGTGCCCGACGCCGTCGTCGGGCACTCCCAGGGCGAGATCGCCGCCGCGCACGTCGCGGGCGCGCTCTCCCTCGCGGACGCGGCGAAGCTCGTCACCCTGCGCAGCCGCGCCCTGACCGGCATCGCCGGCGACAGCGGCATGGTCTCCGTCGCCCTCGACGCCGACGGCCTCGCCCCCGTACTCGCCGAGCACCCGGACGAGCTGGAGATCGCGGTGCTCAACGGGCCCCGCGCCACCGTGGTCGCCGGCGGCGACAGCGCCCTCGGCGCGCTTCTGGCCTGGTGCGAGGAGCGGGGGGTGCGCGCCCGCCGCATCCCCGTCGACTACGCCTCGCACACCCGTTACGTCGAGCCGCTGCGCGACCACCTGCTGGAACTCGGGGCCGGTCTGACGCCGGGCACGGCCGGGACCGCGTTCTACTCCGCCGTGACCGGCGGCCCGGTCGCCACGGACGCCCTCGACGCCGGGTACTGGTACCGCAACCTGCGCGAGACCGTGCGGTTCGAGACCGCCGTCGGTAGCCTGGTCGACTCCGGGCACCGGCGCTTCGTCGAGATCAGCCCCCATCCCGTCCTCACCTTTGCCGTCGAGGAGATCCTCGCCGAGCGCGGCGTCACCGCCTTCACCGGCGGCACCCTGCGCCGCGACCACGGCGGCCCGGACACGTTCCGGCGCTCCCTGGCCGCCGCGCACCTCGGCGGCGCGCCCGTCGACTGGGCCGTCCCCGCGACCGCGCCGGACCTCCCGCTGACGTACCGCTTCGCCGCCGACCGCCACTGGCTCGTCCCGTCCGGCGGGCCCGCGGCCACGGCCCTGCCCGGCCTCACCGCCGACGCCCACCCGCTGCTCGGCGCCCGCGTCGAACTCGCCGACGGAGCGGCGCTGTTCACCGGCCGGATCGACCTGCGCGCACAGCCGTGGCTCACGGACCACAGCGTCTTCGGCACCGTCCTCGTCCCGGGCACCGCCTTCGCCGAACTGGTCCTCCACGCGGGCGCCGCCGTGGACCTGCCGACGGTGGCGGACCTGACCGTCCGCACCCCCCTCGTCCCCGACCCGGACCGCCCCACGGCGCTCCAGGTACGCGTCGCACCCGCCGACGCCACCGGAGCGCGCGAGGTGACCGTGCACGCGCGGCCCGACGACGCCGCCCCGTGGACCCTGCACGCCTCGGCGACCCTGCGCGCGGCCGGCCCGGCCGCGGCGCCGGCGGTCCCCGCGACCCCGCCCGCCGACGCGGAACCCGTCGCCCTCGACGACGTCTACGCCGGCCTGTTCCGGCTCGGCTACGACTACGGCCCCGCCTTCCAGGGCCTCGCGACCGCCCGCCGTACCGCCGACGGAGTGCTGTACGCCGAGCTCGACCCCGGCCTGTCCGACGGGGACGGCACCGCGCCCCGCGCGGGCTTCGCGCTCCACCCGGCACTGCTCGACGCCGCCCTGCACCCGGTCGTCGCCGGACTCGTCGGGACGCACGGCACGGACCCGGAACGACCTTTGCTGCCCTTCGCGTTCGAGGGACTGCGGATCACCGACGCGGCCGCGGCCGCCGACGCCGACCGGCTGCGCGTACGGATCGAACCGCTCGCCGACGCCCGGTTCCGCCTCACCCTGGCCGACGTCCACGGGAACCCGGTCGCGGAGGTCGACTCGCTGGCGTTCCGGCCGGTCGGCCGCGCCGAACTCGCCGGCCGCCCGGCGGCCGGGACCACCGCCCACCACCTCGACTGGCCCGAGCTGCCCCTCGCGGGCCCGGCCACGGGCACCCCCCTCGTTCTCGCCGGACTCGGCGACACCGGCCTCGTCACCGACGCGGAGACCGTCCCGGACACCGAGGCGCTGCTGCACCGCGCCACGCCGCCCACGGCCGTACTCGTCCCCGTCACCGGCACCACCGACGGCACCGACCCGGGCCCCCGCGCCGTCCCCGCCCGCGCCCACGCGCTCGCCGCCGCCGTCCTCGCCCTCCTCCAGCACTGGATCGCCACACCGGACCTGCACGAGGTCCCCCTGCACGTCGTGATCAGGACCGGGGACCTGGCCGCCGCCCCCGTACGCGGCCTCCTGCGCACCGCCGCCGCCGAACACCCCGGCCGCTTCGCGCTCGTCGAGACCGACGGACCGGCCCCGGCCGCCCTCCTCGCCGGCGACCACGGCGAACCCGAGTCCGCGCTCCGCGACGGCCGGATCCACGTGCCCCGCCTCGCCGTCCACGACCTCGCCCCGGCCTCCCCGCCCGCCCCGGACGGGGACGGCACCGTCCTCGTCACCGGCGGTACGGGAGCACTCGGCGCGCTCGTCGCCCGCCGGCTCGCGGCGCGGCCGAGGCCCCCGCACCTGCTGCTGGTCAGCCGCACCGGACCGGACGCGCCGGGCGCGGACGACCTGGCCGCCGAACTCCGCGCGGCCGGCGCCCCGACGACCGTCGCCGCCTGCGACGTGACGGACCGCGACGCCCTGGCGCGGCTGCTCGCCGCCGTACCCGCCGACCGTCCGCTGCGCGCGGTCGTCCACACGGCCGGGGTGCTCGCCGACGCCACCGTCACCGAGCTCACCCCCGAGCGGCTGGCCGACGTGCTGCGGCCCAAGGTCGACGCCGCCTGGCTGCTGCACGAGCTCACCGCGGAGCTGCCGCTCGACGCGTTCGCGCTGTTCTCCTCGGCCGTGGCCGTCGCCGGCGTGCCCGGCCAGGCCAACTACGCCGCGGGCAACGCCTTCCTCGACGCCCTCGCCGCCCACCGCCGCGACCTCGGCCTGCCCGCCGTCTCCCTCGCGTGGGGCCTGTGGGAGGAGACCGGGGCCATGACCGGGCACCTCGGCGCCGCCGACCGGGCCCGGCTCGCCCGGTACGGCGTCGGGCCCGTCGCGACCGAAGCCGGTCTGGACGCCCTGTTCGCGGCGGAACGGCCGCACACGATCGTCTCCCCGCTCGACGAGGGCCTGCTGCGCCAGGAGGCGGCGGACGGCCGGCTCCGCCCGGTGTTCGGCGCCCTGGTGCGCGTGCCCGCGGCCGCCCGGCGCACGGCAGGCCCGGGCGGCGGCGCGTGGGCCGACCGGCTCGCCGCCGTCCCGGCCCACGAGCGGCTGCGCACGCTCACCGCGCTGCTGCGCGAACAGGCCGCGCTCGTCCTCGGACACGACGGGACCGGGGACGTCGGAGCGGACCGGCCCTTCAAGGAACTCGGCTTCGACTCCCTGACCGCCGTCGAACTCCGCAACCGGCTCGGCCGGCTCACCGGCCTCGCCCTGCCCGCCACCGTCGTCTTCGAGTACCCCACGATCGCCGGACTCGCCGGCCACCTGCACGCCTCGCTCACCGCGGAC
Organism: Streptomyces sp. NPDC055632; assembly: GCF_053618675.1. Classification (NCBI taxonomy): domain Bacteria; kingdom Bacillati; phylum Actinomycetota; class Actinomycetes; order Kitasatosporales; family Streptomycetaceae; genus Streptomyces; species Streptomyces sp. NPDC055632. The sequence continues at coordinate 132,374 of NZ_JBSHHY010000018.1, read as the reverse complement.
GCGCCGGAGAACGCCGTGGCGGTCGTCCGGGAGCGGGCCGACGACGATCCGGTGGTCATCGTGGGCATGGGGTGCCAGTTCCCGGGGGGCGTGGCCTCGCCGGAGGACCTGTGGCGCCTGGTCGCCGACGGCGTCGACGCCACCGGAGGCTTCCCCGAGGACCGGGGCTGGGACCTGGAGAAGCTGTACGACCCCGATCCCGACCACAAGGGCACCACGTACACCCGGCGCGGCGGATTCCTCCACGACGCCGCCGAGTTCGACGCCGACTTCTTCGGCATGAGCCCGCGCGAGGCGCTCGCCACCGACCCGCAGCAGCGGCTGCTGCTCCAGATCACCTGGGAGGCCCTGGAGCGGGCCGGCATCGACCCGTACGACCTCAAGGACTCCGACACCGGCGTCTTCGTCGGCGCCATGTACGACGACTACGCGGCACGCCTGCGCACGGCCCCCGAGGACGTCGAGGGCCTGCTCCTGGCGGGCAACCAGTCCAGCGTGGCCTCGGGCCGCATCGCGTACGTGCTGGGGTTGCGGGGGCCCGCGCTGACGGTGGACACGGCGTGCTCGTCGTCGCTGGTGGCGCTGGACCTGGCGGTCCGGTCGGTCCGGTCGGGCGAGTGCTCCGTGGCGCTCGCCGGAGGCGTCGCCGTCATGTCCACCCCGGGCACCTTCGTGGAGTTCTCCCGGCAGCGCGGCCTGTCCGCCGACGGGCGCTGCCGCGCCTTCGGCGCGGGTGCCGACGGCACCGGCTGGGCCGAGGGCGCGGGAATGCTGGTCGTGGAGCGGTTGTCGAAGGCACGTCGTGAGGGTCATCGGGTGCTCGCGGTGGTGGCGGGTTCGGCGGTGAACCAGGACGGTGCGTCGAACGGTCTGACGGCGCCGAACGGGCGTGCTCAGGAGGAGGTGATCGGTCGGGCGCTGGCGGACGCGGGTCTGGTTCCTTCGGACGTGGACGCGGTGGAGGCGCATGGGACCGGGACGCGGTTGGGTGATCCGATCGAGGCGCAGGCGTTGATCTCTGCTTATGGCGGGGATCGTGAAGTGCCTCTGTTGCTCGGGTCGTTGAAGTCGAACATCGGGCACGCGCAGGCGGCCGCCGGTGTGGGTGGGGTGATCAAGACGGTGATGGCGTTGCGGGAAGGGGTGTTGCCCCGGACCTTGCACGCCGAGGAGCCGTCGCCGTTCGTGGAGTGGGAGGGGTCGGGAGTCCGGCTCCTGGGGGAGCAGGAGGTGTGGCCCGAGCGCGGTCGTCCGCGCCGGGCGGGAGTGTCCTCGTTCGGGATCAGCGGCACCAACAGCCACGTCATCCTCGAACAGGCCCCCGACGGCGCAGGATCCACCGCCCCCGATTCCGACTCCGTACCCGCCGCGCCGCTCGTGCTGAGCGCGCGGACCGAGCCGGCGCTGCGCGCCCACGCCGCCGCGCTGCACGACGTCCTCACGCGGGACACCGCCCCGCGCACCTCCGACGTCGCCCACACGCTCGCCCGCCGGGCCCGGTTCGACCACCGGGCCGTCGTGGACGCGGACGGGGACGTCCTGGCCGCCCTCGCGGCCGTACGGGACGGCCGACGGCACCCCGGGGCGGTCACCGGCCGCGCCGAACCCGACGGACGGCTGGCGTTCCTCTTCTCCGGGCAGGGCTCCCAGCGCACCGGCATGGGCGCCGAACTGCTCGCCGCGTCCCCGGTGTACGCCGCCGCGTTCGACGCCGTCGCCGCCCACCTCGACCCGCTCCTCGGCATCGCGCTGCGCGACCTGGTCACCGGGGCGGACGGGGCGCTGCGGGAGACGCGGTACGCCCAGCCCGCGCTGTTCGCCGTCGAGGTCGCGCTCTTCCGGCTCGCCGAGTCCCACGGCCTGCGGCCGGACTTCGTCGTCGGGCACTCGGTCGGCGAACTCGCCGCCGCGCACGTCGCAGGGGTGCTCGACCTGCCCGACGCGGCCGCCCTCGTGGCCGCGCGCGGCCGGCTCATGCAGTCCGCCCGGGAGGGCGGGGCCATGGCCGCCTTCGCCGCGACGGAGGAACAGGCGGCCGGACTCGTCGCCGCGTCGGACGGCGCGGTCGAGCTCGCCGCCGTCAACGGACCGGACTCCGTCGTCCTGTCCGGGGACGCCGACGCCGTCGACCGGCTCGTCCGGCACTGGAAGGAGACCGGGCACAAGGCCTCCCGGCTCAAGGTCGGCCACGCCTTCCACTCGGCGCACATGGACGACGTCCTCGACGAGTTCCGCGCCGTCGCCACCGCGCTCTCCTTCTCCGCCCCGCGCCTCCCGGTCGTCTCCACCGTCACCGGCGAGGTCGCCGACCCGCTGGAACTGACCGCCCCCGACTACTGGGTGCGCCAGATCCGGCGCCCCGTGCGGTTCGCCGACGCCGTGCGCACGGCCACCGGGCTCGGCGTGACCCGGTTCGCCGAACTCGGCCCCGACGGCACCCTGACCGCCCTCGCCGGGGACGGCGGGGCGGACCGCGTCGTGGCCGTGCCCCTCCTGCGCCCCGGCACCCCCGAACGCGACACCGTACGGGCCGCGCTGAGCCGCCTCCACGTCGCGGGCGTCGACGTCGACCTCGTCCCGGACCTTCCCGGCGCCGGGATCGTCGACCTGCCCTCGTACCCCTTCGAGACCCGCCGCTACTGGCTCGACGTGCCCGAGGAGAACGGCGGCGCCGACGCGTACGGCCTCGACGACGCCCGGCACCCGCTCCTCGCCGGGGCGACCGAACTGCCCGACGGCAGCACGCTGTTCACCGGATCGCTGTCGTCCCGGCGGCGGCCCTGGCTGGCCGACCACCGGATCGACGGCCGGACCCTCGTCCCCGCGGCGGCCCTCGCCGAACTCGCCCTGGCGGCCGGTCGCGTCCTCGGCCGGCCCACGCTCCGCGACTTCCTCGTCCGGTCCCCGCTGGAGCTCGACCCCGCCGCCGACGCGCCCCTCCAGGTCGCCGTCGACGCCGACGGAGAGCTCACCGTACGGGCCAGGGCCGCCGACGGGACGTGGACCGTCCACGCCACCGCCCGGCTCACCGACGACCCCGTCCCCGCCGGGCCCGCCCCGGGCGCGCCCGCCGGAGACCGGATCGACCCGGGCGACCGCGCCGCGACCTACCGCCTGCTCGACGACGCCGGCTACGGCTACGGGCCCGCCTTCCAGGGCCTGGCCGCCGCCCACCGCGACGCCACCGGCGCCCTGCGGGCCGAGGCCGAACTCCCGCCCGCCCTCCACGGCACCGCCGGCTCCTTCGGGATCCACCCGGCGCTGCTCGACGCGGCCCTGCACGTCCTGCCGCTGCACGCGCCCGGCGGCCCCCGCCTCGTCCCGTACGCCCTCGACGGCGTCCGGCTGCACCAGCGCGGCGCCTCCCGGGCGACGGCCCTCCTGACCCCCGTGGGACCCGACGTCCACCGGCTCGACCTGACCGCCCCGGACGGCCGGCCCGTCCTCACCGTGGAACGCCTGACGCTGCGGCCGCTGCCCGCCGGGTCCGACCTGTACCGGACGGCGTGGGAGCCCGTCGAACCGCTCCCCGCCCCGCCCGGCACCCCCGACGTGCTCACCGTCGACGTGCTCACCGTCGACGCGGCAGTGGAAGACGGGGCGGCGGACGACCGGACGGCGGAAGGCGGAACGGCGGAAGACGATCCGCTCGCCGCCGCCGACGCGGCGCGGGCCGCCGTCGCCGCACGGCTCGCCTCGGACGCCGTCGGCCCGCTGCTCGTCCTCACCCGGGGCCTCGCCGTCGCCGACGGCGAACCCGCCCGCGCCGGGACGGCCGCCGTGTGGGGCCTCGTCCGCGCCGCCCAGGCCGAACAGCCCGGCCGGTTCACCCTGGTCGACACCGACGGCAGCCACGACGACGCCCTGCTCGCCGCGATCGCGGCCCGGCTGCCGCAGGCCGCCGTCCGCGACGGCGTCCCGTACGTCCCGCGACTGACGCCCGTGCCCGACGCCCCGGACGCCGCGCCCGCCCCCTGGCCGCGCACCGCCGACGGCGGCACCGTCCTCGTCACCGGCGGGACCGGAGCCCTCGGCCGGGCCACCGCCCGCCACCTGGTCACCCGGTACGGAGCCCGCACCCTGCTCCTCGTCTCCCGGCGCGGCCCGGAGCACCCGGACGCGGACGCGATCGCCGCCGAACTGGCCGCGCTCGGCGCGAGGGCCGAGATCCGGGCCTGCGACACCGCCGACCGCGACGCGCTCGCGGCCCTGCTCGCCGGGCTCGACGCGCCCCTGTCCGCCGTCGTGCACACCGCCGGGATCGCCGAGGACACCGTCGCCGAACGGCTCACCCCCGACGCCCTGCGGCGCCTGTTCGCGCCGAAGGCGCTCGCCGCGCGCCACCTCGACGAACTGACCCGCGACACCGGACTCGACGCCTTCGTGCTCTTCGGCTCGGTCGCCGGAGTCCTCGGCACCGCGGGCCAGAGCGGCTACAGCGCCGCCAACGCCGCGCTCGACGCCGTCGCCCACGGACGGCGGCGCGCCGGCCGGACGGCGCTCACCGTCCACTGGGGCCTGTGGGACACCGAAGGCGGCCTCGCCGGGGACCTCGGCGAACGGGACGTCACCCGCCTGGCGCGGGCCGGGATCAGGCCCCTGCCGGCCGCCGACGCGCTCGCGCTGCTCGACCGCGCGCTGCGTGCCGACCTGCCCGTCGTGACGGCCGCCGGACTCGACGCCCGCGCGACCGCCCCCCGCCGGCTCCCCGCCGCCCCCGGACCGCGCACGCCGGACGGCGACGCGGGCCCCCGGGCCACCGGCGGCGACGTGCCCCGGATCGTCCTCGCCGCCGTCGCCGACGTCCTCGGACACGCGCCGGACACCGTCATCGACCCCGACCGCCCCTTCACCGACCTCGGCTTCGACTCCCTCACGGCCGTCGAACTGCGCAACCGGCTCACCGCCGACCTCGGCGTCCGGCTGCCCGGAACCGTCGTCTTCGACCACCCCACACCGGCCGCCCTGACCGCCCATGCCACCGCCCTCCTGACGGACCCGGCCGACGCCCCGGACGCCCCGGGCGCCGACCCGGAACCGGCACCCGCCGCCGACCCGGACGACGACGCCATCGCGATCGTCGGCATGGCCTGCCGCTTCCCCGGCGGCGTCCGCACCCCCGACGAACTGTGGGAGCTGCTCGCCTCCGGCACCGACGCCATCACCGAGTTCCCGGACGACCGGGGCTGGGACCCGGACCTCTTCGACCCCGACCCCGACCACCCCGGCACCTCCTCCACCCGGCACGGCGGCTTCCTGCACGACGCCGCCGAGTTCGACCCCGCGTTCTTCGGCATCAGCCACCGCGAGGCCCTGGCCGTCGACCCGCAGCAGCGGCTGCTGCTCCAGACCGCCTGGGAGGCGGCCGAGGACGCCGGCATCGACCCCGCGAGCCTGCGCGGCACCGACAGCGGCGTGTTCGTCGGCGTCATGTACGCCGACTACGGCGCCCGGGTCCACCAGCACCGGGGCGCGGCCGCCGACCTGGAGGGCTACCTCGTCAGCGGCAGCGCCGGCAGCGTGGCCTCCGGCCGCGTCTCGTACACCCTCGGCCTCCAGGGGCCCGCGGTGACCGTCGACACGGCCTGCTCCTCCTCGCTCGTCGCCGTCCACCAGGCCGCCCAGGCCCTGCGGCTCGGAGAGTGCTCGCTCGCCCTCGCCGGCGGCGCGACCGTGATGGCGAGCCCCGCCACGTTCGTCGAGTTCAGCCGGCAGCGCGGACTCGCCCCCGACGGGCGCTGCAAGCCCTTCTCCGCCGACGCCGACGGCACCGCCTGGGCCGAGGGCGCGGGCCTGCTCGTCCTGGAAAGGCTGTCGGACGCCCGTCGCGCCGGCCACCGCGTCCACGCCGTCCTGCGCGGCTCCGCCGTCAACCAGGACGGGGCCAGCAACGGGCTGACCGCCCCCAACGGCCCCGCCCAGGAGCGCGTCATCCGCAGCGCCCTGGCCGCCGCCGGACTCGGCCCCGGCGACGTCCACGTCCTGGAGGCGCACGGCACCGGCACCCGGCTCGGCGACCCCGTGGAGGCGGGCGCGGTGCTGCGCACCTACGGCCGCGAACGCGCCGGGAACGGACCGCTCCTGATGGGCTCGGTGAAGTCCAACCTCGGCCACACCCAGGCCGCGGCCGGTGTCGCCGGGATCATCAAGTCGGTCCTCGCCATGCGGCACGGCCGGGTCCCGGGCACGCTCCACCTGGAGCGCCTGAACGAACACGTCGACTGGACCGAGGGCGAGGTACGGGTCCCCACCCGCCCGACCCCGTGGCCCGGGGGCGACGGGCCGCGCCGCGCCGCCGTCTCCTCCTTCGGCATCGGCGGCACCAACGCCCACGTGATCCTGGAACGGGCAGAGGAGCCCGCCCCCGCCCCCGCCCCCGCCCCGGCGCCGGTCGTGGAGCCCCCGGCGCAGGACGCCGACCTGCGCGACACCACCTCGCACGTCACCACCCCGTACGTCACCACCCCGCACGCCACCACCCCGCACGCCACCGCCCCGCACGCCACCGCCCCGCACGCCGCCGCCCCGCGCGTCGTGCCCTGGGTGCTCAGCGCCCGTACCGAGGAGGCCCTGCGGGAGCAGGCCGTCCGGCTGCGCCGGCACGTCCTGGACGGGCCGGAACCGCGCCCCGCCGACGTGGCGCTCTCCCTGGCGACCACCCGGACCGCCTTCGAGCACCGGGCCGTCGTCCTCGGCCGTGACCTGCCCGAACTCCTCGCCGGGCTCGACCACCTCGCGGCGGGCACGAAGCCGGAGCCCGCCGGATTCCCCCTCGTCGTCACCGGCACCCCGGTGCGGGGCGAGACCGCCCTGCTCTTCACCGGACAGGGCAGTCAGCGGACCGGCATGGGCACCGTGCTCCACCAGGCGTTCCCGGCCTATGCGCGGGCCTTCGACGAGGCCGCCGAGGCGGTGCTCCGCGCGGGCGGCCCGGACGTCACCGCCGCCGTCAACGGCTCCACGCCGGACCAGGACCAGGACCAGGACCAAGACCAGGATCAGGAACCGGTCCTGGATCTGGACCGGACGGAGAACACCCAGCCCGCGCTGTTCGTGGTCGAGGTCGCCCTGTACCGGCTGCTCGCCTCCTGGGGCCTGTCCGCGCCGTTCGCCGCCGGCCACTCCGTCGGCGAGATCGCGGCGGCCCACGCGGCCGGGGCGCTGAGCCTCGACGACGCCGCCCACCTGGTCGTCCACCGCGGCCGGCTCATGGGCGAACTGCCCGGGGGCGGCCTGATGGCCGCGGTCCAGGCGGACCCCGCCACGGTCGAGGCCCTCATGGCGGAGACCGGCCTGCGGGCGGACGTCGCCGCCGTCAACGCGCCCGGCTCGGTCGTCCTCTCCGGCGACGCCGAACCCGTCGCCGAGCTCGCCGGACTGCTCGCCGGGCGCGGCCACCGCACCAAGCGGCTCACGGTCAGCCACGCCTTCCACTCCGCCCGGATGGAACCGATGCTCGACGCCCTCCGGGACCGGCTGGGCACGCTGGCCGCCGCAGAGCCGGCCGCCACCGTGGTCTCCACGCTCACCGCGCGCGAGGCCGGCGCGGACGTCCTCGGGTCCCCGGCGCACTGGGCCGACCAGGTGCGCGGCACCGTCCGGTTCGCCGAGGCCCTCGACCGGCTGCGCGCCCTCGGCGCCACCCGCTTCCTGGAGCTCGGCCCGGACGCCGCCCTCACCGCGATGGCCGCGCAGTCCGACCTCGGCACCGCCGTGGCCGTGCCGTCCCTGGACCGCCGGAAGGACGACCTCACGGCGCTCTGGTCCTTCGTGGCCGCCGCCCACGTGGCCGGCGTCGCCTGGGACTGGCACGCGCTGCTCGGCCCCGGCGCCGCGACCGTCCCGCTTCCCACGTACCCGTTCGCCCGGGAGCGCCTGTGGCTGCTGCCCCCGGCCGGCGGCGACGGCACCGCGACGGGCGTCGGCGCGGACGACCCCGGCCACCCGCTGCTGTCCGCCGCGATCGCCGATCCCGACGGCGGCCGGACCGCGTACACCGGCGTCCTGTCGCACCGCCGGCAGCCCTGGCTCGCCGACCACGCCCTGCACGGCTCGCCGCTGCTGCCCGCCGCCGCCCTCGTCGACCTGCTGACCCGGCTGGCCCGGCGGCACGACGCGGACGGCCTCGCCGAACTCACCCTGCACGCCCCGATCGTCGTCGGACCCGACACCGAGACCCGGCTGCGCGTCACCGTGGCCGAGGACGCCGTCCGCGTCCACGCCAGGACCGGCGAAGCGCCCTGGACCCTCCACGCGGAAGCCCTGCTCGCCACCGGGGGAACGGCCCCGGACGCCTGGACGGGCGACCGGCCGCAGCACGCGCGGACCGTCGAACTCGGAGACGTGTACGGGGAGTTCGCCGCGCACGGATACGACTACGGCCCCGCCTTCCGAGGACTGCTCGCCCTGTGGTCCGACGGCGACACCCTCTACGCGGACGTGGACACGGGCGACCCCCTGGCCGCCGGCCTCCTCGACGCCGCCCTGCACCCGTGGCTCGCCGACGCGCTGCGCCGCGAGGGGAGCGGCGAGGGCGGCGACGGGACCGACGGGACCGATGTGAACGTGCCGTACAGCTGGCACGGGATCCGCGCGTACGCCGAGCCCTCCGGGCCGCTGCGCGCCCGCGTCCGCCGCCTCGGCGCGGCGGCCTTCGCCCTGGACGTCACCGACGACCTGGGCCGGCCCGTGCTCGGCGTCGACGAGGTCCGGCTCCGCCCGGTCCCGGCGGCCGCGCTGGGCGCCGGCCGGCGGGGGAGCGGCACCCCGCTGCACGAGGTCGTCTGGAAGGAGGTCCCGCTCGAACCCGCCGGACCGGCGGGCCGCGCGGTCGCCCTCGTCCTGGGCGACCCCGCCACCGCCGGGGAACTTCCCTTCCCGGTCGTGGCCGCGCCCGACGGGACCGAGGACACCGTCGTCGCCGTCGCCGCGCACGGCGACGCGCGCGCCAACCTGCGGGCCGTGCGCGAGCTGATCCTCGCCCTGCCCGAGCACACCCGTCTGGTCGTACTGACCCGGGACGCCGTCGCGGTCGACCCGGCCGACCCGGTCACCGGGCTCGCCGAGTCCTCGCTCTGGGGACTCGTCCGCTCGGCGCAGCACGAACACCCCGGCCGGATCGGCCTCGTCGACACCGACGGCCACGCCGACTCGACCGCCGCGCTGCCGCGCGCGCTCGCCGCCGGGGCCGACCAGACGGCCCTCCGGCACGGCACCGCCCACCGGCCCCGGCTCGCCCCCGTCACCCGGCCGGCGGGCACCGCGCCCGCCTTCGGCGACGGCACGGTGCTCGTCACCGGGGCGGGCGGCGCCCTCGGCTCGGCCGTCGCCCGCCACCTCGCCGGCCGGTACGGCGTCCGCAGCCTGCTCCTGGCGAGCCGGCGCGGCGACGCCGACCCCGCCCTGCGCGCCCTCGCGGAGGAACTGCGCGCCACCGGAGGGGAGTCCGTCGACGTCCGTGCCGCGGCGTGCGACCTCGCCGACGCGGCGGCGGTCGACCGGCTCGTCGCCGGGATCGACCCCGCCCGTCCGCTCACCGCCGTCTTCCACGCGGCCGGCACGCTCGACGACGCCGTCCTCGCCAACCTGACCGACGAACGGCTCGACCACGTCCTGCGGCCCAAGGCCGACGCGGCCGCGCACCTCCACCGCGCCACCGCCGGGCTGCCGCTCACCGCGTTCGTGCTGTTCTCCTCCGTCGCCGGCGTCCTCGGCAACGCGGGCCAGGCCGGCTACGCCGCCGCCAACACCCACCTGGACGCCCTCGCCCAGCACCGGACCGCCGCCGGGCTCCCCGGCACCTCGCTGGCCTGGGGCCTGTGGGAGACCGACGACGCGGCCGGAATGGCGGGCTCGCTCGACAACGCGGCCCGGGCCAGGATCGACCGGCTCGGCATCCGTCCCCTGTCGACCGCCGACGGACTCGCCCTGCTCGACACCGCGCTCGCCCTCGGGGAGAAGGCGCCCGCCCTCCTCGTCCCGGCGCGGTTCGACACGGCGGCCCTCGCGCGCCGGCCCGGGGGCCCGCCCCCGCTGCTCGCCGACCTCGTCCCCGTACGGCGCGCGACGGCGGCGGACCGCGGCCCCGCGGCCGTCCCGCTCACCGAGCGGATCGCGGGCCTCGAACCGGAGGCCGCGCGCGTCCTCGTCCACGGGGTCGTCCGGACGTGCGTCGCCGAGGTGCTCGGTCTGCCGCGGAGCGTCCACGTCCCCGACGACCGGGGCCTGTTCGACCTGGGACTCGACTCCCTGACCGCGATCGAGCTGCGCAACCGGCTCGGCGCGGAGGCCGGCACACGGCTCCCGGCCACCGTCCTCTTCGACCACCCCACCCTCAGGGACCTCACCGGCCACCTGCTGGAACGCGCCGCCGGGGAGCGGACGGTGTACGACGCGGACGCCCTGGGCGACTGGGTGAGCGCGGCGTCCGGCCTCGGGGCCGAGGACGACCGGCGGGCCGGACTCGTACGGGCCCTCAAGACGGCCCTGGGACGCCTCACCGGCCCGGAGGACACCGATCCCGCGACCGCCTTTGGAATGGATTCAGCCTCCGATGATGAGCTGTTCGGGCTGCTGGACCGAGAACTGACCGACTGACCGGCCGAGTACCGACCGGCCCGGCCCGAACACGGGTCGGGCCGGGCCGGACACCGACCGAGTACCGAACGGGCCGGAGCGAACCGGGTGTCGGCCCGCACCGGGCGCCGGCCCACACCGAGTGCCGGCCCGAACCGGGCGCCGGCCCGAACCGAGTACCGACCCAGCCGAACTGAGCACCGACCGAGCTTCGGAGAGCGGTTTATCGATGGCGAACGAAGACAAGCTCCGCGACTACCTCAGGCGGACCACCGCCGACCTGCTGCGCACCCGCGCGCGGCTCGACGAGGTCGAGCAGGCCGCCGGCGAACCCCTGGCGATCGTCGGCATGGCCTGCCGCTACCCCGGAGGCGTCCGGTCGCCCGAGGACCTCTGGCGGCTGGTCGCGTCGCGGACCGACGCGATCGGGCCGTTCCCGCGCGACCGCGGCTGGCCGCTCGACCGGCTCGTCGACCCCGACCCGGCCAAGGAGGGCACCACCTACTCCGACCAGGGCGGCTTCCTCCACGACGCCGCCGACTTCGACGCCGAGCTGTTCGGCATCAGCCCCCGCCACGCCCTCACCGTCGATCCGCAGCAGCGGCTGCTGCTGCAGACCGCCTGGGAGGCCTTCGAACGCGCGGGCATCGATCCGCGCTCCCTGTCCGGGCAGTCCGTCGGGGTCTTCGCCGGCGTGATGTACGGCGACTACGGCTCCCGCCACACCCGCGCCCCCGAGGGCTTCGAGGGGTTCATCGGCACCGGGAGCGCCGGCAGCGTCGCGTCCGGCCGGGTCGCGTACACCTTCGGGCTCGAAGGCCCCGCCGTTACCGTCGACACCGCCTGCTCGTCCTCGCTCGTCGCCCTGCACTACGCCGCCCAGGCGGTGCGCCGGGGCGACTGCCGGATGGCCCTGGCCGGCGGGGCGACGGTGATGGCCACCCCGGCGACCTTCGTGGAGTTCAGCCGGCAGCGCGGCCTCGCCCCGGACGGCCGCTGCAAGGCGTACGCCGCCGGCGCGGACGGCACCGGCTGGGCCGAGGGGGCCGGCCTCGTCCTGGTCGAACGCCTCTCCGACGCACTCGCCGCCGGTCACCCCGTCGTCGCCGTGCTGCGCGGCAGCGCCGTCAACTCCGACGGCGCCAGCACCCAGTTGTCCGCCCCGAACGGCTCCGCGCAGCAACGGGTGGTCCGGGCCGCGCTCGACGACGCGGGGCTCGACGCGGCCGACGTGGACGCCGTCGAGGGCCACGGCACCGGGACGGGCCTCGGCGACCCGATCGAGGCCGCGGCGCTGATCGCCGTGTACGGCAGCGGGCGCACCGCCGCCGACCCGCTCTGGCTGGGCTCGCTGAAGTCCAACATCGGACACACCCAGGCCGCCGCCGGCATCGGGGGCGTCATCAAGATGGCCGAGGCGATGCGGCACGGCGTGCTGCCGGCCAGCCTCCACATCGACGCGCCGTCCCCGCACGTCGCCTGGGCCGACAGCGGCGTCGAACTGCTCGCCGAGGAACGCCCCTGGCCCGAGCGGGACCGGCCGCGCCGCGCCGCCGTGTCGTCCTTCGGGATCAGCGGCACCAACGCGCACGTCGTCATCGAGGCACCGCCGGAGCCCGCACGCGGGGCCGCGGCCGGTCCCGCGCCCACGCCCGGGGCCGTGACCGGCTCCGTACCCGAGCCCGCGTCTGCGTCCGCGTCCGTACTCGGGGCCGTACCCGAACCCGTACCGGGCGCCGAGACCGATCCCGCGCCGGATGCAGCCCCCGCCCCGCTCCACGCGTCCGCGCCCGATCCCGGCACCGTGCCCGCGTCCGGTACCGCCGATTCCGACACCGTGCCCGGTACCGCCGATCCCGGCACCGTGCCTGCGTCCGATCCCGCCGATCCCGCCGATCCCGCCGATCACGCCGACGCGCCCCCGCCCGTCGCCTGGGAGCTGTCCGGTCACACCGAGCAGGCGCTGGGCGAGCAGATCGTCCGGCTGCGCGCCCATCTCGACGCGCACCCCGGGCTCGCCCCGGCCGACGTCGCGCACACCCTGAGCACCGGCCGCGCCGCCCTGCCGTACCGGGCCGTCGCCGTCGGCCGCACTCCGGACGACTTCGCCCGGGAGCTCGCGGCCCTCGCGGACGGCGTGCCCTCCCGCCGCACCGCGCGCGGCGAGGCGCACGGCGGCGCCCGCCCCGTCTTCGTGTTCCCCGGGCAGGGCTCGCAGTGGGCCGGCATGGCCCGTGGACTCCTCGCCTCCTCCGAGCCGTTCCGGACCGAACTGACCCGCTGCGCCGGGGCCCTCGCCCCGCACACCGACTGGGACCTGCTCGACGTCGTGTCCCGGGACGACGCCCCCGAGCTCGCCCGCGTCGACGTCGTGCAGCCCGCCCTCTTCGCGGTCATGGTGTCGCTGGCCGCCGCCTGGCGCTCGCTCGGCGTCGAGCCCGCCGCCGTCGTCGGCCACTCGCAGGGCGAGATCGCCGCGGCGTACGTCGCCGGCGCCCTGTCCCTCGACGAGGCCGCCGCGCTCGTGGCCCGGCGCAGCAAGGCCCTCCTCTCGCTCGCCGGCACCGGCGCGATGGCCTCCGTGGAGCTGTCGGCGGACGACACGCGGCGCCGGATCGGCGCCCGTACGGACCTCGGCGTCGCGGCCGTCAACGGCCCCCGCTCCACCGTCGTGTCCGGTGACGCCGACGCCGTCACGGCGTTCGTCGCCGCCGCCCGGGACGACGGCCTGCGCGCCCGTCCGATCCCGGTCGACTACGCCTCGCACTCCCACGCCGTCGAACCGCTGCGGGAAGCCCTGCTGGACGAGTTCGCCGGACTGCACCCGCGCGCCTCCACCGTCCCCTTCCACTCCACGGTGACGGCCGGGGCGGAGGCGAGCGACACCACCCGGCTCGACGCCGCCTACTGGTACGCCAACCTCCGCGAGCCGGTCCTGCTCGCCGACACCGTGCGCGCGCTGATCGACGCCGGCCACCGGCACTTCCTGGAGGTCAGCGCCCACCCCGTGCTCGTCGCCGCCCTCACGGACACGGCCGAGGACGCCCAGCCGGACGAGGAGACGCCCGTCCACGTCTCCGGGACGCTCCGCCGCGACGACGGCGGCCCCGACCGGCTCCTCACCGCCGCCGCCGAGCTGTACGTCGCCGGGGCGGAGGTCCGCCGTCCGGCCGCCGCCGGGGGCCGGACGGTCCCGCTGCCCACGTACGCCTTCCAGGAGCGCCGCTACTGGCTCGACACCCGCACCGGCGCGGACGCGCCCGCCCCGTCCGACCCCGGCGGCCACCCGCTGCTCGGCCCCGCGGTCGAACGCGCCGACGGCCGGGGCGTGCTGTTCACCGGCGCCGTCCCCGCGAGCGGCACGGAACGGAACTGGACGCGCGGACACCGGCTCGGGGACCGGACGCTCCTCGTGTCCGGCGCGCTGACCGAGCTCGCCCTCGCGGCGGGCGAGCGCGTCGGGCTGCCCCGGGTGCGGGAGCTGACCCTGCTCGCCCCCGTCGACGTGCCCGAGGACGCGCCCGTACGGCTCCAGGTGGCCGTCCACGCCCAGGACGACGGCGACGCGACGGTCACCGTGCACGCGCGGCGGGACGACGGCACCCCGGACGCGGCGTGGCTGCTGCACGCCACCGGTGTGCTCACGGAGGAGGAGCCGGGGGAGGGGGACGCCGTCGGCGTCGCGCTCCCGGACGGCGGCGAGCCCGTCGACGTGGCCGCGGGCTACGCCGCCCTCGCCGAGCGCGGCGTGCACTACGAGCCCGCCCTCCGGTCGGTGCGCGAGGCCCGCACGGACGGCGTCACCGTCGTCGCCGACGTCCTCCCCGGGGCCTCGGGGCCGGGGTACGCGATCCATCCGGCGGTGCTCGACGCCGCGCTCCAGGCCTCCTTCCTGGCCGGACTCACCACGACCGCCCCGACCGGTCCGACCGCCCCGACTGGCCTGACCGGTCCGACCGCCCCGGCCGGGGCCGGTACGGCCACGAACGCCGGGGAGGCCACCGTCACGAGCGCCGGGGAGGCCGACACCGTCACGAACGCCGGGAACAATCCCGCGGCACCCCCCGTCACCGTCACCGTCCCCTTCGCCTGGACCGACGTCCGGGTGCACGCCCCCGGCACCCCCGTGGCCCGGATCGCCGTCACCCGGCGCGGCCCCGAGGAGCTCGCGGCCGCCGCCCTCGACGCCGACGGGCGGCCCGTCCTCACCGCCGCCGGGATACGGCTGCGCACCCTGGACGGCCCCCTGCCCGAGGCCCCGCCGACCGTCCCCGCGCGGGCCCGCCGCCTGGGCGTCGTCGGCCCGGCCGGACCGGAGGCCACCGGCCGTCCGGCCGACCCGGCGGAGCTGCTCGCCACGGTCTCCAGGGCGGTCGCCGGCATCCTCGGCTACGACTCGCCCCGGGACGTCCGCCCCGACCGGCCGTTCCGCGACCTCGGCATCGACTCGATCACGGCCGTGCAGCTCCGCGACCACCTCGGCAGGGCCGTCGGGCGCAGGCTTCCCGCCACCCTCGTGTTCGACCACCCCACGCCGCGCGCCGTCGCCTCCTACCTGGCCGCCGGGGCGGCCCCGGCCGACCCGGAGCGGACCCGGCCCGGCACCGCCGCGCGGACCGACGACGACCCGATCGCCATCGTCTCCATGAGCTGCCGCTATCCGGGCGGCGCCGACAGCCCCGAGCAGCTCTGGGCGCTCCTGGAGCGCGGCGGCGACGCCATCGGTGACTTCCCCGGGGACCGCGGCTGGGACCTGGACCGCCTCTTCCACGACGACCCCGACCACCCCGGCACCTCCTACGTCCGGCGCGGCGGGTTCCTCCACGACGCCGCCGACTTCGACGCCGACTTCTTCGAGATGTCCCCGCGCGAGGCCCGGGCCGCCGACCCCCAGCAGCGGCTCCTCCTGGAGACCTCCTGGGAGGCGTTCCAGCGCGCCGGCATCGACCCGGCCGGTCTGCGCGGCTCGCGCACCGGCGTGTACGTGGGCCTGATCTACACCGAGTACGGCGGCCGGGCGCAGGCCGATCCGCGCGAGCACGGCGGCTACCTCGGCACCGGCAGCGCCGGCAGCGTCGCCTCCGGCCGGATCTCGTACACCTACGGCCTGGAGGGCCCGGCCGTCACCGTCGACACCGCCTGCTCCTCCTCGCTCGTCGCCCTGCACCTGGCGGCGCAGGCCCTGCGCGCCGGGGAGTGCGACCTCGCGCTGGTCGGCGGCGCGACGCTGATGGCGACGCCCGCCACGTTCGTCGAGTTCAGCCGGCAGCGCGGGCTGTCCCCGGACGGCCGCTGCCGCGCCTTCGCGGACGCCGCCGACGGCACCGGCTTCAGCGAGGGCGTCGGACTGCTGCTCGTGGAGCGCCTGTCGGACGCGCGGCGCAACGGGCGTCAGGTCCTCGCCGTGCTCCGGGGCTCCGCCACCAACCAGGACGGCGCCAGCAACGGCCTCACCGCCCCCAACGGCCCCTCCCAGCAGCGGGTCATCGAGGAGGCGCTGCGCAACGCCGGGCTCGCGCCCTCGGACGTCGACGCCGTCGAGGCCCACGGCACCGGCACCACCCTCGGCGACCCGGTGGAGGCGCAGGCGCTGCTCGACGCGTACGGCGCGGGCCGGGACGGCCGGCCGCCGCTCCGGCTCGGCTCGCTGAAGTCGAACATCGGGCACACCCAGGCCGCGGCGGGCGTCGGCGGCATCATCAAGATGGTCCAGGCGCTGCACCACGAGACGCTGCCGCGCACCCTCCACGTCGACGCGCCGACCCGGCACGTCGACTGGGAGCGCGGCGGACTGGCCCTGCTCACCGAGAACGTCCCCTGGCCCGCGGGCGAACGCCCGCGCCGCTTCGGCGTCTCGGCGTTCGGGATGAGCGGCACCAACGCCCACGTCGTCATCGAGGAGCCCCCGGCGCCGGACCGCCCGGAGGACGCACCGGACCACGGACCCGGCGGCGGCGTCCCGTACGCGCTGGTCCTGTCCGCGAAGTCCGAGGGCGCCCTGCGGGGCGAGGCCCGGCGCCTGCTGACCCACCTGGAGGCCCGCCCGGACACCGAACTGAACGCCGTAGCCGCCGAACTCGCGGGCGTCCGGAGCGTGTTCGCGCACCGCGCGGTCGTCGTCGCCGGGGACCGCGCCGCGGTCCTCGAAGGGCTGGCCGCCGTCGCGGACGACGCCCCGTCCCCGTACGTCGTCACCGGCCACGCCCCCGCCGACCGCGCCCCGGTGTTCCTCTACCCGGGCCAGGGCGCCCAGTGGCCCGGCATGGCGCGCGAACTCCTGGACCGCTCGCCCGCGTTCGCCGGGCGGATCGCCGAGGTCGCGGCCGTCCTCGACCCGGTCACCGGCTGGTCGCTGCTCGACGCGCTGCGCGGCGACGCCGACCTGTCCCGGGTGGACGTCGTCCAGCCCGTGCTCTGGGCGACCATGACCGGCCTCACGGCGGTGTGGGAGTCGTTCGGAGTGCGCCCGGCGGCCGTCGTCGGACACTCGCAGGGCGAGATCGCCGCGGCCCCGGCGGCCGGGGCGCTGTCCCTCGCCGACGCGGCCGCCGTCGCCGCACTGCGCAGCAGGTCCCTCCGCGCCCTCGCGGGCGGCGGCGCGATGCTGTCGGTGGCCGCCGACGAGACCGCGGTCCGGGAGGTGCTCGACGCGACGGGCGCGGCGGCGGGCGTCGCCGCCGTCAACGGCCCCCGGTCCACGGTGGTCGCGGGCCCGCCCGCCGAGGTCGAACGGGTCCGCCGCGCCTTCGACGGGCGGGGCGTCCGCGTCCGGCTCATCGACGTCGACTACGCCTCGCACTCCGCCCAGGTGGAGTCCCTGGAGGCGGAACTCCTCGCCGTGCTCGCGGAGACCGGGCCCCGCGACGCCTTCACGGCCGAGGTCTTCTCGACCGTGACCGGCGGGCCCGTCACGCCCGGCGACCCCGAGTTCGGCTGGCCCGCCTACTGGTACCGGAACCTGCGCGAGACCGTGCGGCTGCGGACGGCCGTGGAAGCCGCCCTCGCGGCGGGCCACGAGGTGTTCGTCGAGATCAGCCCGCACCCGGTGCTCGGCGTCGGGGTCCAGGACGTCCTCGACGCCGCGCCCGGCGGCGACGCCACCGCCGTCCTCGGCACGCTCCGCCGCGACGAGGGCGGCCTCGACCGGGTGCTGCGCTCCGTCGCGGAGGCCTGGGTCCAGGGCGTGCCGGTCGACTGGACCGCCCACACCGGACCCCGGACACCGGGCCTGCCGCCCCTGCCCACGTACGCCTTCGACCGGCGGAGGCACTGGCTCGACCCGGCCGCCCCCGGACCCGCGGCCGGGCCCCCGGCCGCCGGCCTGCGCCCGGCCGGCCACCCGCTCCTCACCGGCGCGGTCCGCACTGCCGGGGCCGACGGGCTGCTGCTCCTCGGCCGGCTCTCCCCGCGCGAGCAGCCGTGGCTCGACGACCACGCCGTGGACGGCACGGTCCTCGTCCCCGGCGCCGTCCTCGCCGAACTCGCCCTGTACGCGGGCGGACTGGCGGGCGCCGGACAGCTGGAGGAACTGGTCCTGCGGGAGCCGCTGGTGCTCGCGGCGGACGGGCCCGACGGCGGCGCCGTCGAGATCCAGGTGGCCGTCGGCCCCCCGGAGCGGGACGGCGTACGCCCCCTGACCGTGCACGCCCGGCCCGTCGAGGACCGATCCGTCTCCGGACGGCCAGTCGAGGACCGGACCGACGGCGACCGATCCGTCTCCGGACCGACCGCCGGCGACCGGACCGGCGCCGATCCGCTCGGAGCGCCGTGGACCGCCCACGCCACCGGCACCCTCGCGCCCGAGGGGGAGCGCCCCGAAGCGCTCCCGGGCCCCTGGCCGCCGTCCGGCGCCGACCCGGTCGACGTCGACGCGCTGTACGACGACCTGGCGCTCAAGGGCTATCAGTACGGACCCGCCTTCCGCCGTCTGCGCGCCGCGTGGCGGTCCGGCGACGAGGTGCACGCCGAACTGTCCCCGACCGCTCCGGCGCCCGGGTTCCGGATCGCGCCGACCCTGCTCGACGCCGCCCTGCACGCCGTCGGCGCCGCCGGTCTGTTCCCCGACGACGGAGCCGTCCGGCTGCCCTTCAGCTGGCGCGGTCTGCGGCGGTACGGCGACGTCCCGGACACCGTCCGCGCCCACCTGCGGCGCGGCGCGGGCGACACCGTCTCCGTGTCCTTCACCGGCGCCGACGGCACCCCCGTGGCGGACCTCGACGCCGTGGCCTTCCGGGTCGCCGAGCCCGTCGGGGCGGACCCCCTGTACACCCTCGGCTGGGAGGCGGCCCCGGCCCCGGACGGCCCCGTCGCCGCCCCCGGACGGGAGGTGTGGGAACTCGGCTCGCCCGGACACCCCGACCTCGCCGCCGTACGGGCGGCGCTCGACGCCGGAACCCGCCCGCCCGGAGCCCTCGTGCTGCCGGTCCCGGACCCCGGCGACGACCGCCCGGAGACCCTGCGCGGCACCCTGGAGGCGCTCGTCGCCACCCTGCGGGACGGACTCGCCGAACCCCGCCTGGACTCCGCCCGCCTCGTCGTGCGGACCCGGCGCGCCGTCGAGGCCGTGCCCGGCGAGGGCGTCGCCGGACCGGTCGGCGGCGCGGTCTGGGGCCTGGTCCGCAGCGTGCAGACCGAGGAACCCGGCCGGGTCGTCCTCGTCGACGCGGACGGCCCCGGCGGGGACCTGCCGCCGCGGGTCCTGGCCGGCGGCGAGAACCAGTTCGCGCTGCGCGGCACGGACCTCCTGGTGCCCCGGCTCCGCCCGTACCGGCCGGCCCTCGCCCCGGACACCGGCCGGGACGGGAACTGGCGGCTCGCCACCGGCGGGAGCGGCTCGGCCGACGACCTCGTGCGCCGCCCGGTGCCCGAACGGCCCCTCGGCCACCACGAGGTGCGGATCGCCGTCCGCGCCGCCGGACTCAACTTCCGCGACGCCATGCTCGCCCTCGGCATGTACCCGGGCGAGGCCGAACTCGGCACCGAGGCGGCCGGCGTGGTCCTCGCCACGGGCGACGGCGTCGTCGGGCTCGCCCCGGGCGACCGGGTCATGGGCCTGGTGTCCGGCGGCATCGGACCGGTCGCCGTCACCGACCACCGGCTGCTCGCCCCGATCCCCGACGGCATCGACTTCGCGCGGGCCGCCACCGTGCCCGCCGTCTTCCTCACCGCGTACTACGCCCTCGGCGACCTGGCCGACGCGAAACCCGGGCAGTGGCTGCTCGTCCACTCCGCCGCCGGCGGCGTCGGCGGCGCCGCGATCCAGCTCGCCCGCCACTGGGGCCTGCACGTCTTCGGCACCGCGGGCCTCGCCAAACACCCCGCCGTCGAGGCCGCCGGACTGCCCGCCGACCGCATCGGCAACTCCCGCGACCTGTCCTTCGTCCCCGAGGTCCGCGCCGCCACCGGCGGACGCGGCGTGGACATCGTCCTCAACTCCCTCGCGGGGAGGTTCGTGGACGCCTCCCTCGAACTGCTCGCCCCCGGCGGCACGTTCGTCGAGATGGGCAAGACCGATCTGCGCGACGCCTTCCGCGTCCGGGCCGAACACGGCGTCGGCTACCGCTCCTTCGACCTGATGGAGGCGGGACCCGACCGCATCCAGGAGATGCTCGCCGACCTCGTCGAGCTGCTGCGGACCGGCGTCCTCGCACCGCTCCCGGTGACCGCCTGGGACGTGAACCGGGCCCCGACGGCCCTGCGCCACATCAGCCTCGCCCGGCACACCGGCAAGGTGGCGCTGCGCGTCCCACGGCCGGTCGACCCGGACGGCACCACCCTGATCACCGGCGCGTACGGCGGCGTCGGCCGGCTCGTCGCCCGCCACCTCGCCGCCCGGCACGGCGTACGGCACCTGCTCCTCGTCGGCCGGCGCGGCCCGGACACGGAAGGGGCCCGCGCCCTGCACGCCGAACTCGCCGCCCTCGGGGCCGAGGTGACCTCCGTCGCCGCCGACGTCGGCGACGAGTCGGCGGTCGCCGCGCTGCTCGCCGGCATCCCGGCCGAGCACCCCCTGACGGCGGTCGTGCACGCCGCGGGCGTCCTGGACGACGCGACGCTGCGCACCCTCGACCCGGCCCGCCTCGACGCGGTGCTGCGGCCCAAGGCCGACGGCGCACGCCACCTGGACCGGCTCACGCGGGACGCCGACCTCGCGGCGTTCGTCCTGTTCTCCTCCGCGGCCGGCCTCGTCGGCAGCGCGGGCCAGGGCGCGTACGCCGCCGCCAACGTCCACCTGGACGCCCTGGCGACGGCCAGGGCCCGGGCGGGCCTCCCGGCCACCTCGGTGGCCTGGGGTCTGTGGCACTCGGAGAGCGGCATGACCGGCACGCTGTCCCGGGCTGACCGGGCCAGGATGAGCCGCGGCGGGCTCCTGCCGCTGTCCCCGGAGCGCGCCCTCGCCCTCCTCGACGCGGCCCTGGAGGCCGGGGAGCCGGCGCTCGCCGCCGTACGGCTCGACGCGGCCCGGCTCGCGGCGGAGGCGGAACCCGCGCCGCCGCTGCGCTCCCTCGTCCGCCCCCGGGCCGCGGCGCCCGCCGACGGCGGGGAGCCGGCCGGCGACGGGCTGTCCGAGCGGATCGCGGCGGCCGCACCGGAGCGGCGGCGGGAACTGGTGGCCGACACCGTGTTCCGGCACATCGCCACCGTCCTCGGCGCCGCGCCCGGCACGGACGGCGCCACGGACGGCCGGACCTTCAAGGAGCTCGGCTTCGACTCGCTCACCGCGGTCGAGCTGCGCAACCGGCTCGGCCGGGCGACCGGCCTGCGGCTCCCGGCGACCCTGGTCTTCGACCACCCGACGCCCGAGGCGCTCGCCGACCACCTCCTGGACCGGCTGGCTCCCGCACCGGGGACGGCGGACCCGGACGCGGCGGACGCGGCCGGCGCCCCGTCGACTGCGGAGGAGCTCTTCCGCTTCATCGACGCCGAGTTCCGATCCTGATCCCGACGACGAGAGGGGGCCGCAGCCATGGCCGACGAGAAGAGACTGGTCGAGTACCTCCGGTGGACGACGAACGAACTCGCCCGGGTCGGAAAGGAGCTGGCGGACCGCGAGGCGCGGCTCGCGGCCTTCCGCGAACCGGTGGCCGTGGTCTCCATGGCCTGCCGCTACCCCGGCGGGGTCCGCTCGCCCGAGGACCTCTGGGAGGTCGTCGCACGGGGCGCGGACACCGTCGGAGGGCCGCCGTCGGACCGGGGCTGGGACCCGGCCGCCCTGGAGCACGCGCGCGCCGGCGGCTTCCTCGACGACGCGGCCGGCTTCGACTCCGGGTTCTTCGGCATCGGCCCCACGGAGGCCCTGGCGATGGACCCCCAGCACCGGCAGCTCCTCGAACTGTCCTGGGAGCTGCTGGAACGGGCCGGGCTCCTGCCGGGCGACCTGCGCGGCAGCCGTACGGGCGTCTTCGCCGGGGCGATCTACCAGGAGTACGCGCCGCCGCCCGGAACCGTGGCCGCGGACGTCGAGGGCCATCTGATGACCGGCAACGCGGCGAGCATCGTCTCGGGACGGCTCGCCCACACCTTCGGCTTCGAGGGCCCCGCCCTCACCGTCGACACCGCCTGCTCGTCGTCACTGGTCGCGCTGCACCTGGCCGCCGAGTCGCTGCGCCGCTCCGAGTGCGACCTGGCGCTGGCGGGCGGGGTGACCGTGATGTCGACGCCCCGGGTCTTCACCGACTTCGCGGCCCAGGGCGGGCTCGCCGCCGACGGGCGCTGCAAGGCCTTCGGCAAGGGGGCGGACGGCACGGGATTCGGCGAGGGGGCGGGGCTCCTGCTCCTGGAACGGCTCTCCGACGCGCGCCGCCACGGACATCCCGTACTGGCCCTGCTGCCGGGCTCGGCGATCAACTCCGACGGGGCGAGCAACGGACTCACCGCGCCGAGCGGACCCGCCCAGCGCAAGGTCGTCGAGGCGGCCCTGCGCGCCGCGGGGATCCCCGCCTCCGCCGTCGACGCGGTCGAGGCCCACGGCACCGGGACGGCCCTCGGCGACCCGATCGAGGCGGGCGCCCTCATCGCCGCGTACGGCGAGGACCCCGGCCGCGCGGCCCCGCTCTACATCGGCTCGGTGAAGTCGAACCTCGGCCACACCCAGGCGGCGGCCGGCGTGGCCGGCGTGATCAAGACGATCCAGGCCCTGCGCCACGGCGTCCTGCCGGCGACCCTGCACGCCGACGAGTGGTCCGAGTTCGTCGACTGGCCCTCCGGACGCGTGGCCGTCCTCAGCGAGGCCCGCCCCTGGCCCGCCGCCGAGGGCCGCCCGCGCCGGGCCGGCGTCTCCTCGTTCGGCATCAGCGGCACCAACGCCCACGTCATCGTGGAGGAGTACGACCCGGAGGCCGCGCCCGCGTACGAACCGGAGCCCACCGCCGAGGGCGCTGCCGACGGGACCCCGGCCCCGGCCCCCGGCGCACCCCGGACGGACGTCGTCTGGGCGCTGTCCGGGCGGTCCCCCGAGGCGGTGCGGGCCCAGGCGGGACGGCTGCGGGCGCTGCTGCGCGACCGGCCGGACACCGATCTCGGCGCCGTCGCGCGGACGCTGGCCACCCGCCGGACCTCCTTCCGGCACCGCGCCGCCGTCCAGGGCGCCGACGCGGCCGGGCTCGGCCGGGAGCTCGACGCGCTCACGGCCCCGTCCGCGCCCGTCACGAGCGCCGTCGCCGGGCCCCGGATCGCCTTCGTGTTCAGCGGCCAGGGCACCCAGCGGCCCGGCATGGGCGCCGAACTCGCCGACCGGTTCCCGGTGTACGCCGAGACCTTCGACGCCGTGTGCGCCGCCCTCGACGCGGCCCGAGGGCCCGACGAGGGGCCCGCCCTGCGGGACGTGGTCCTGGCCCGGCCCGGCAGCCCGCGGGCGGCGCTCCTGGAGCGGACCGAGTACGCCCAGCCGGCGCTGTTCGCCGTCCAGGCGGCGCTCGCCCGGCTCGCCGAGTCCTTCGGGCTCGTCCCGGCCGCGCTCCTGGGCCACTCGATCGGCGAGCTCACGGCCGCGTACGTCGGCGGCGCCCTGACCTTGGACGGCGCAGCCCGGCTCGTCGTCGCCAGGGCCCGCGCCATGCAGGCCGCCCCCTCGGGCGGGGCGATGCTCTCGATCCGGGCCTCCGAGGACGAGGTCCGGGAGTCGCTCGCGCGGGCCGGGGGAGCGGTCGCCGTCGCCGCCGTCAACGGCCCCCGGTCGACCGTGGTGTCCGGCGACGCCGACGCCGTGCGCCGGCTCGCGGCCCTCTGGCGGGCGGAGGGCGTGCGGACCAAGGCGCTCAAGGTCGGCCACGCCTTCCACTCCCCGCACATGGAGCCCGCGCTCGCCGCGGTCGACGCGGCGGCGGCCGGCCTCGCCGTGTCGCGGCCGCGCGTCCCCCTGGTGGCCAACCGCACCGGCGAGGTCGCCGACCTCGCCGAACTCTCCGCGCCGGGCCGCTGGTCGGCCCAGGTGCGCGGCACGGTCCGCTTCCACGACGGCGTGACGGCCCTGCGCGGCCTCGGCGTCGACACCTTCGTCGAGATCGGCCCCGACACCACCATGACCGGACTGGTCGCCGACTGCCTCGCCGACCGGCGGGACGAGGCCGCCGTGATCCCGCTGGTCCGCCGCCCCGCGACGGAGGCCGCCTCGGTGGTCCGGGCCGTCGCCCAGGCGCACTGCCGGGGCGTCCGCGTCGACTGGGACCGGCTGCTCGGCGCGGGACCGGCCGCCGACCCCGCCCTGGTGCCCGTCTACCCGTTCCAGCACCGCCCGTACTGGCTGCACCGCCCCGCGCCCGGCCCCGTCCCGGACGCGCCCCCGGCCGTCCCCGAGCGGCCCGAGCCGCCCGTCCTGATCCTGCGCGAGGTGCCGGAGGATGAGCGGCGGGACGTCGTGCTCGCGCGCGTCCTCGACGCCGTCGCCGCCTCCCTCGGATACGCGCCCGGCGAGGTCGACCCGGCCGCCGACCTCACCGAGATCGGCATCACCTCCTTCGGCTCGCTGGAGATCGCGGCCCGGCTGAACCGCGAGACCGGGGCGGAGGTCCGCCCCTCCGTCGTCCTGGAGCACCGCACCGCGCACGAACTGGCCGCGCACCTCCTCGTGTCGCTCGACACCCGCACCCCGGAGACCGTCCGATGACGACCGACCCCGCCCCCACGACCCCCGCGCCCCCTCCGCCCGCCGCCGTCGGCGCCCTCGACGCCCTGCGCGCGCTGCACCGCGACGGCGGCCTGGACCGCCACTTCGACCGCGTGCCCGCCCTGCTCGCCGTGCTCGACCGGACGGACCTCGCCCGCGCGGCCCGCCTGCTCGCCCGCGTCGATCCGGCGCGGGCCCGCGCGCACCACCCCGGCCTGCCCGCCGTCACGGTCGCGCTGACCGGCGGCGGCACCCTGGACGCGCTGCGGACGGCCCTGCTCGCCGAGCTCGCCCGGCACGGCTTCCTGCCCGAGGTGCGGCTCACCGGCTTCGGCTCGTACGTGCACGAACTCGGCGACCCCGGGAGCTCGCTGCACACGGAGCCCGCCGACGTGACCGTGTGCGTCCTGGACCACGCGACCGTCTTCGACGAGGTGCCGGTGCCGTTCGCGGCGGAGGACGTCGCCGGCGCCCTGCGCCGCAAGCTGACGCTGTGGCGGGGACTGGCGACCCGGTTCGCCGGCCGCTCCTCCGGCACCCTCGTGCTCAACACGCTGCCGCTGCCGAGGAACCAGCAGGCGCAGCTGCTCGACCTGCCGTCCCGCGCGCGGCTCGGCGCGGCCTGGCGGACCGCCAACGCCGAACTCCTCGGGTTCGGGGAGGAGCTGGGCCGCGTCGTCGTGCTCGACGTCGACCCGCTGCTCGGCGAGCCCGTCGAACTCGCCGACGCCCGTTTCGACGCGTACGCCGGGGCCCGGTTCTCCGACGGGTTCCTCGCCGCGTACGCCCGCGAACTGGGCCACCTCGTCCGGGCGGTGACCGGCCGGACGAAGAAGGTGCTGGCCGTGGACCTGGACGAGACCCTGTGGGGCGGGGTCCTGGGCGACGACGGCGTGGAGGGCATCGAGGTGGCGCACGGGCGCCGCGGCGAGGCCTTCCACCGGGTCCAGGGGGTGGTGAAGCAGCTCCAGTCGCAGGGCGTCCTCCTCGCGGCGGTCAGCAAGAACGACCGGGACACCGTGGTGGCGGCGCTCCGCGACCATCCGGACCTGCGGGTGCGGGAGGAGGACTTCGTCCGGATCCTCGCCGGCTGGCAGCCCAAGGCGGAGTCGCTGCGCGCGCTGGCCGGCGGCCTCAACCTGGGCGGCGACAGCGTGGTGTTCGCCGACGACAACGTGCGCGAATGCGCGGCGGTGGGCGCGGAGCTCCCGGAGACGACGGTGATCCCGCTGGACGGCGACCCGGCGCTGCACGTGACGCGGCTGCTCGCGGACGGCTGGTTCACGACGACGGAGGTGACGTCCGAGGACCGGGTCCGCACCCGCCGCTACCGCGAGGAGTCGGCGCGGGCGGACTTCCTGTCCGCGGCGGGGAGCGCGGAGGAGTTCCTCGACGGGCTCGGCGTGACCGTCCGGCTGGCCCCGGCGGCCCCGGCGGAGATCCCCAGGCTGTCCCAGCTCACGCTGCGCACCAACCAGTTCAACCTCACGACGCGACGGCTGTCGGCCGAGGAGGTGCGGGCCGGGGCCGCCGGTCCCGGCACCGCCGTCCTCGGGCTGACGGCGGGGGACCGGTTCGGGAGCAACGGGCTCGTCGGCGCGGTGTTCCTGCGCGCCGAGGAGAAGGTCCTGCACATCGAGAACATGCTGCTCAGCTGCCGGGTCTTCGCGCGGGGCATCGAGCAGGCCTGCCTGGCGGCGCTCCTCGACCGGGCCGCCGGCGCCGGGTTCGCCGAGGTGCGGGGCGCGTACCGGCCGACCGCGAAGAACGCCAAGGTCGCCGGCCTCTACGCGCACTACGGGTTCGAGGAGCTGGGCCCGGAGGAGCCCGGCCCCCGGGCGGACGGCTCCGGTGCGGGCGGCCTTCAGCCGGACGTCCCCGGGCCGGTCGGCCCCTCCGGCGGGACGGGGGCCGGGACCGTGTTCGTGCACCGTCTGGAGCGGCGGCCGGAGGTGCCCGGCCATCTGACCCTGGACGCGGCCGAAGACCTGCTCCCGGCCCCGGGCGCCCCGGCATTGACAACCTGAGGCATGCTCGACTTAACTTCCCGGGACAACGTGAGGTCGCCTCAGGATCGTGTCCGCGAGACCGGCGACCGCCCAGCAGGAGGAGGAGAACCAGGTGGCCGAGGGAATCGCGATTTCGGTGCACGACACGGTCCCCGTCTGGCGCGGCGACACGCCCGGCGACGCGCTGCGCCGCACCGTCGACCTGGCCGCGGCGGTGGAGGGCTTCGGCTACCGCCGCTACTGGGTCGCGGAGCACCACGGCACCCCCGCCCTCGCCACGTCCAGCCCCGCCGTCCTCGCCGGACCCCTGCTGCAGGCCACCCGCACCCTCACCGTCGGGTCCGGGGCGGTCCTGCTGCCCAACCACTCCGCCCTCGCCGTCGCCGAGCAGTTCGGCGTGCTCGCGAGCCTCTACCCCGGCCGCGTCGACCTCGGACTCGGCCGGGCCACCGGCGGCTCGCCCGCCTCCGCGGCCCGCCTCGGCGACCCCCGCCGCCTCGGCTTCGACGCCCAGTTCGACGAGCTCCGCGGCTACTTCGCCGGAGGACACCAGGGAGTGCGGGCGGTCCCCGAGCCCGAGGTCCCGCCCCGCTTCTGGCTCGTCGGCTCCAGCATCGGCAGCGCCGTCCACGCCGGCCGGGCCGGACTGCCGTACGTCTACGCCCACGCCATCGTCGGCGGCGGCGCCCCCCAGGCGCTGGACGCCTACCGCGAGGCCTTCCGGCCCGCCCCTGGCCTGTCCGAACCGCACGCCTGCGTCGCGGTGATAGCGGTCGCCTCCGACAGCGACGCGCGCGCCCACCGGCTCGCCGAGGCCTTCGTGCACGGACAGATCCTCATGCGCACCGTCGACCCGGAGAGCGTCCTGCCCACCGAGGAGGAGGCCGCCGCGCACACCCACACGTCCGCCGAGCGGGACTTCCTGCGCTCGCGCATCGACCCCCAGTTCGTCGGCGCCCCGGACCGCATCGCGCCCCGCCTCGCCGACTTCGTCGCCCGGACCCGCGCCGACGAGCTGTTCGTCCTCACCCAGGTCCCCGACCACGAGGCCCGGATCCGCTCGTACGAACTCGTCGCGAAGATCGCCGCCTCGCTCTGACCGCCCCGGACCGCCCGCCCCCACCGTCCGCGCCCCGCCCCCACCGCGCCCGCCGTCCGCTTTCAGACCGGCTTTAGGCCGGCCGTGCACCGTGACTGACCGAACGTCACGGCACAAGCGATGAGGACGACGAGCATGCACTCGGGTACACGGACACGGACGAAGAGATCCGCCCTCCTGGCGGCGGGAACCGCCCTGCTGACGACGCTGGTCACCGCGTGCTCCGCGGGGGCCGGGACCGACGGCGGCACCGCCGCCGGCGGCCCGCCCCGCGACGGCGGCACCCTGCGGATCGCCATCGCCAAGGAACCCGAGTGCCTCGACCCCCACCAGAGCCCCACCGAGGCCGCCCGGCTGCTGTCCCGGCCGATCCTGGACTCCCTGGTCCACCAGACCCCGAAGGGCGCCTTCGAGCCCTGGCTCGCCAAGAGCTGGACGCTGTCGCCCGACGGCCGGACCTACACCTTCGCCCTCCGCGACGACGTCACCTTCACCGACGGCGCCCGCTTCGACGCGGCGGCCGTGGTCGCCAACCTCGACCACGTCGCCGACCCCGCGACCAAGTCGCTCCTCGCCTCCAGCCTGATCTCCGCCTACAAGTCCTCCCGGGCCGTCGACCCCCACACGGTCGAGATCACCCTCGAGCGGCCCGACTCGGGCTTCCTCGGCGCCCTCGCGCTGCCCAACCTCGGCATCGAGTCCCCGGCCGGACTCAAGGGGTCCACCGCCGAACTCTGCAAGAAGATCGTCGGCACCGGCCCGTTCCGCACCGCCACCGGACTCGTCGCGCAGAAGGGCATCGAGTACACCCGGAACCCCGACCACGCCTGGGCGCCCAAGTCCGCCGGCCACTCCGGCCCGGCCCGCCTCGACGGCATCCGGGTCCAGGTCGTCCCGGACAACGCCTCCCGCTTCGGCGCGCTCACCAGCGGCCAGGTCGACGCCGCCACCGGCCTCGACCCCACCAGCACCCGGCAGCTCGCGAAGACCCCCGGCTTCACCCTGCACAGCACCAGCTTCCCCGGCGCCAACTACAGCTACTGGCCCAACACCGCCAAGGGCCCCCTCGCCGACGTCGCCGTGCGCAAGGCGCTGCGCGCCGGCATCGACTGGTCGACCATCGCCCAGCGCGTCCACTTCGGCCAGTACCCCTCCGCCAAGGGCCCGCTGTCCGCGACCACCCCCGGCCACGACGCCTCCCTCGCCGCCGCCTACGCCCACGACCCCCAGGAGGCCGCGCGGCTGCTCGACGCGGCGGGCTGGACCGCCCGCGACGCCCAGGGCTACCGCACCAAGGACGGCAAGCGGCTGCGCGTCCGGCACCTGTGGTCCGACCCGTCCATCACCAACCTCGCCGTGCAGATCCAGTCCGCCGGCAAGAAGCTCGGCGTCGAGTTCGTCGAGGAGAACGTCGACGGCGGCACCTTCGTCGAACGGCTGCTCGCCGGCGACTACGAGATCATCGACACCAGCTTCTCCTCGCCCGCACCCGACGTCCTGCGCGTCCTGTTCGGCAAGGACAACATCCCCACCCCCGCCCGCGGCATCAGCAACAACATGGCCCGCTACGACGTCCCGGACGTGGAGAAGCTGTTCGCCGACGCCCAGCGCGCCACCGACCAGAAGGAACAGTTCCGGATCTACCGCGAGGTGCAGCGGCGGATTACCGAGGACGCCGCCGTCCTCCCGATCTACTCGCCCGTCTCCACCCTCGCCGCCCGCGACGCGGTGCGCGGCACCGGCTTCACCGCCGACGGCTCCGCGAGCCTCTACGCGACATGGCTGGCCTCCTGACCGGCGGCGGGCCCGCTCCCGGCGACACCGCCCGGGAGCGGGCCCGCCCCGTCCGCCTCCTCCGGCTCGTCCTCGGCCGCGCGGCCGGCGCCGTCGTCGTCCTGTGGGGCGCGGTGACCCTCGCCTTCGTGGTCCTCCAGATCATGCCGGGCAGCACCGCGGACGTGCTGCTCGCCCGGTCCAGCGTCTCGCCCCGCGTCCGCGCCGAGATCACCGCCGAGTACCACCTGGACGACCCGCTGCCCGCCCAGTACCTCGGCTACCTCGGCCGGATCGTCCGCGGCGACTTCGGGGACTCGTACGTGCTGCGCCGGCCCGTGTGGGAGGCCGTCGGGTCCCAGCTCCCCGACACCCTCACGCTGATCGCCTCCACGCTCCTCGTCACCGCCGCCGGCTCGGTCGTCCTCGCCGTGCTCGGGGCGCACCGCCGCCGCTGGGTCCGGACCCTGTTCGCCGCCGCCGAGTCCGTCGTCGTCGCGCTGCCGCCGTTCTGGCTCGGCCTGCTCCTGCTGACCTTCTTCTCCTTCGGCCTCGGCTGGTTCCCGACCGTCGGCGCGTCCGGCCCGAGCGGCCTCGTCCTGCCGACGCTCGCGCTCGCCGCGGCCCCCACCGCCGTGGTCGCCCAGGTGCTGCGCGAAGGGCTGCTCCGTGCCCTCGACGAACCCTTCGTGGTGACCGCCCGGGCCCGCGGCATCGGCGAACTCGCGCTCCGCCTGCGGCACGTGCTGCGGCACGCCCTGCTGCCCGCCACGACGCTCCTGGGCTGGATCGCCGGCTCCCTGATCGGCGGGGCCGTGATCGTCGAGATCGTCTTCTCCCGGCAGGGCGTCGGCCGGCTGGTGCTGTCGGCGGTGCAGAACAAGGACATGCCCGTCGTCATGGCCGTCGTGCTGCTCGCCGCCGCCGTGTTCGTCCTCGTCAACCTCGTCGTCGACGCCCTGCAGTGGCTCGTCGACCCCCGCACCCGTGACGCCGGGAGGCCCGCGTGACCCGTCCCCGCACCGGCCTCTGGCTCGGCGCGGCGGTCCTCGCGGTGCTGACCGCCATGGCCGCCTTCCCCGGCCTCTTCACCTCCGTCGACCCCGACGCGGCCGACATCGACGCCCTGCTGCGCCCGCCCGGCGACGGGCACTGGCTCGGCACCGACCAGAACGGCCGCGACCTGTACGCGCGGATCGTGCACGGAACCCGGCCGTCGCTGCTCATCGGCGTCGGCGCGGTGGCCCTCGCCCTCGTCGGCGGGACCCTCGTCGGCGTCGCCGCCGCCCAGCTCGGCCGCTTCGCCGACCAGGCCATCGGCCGGTTCCTCGACGTCCTGCTCTCCGTGCCGGGCCTCCTCCTGGTCTTCCTCGTCGTCGCCGTCCTCGGCCCCGGCGCGGGCGCCGCCACCGTGGGCCTCGCCGTCGGCGCGCTGCCCGGCTTCGCCCGCGTCGCCCGCGCCGAGGTGATCTCGCTGCGCGGCCGGGCGTACGTCGAGGCCGCGTACGGCTTCGGCTGGACCCGCGCCCAGGTGGTCCTGCGGCACGTGCTGCCCAATGCGCTCGGACCGGTCCTCGCGCTCGCCACCGTCTCCCTGGGCGCGATGATCGTGGCGAGCTCCAGCCTGAGCTTCGTCGGCCTCGGCCCCCAGCCGCCCACCGCCGAGTGGGGCGCGATGCTGGCCGGCAGCCGCGACTTCCTCGCCCTCGCCTGGTGGCCCGCCGCCTTCCCCGGCGCGGCCATCACCCTCGCCGTCCTCGCGATCACGACGGTCGGCCGCCACCTCCAGCGCACCGTCGACGGGAGCACCGCATGAGCACCGAGCCCCGCACGGCCCCGGCCGAAGCCCCGAAGACGTCCGAAGGACCGGCCGCGCGCGAACTGGTCCGGGTCGAGGACCTGACCGTCTCCTTCGGCCGCGGCCGCCGCCGGGTGGAGGCGGTGCGCGGGGTGTCGTTCACCGTACGGCCGGGGGAGATCGTCGCCGTCGTCGGCGAGTCCGGCTCCGGCAAGAGCGTCACGGCCCGCAGCCTCGTCGGCCTGGCCGGCGACGGGGCCGACGTACGGGCCGCCGCGCTGACCTTCGACGGCGTCGACCTGCGCGGACTCGACGGGCGCCGGCTGCGCGCGCTGCGCGGCCGGCGCGTCGGGTTCGTGCTGCAGGACGCGCTCGGCTCCCTCGACCCGCTCCGCCGCGTCGGCGCGGAGGTCGCCGAACCGCTGCGCACCCACCGGACCGTCCCGCCCGCGCGGATCCGGGCGGAGACGGAACGGCTGCTCGAAGCGGCGGGCGTCCCCGACCCCCGCACCCGGGCCGCCCAGTACCCCCACCAGCTCTCCGGCGGCCTGCGCCAGCGCTCCCTGATCGCCTCCGCGCTCGCCGCCCGCCCCGACCTGCTCATCGCCGACGAGCCCACCACCGCCCTCGACGCCACCGTGCAGCAGCAGATCCTCCGGCTGCTGCGCGCCCGCGCCCGCGACGGCACCGCCGTCCTGCTCATCAGCCACGACCTCGGCGTCGTGGGCGAACTGGCCGACCGCGTCCACGTCATGAAGGACGGACGGTTCGTCGAGGACGGCCCCGCCGGGCGGATCCTGTCCGCGCCCCGCCATCCGTACACCCGGGCCCTGGTCGCCGCCGTCCCCGGCGAGGAGACCAGGGCCGCGCCCGAACCCGGGCCCGTACTGCTGCGCGCCGAGGGACTGGTGAAGCGGTACCGGCTGCCCGGCCGGCCCGAACTCACCGCCGTCGACGGGGTGTCGCTCACCGTACGGGCCGGGGAGACCCTCGGCGTCGTCGGCGAGTCCGGCTCCGGCAAGACCACCGTGGGCCGGATGCTGACGGGGGTCGTGACGCCCGACGCGGGCCGCGTGGAGCTCGACGGGCGCGCCTGGACCGAACGCACCCGCGCCGAACTCCGCGCGGCCCGCCGCCGCGTCCAGACGATCCACCAGTACCCCCTGGGCTCCTTCGACCCCCGTTACACCGCACGGCAGTTGCTGGAGGAGCCGCTGCGGGCGATCGGCACCCCCCGGAACGCCCGCGCGGCGCGCGTCGCCGAACTCCTGGAGCACGTCGGCCTCGCTCCCGGCGTCCTGGACCGCCGGGCCCGCGACCTGTCCGGCGGCCAGGCGCAGCGCCTCGCGATCGCCCGCGCCTTCGCGCCGGAGCCCGACGTCGTCGTCTGCGACGAGCCGGTCTCCGCCCTCGACGCCTCCGTCCAGGCCCAGGTCCTCGACGTCCTGATCCGCGTCCAGGAACGCCTGGGCGTGGCCTACGTGTTCGTCTCGCACGACCTGGGCGTGGTGCGCCGGCTGAGCCACCGGGTCGCCGTCATGAAGGACGGACGGGTCGTCGAGTCCGGCACGGCCGAGCAGGTCCTGCGCGCCCCCGAACACCCCTACACCCGCGCCCTCCTGGCGGCCGTCCCGCGCCCGCCCGGAACCGGACGAAAGGAGTTCTGAAGCGGCGCTTAACCGCGCTTGCCCGGCGCCCCGGAGCTCAATAGCGTCGCCCTTCCAGGGGTGCCGGACCCCACCGGCGCCGCCACGGCACCCCTCCGCCGCCCGGCCCCCGACGACCCCGGCCCCCGACGACCCCGGCCCCCGACGACCCCGGCCCGGGAACCCCGGCCCGAGCGGTCCCGGCCCCGACGACACCGGTCCGGGCAACCCCGTTCCGGGCAGCCCCGGTCCGGTCCACCCCGCTCCCGACGGCCCCGAAGCCGACGGCTCCCGATCCCCGCTCCCCAATCCCCGCTCCCCAATCCCCGATTCCACTCCCCGATTCCCGGCCCCGGCCCCGGCCCACGGGTCCGGTCGGGGGAGCCCCCGCACCCGCCCCGTCACCCGCATCCCGGCGTTCCGCCCCGTTCGAAGGACGAGAAGGCAATGGCAGAAGCACCGCCGTACCCGCAGCCGCGCACGTGCCCCTACCAGCCGCCCGCCGGATACCGCGAGATCGGCGAGGCGGGGCCGGTCCTCAAGGTGACCCTGTTCGACGGCCGCGAGGCCTGGATGGTCACCGGCTACAAGGAGTCCCGGGAGATCCTCACCCACCCGAACCTCTCCTCGCTGCGCACCCACCCCGACTTCCCCATCGTCGCGCCCCGGTTCCGGTCCCACATCGCCCGGAGCCTCGCCCTGATCGCGATGGACCCGCCGCAGCACGACATCTACCGGCGCTACCTCAACCCGCACTTCAGCCTCAAGCAGGTCAGGCGGATGCGGCCGGAGATCGAGAAGATCGTCTCCGGCTTCGTCGACCGGATCATCGCCCACGGCCCGCCGGCCGACCTGGTGCCGCTGCTCGCCGTGCCGCTGCCGTCCCTCGTCATCTGCCGCCACCTCGGCGTCCCCTACGAGGACCACGAGTTCTTCCAGGACGCCAGCGGCAAGGTCATGCTGGGCACCGAGGAGGAATCGGCGACCGCCGCGCAGAACCTCGTCGACTACATCGACGGCCTGGTCACCGAGCAGATCAAGTCCCCCACGGACGGACTGCTCGGACAGCTCGTCACCGAGCGGGTGCTCACCGGCGACATCGGCCACGAGGAGCTCGTCTCCATCGCGCTCGTCCTGCTGATCGCCGCGCACGAGACCACCTCCTCGTCCCTGGCCCTCGGCCTCATCACCCTCCTCGAACACCCCGACCAGCTCGCGAAGCTCCACGAGGACCGCGAACGGCTGCCCGGCGCCGTCGAGGAGCTGCTGCGCTTCATCGCCACCACCGACCTCGTCGCCACCCGGATCGCCAAGGGCGACATCGAGATCGCCGGTCACCTCATCCGCGAGGGCGAGGGCGTCCTCGTCTCCGGGACCCTCGCCAACCGCGACGAGAACTTCCACGAGCGCCCCGACGAGTTCGACGTGCTGCGCTCCGACACCCACCACGTGACCTTCGGCTTCGGCATCCACCAGTGCCTCGGCCAGAACCTCGCCCGCCTCGAACTGGAGGTCGCCTTCCGGGAGCTGCTCACCCGCATCCCCGGCATGCGCCTGGCGGTCGGCGTGGACGAGCTGCCGATCCTCGGCGCGGGCACGGTGCAGCGCGTGCTGTCCCTGCCCGTCGAGTGGTGACCGCGATGCGGCTGCACGCCGACCGGGAGTCCTGCATCAGCGGCGGCCGCTGCATGGCCACCCTCCCCGAGGTCTTCGACCAGGACGACGAGGGCCTCGTCGTCGTCCTGACCCCGGAACCCGCGCCGGAACACCACGACAAGGCCCGCAAGGCCGCCTACCTGTGCCCGGCACGGGCCATCGACATCACCGAGCGCCCGTCCCCGCACTGACCCGGCGACGGCCCCCGCACGAGAACCCCCACGAGAACCCCCGACGAGAAGAGACACATGTCCTCCCAGCCGACGGAGCCCTCCAGACTCCCCTCGCTCACCGGAATGCGCTTCGCCGCGGCCTTCCTGGTCTTCCTCTGCCACTCCTTCGTCCTCGGCTTCTACCACCCGGACACCGAGGCGGCCCTGCGGCCCTACGCCTTCGCGATCGGCTGGCTCGGGGTGGAGTTCTTCTTCGTCCTCAGCGGCTTCGTCCTCACCTGGTCGGTACGGGAGGGGCAGCCGGCCGGCCGCTTCTGGCGCCGCCGGCTGGCCAAGGTCTACCCGAACCACGTCGTCACCTGGTTCGCCGCCCTCGGCCTCGCGCTCTGGGCCGGGCAGACGCTCGACCTGTTCAAGCTGCTGCCGAGCCTGTTCCTGGTGCACACCTGGTACCCGCGGCTCGACGTCATCCTGTCCCTCAACGTGGTCACCTGGTCCCTCGCCTGCGACCTGCTGTTCTACCTCGCGTTCCCGCTCCTGTACGCCCTCGTCCGGCGCATCCCGGCCCACCGGCTGTGGTGGGCCGCGGGCGCCCTCGTCGCGGTCGTCATGCTGCTGCCCGCCGTCGCGCAGGCCTGGCTGCCGGGCGCGCCGAAGCTGCCGGGGCAGGACATGTCGCTCACCCAGAACTGGTTCCTGGTGTCCTTCCCGCCCATACGCGCGCTGGACTTCACGCTCGGCATCGTCATGGCCCGGATCGTCCGCACCGGCGGCTGGATCCGGTTCGGCCCGGTGCCGGCGCTCGCGCTGCTCGTCCTCGGCTTCGCCGTCCAGGTCTCCCAGTTCCCGGGCGTCTACAGCCTCACCGCGCCGATCGTGGCCCCGCTCGCCCTGCTGATCCCGGCGGTGGCCACGGCGGACGTGCGCGGCGGCTTCTCGCCCTTCCGGGGCCGCGCCCTGCAGTGGCTGGGCACCGTGTCGTACGCCTCGTACCTCGTGCACTTCCTGGTCCTGACGTACGGGCACACGGTCCTCGGCGCGGGCCGGACCTGGGACGTGGTGCAGGCCACCGGCCTCCTCGCGGCGCTGTTCGCCGTCACCACCCTGCTCTCCTGGGCGCTGCACCGGTTCGTGGAGGAGCCGGGGATGCGCAGGTGGGGGCGGCCGCGGAAGATCCCCGCCCCGCACGTCGTCCCGCTGCCGACCCCGGCGGCGGGCGGAAAGGCCCCGGCGGCGCCCACCGCGCCGGCGGCGTCGGACTGACCCGACACGACGGAAGGAACGCGTACGGTGCTCTCCTACCCCCAGGACAGGACCTGTCCCTACCAACCCTCCCCGGCCTACCGGGAACTCGGGAGGAACGGCCCGCTGCACCGGGTGTCCCTGTGGGACGGATCGTCCCTCTGGATGGTCACCGGGCACGCCGCCGGCCGGAAGCTCCTCGCCGACCCGCGGCTCTCCGCCGACCGCTCCCGGGACGACTTCCCCGTGGTGCTGCCGCGCTTCGAGGCGCCCATCTTCAAACCGATCGCCGTCATCGGCTTCGATCCGCCGGTGCACGACGTGCACCGGCGCCTGCTCGCCCCCGACTTCAGCCTCAAGCACGTCCGCGAGATGCGCGCCGGGGTCGAGGAACTGACCGGCGCACTGGTGGACGACATGCTCCGCAAGGGACCGCCCGCGGACCTGGTCGAGGACTTCGCCCTGCCCATCCCCTCGATGGTCATCTCCCAGCTGCTCGGCGTCCCGTACGAGGACCACGCCTTCTTCGAGGAGAAGACCGTGGGACTGCTCCAGGCGAAGGACGCCGAGGGCGCGGAGGCGGCGGGCCGGGCGCTGTGGGACTACCTCGACGGGCTCCTCACCGCGAACGAGCGCGCGCCGGGCGGCGGCGACGGGGTGCTCGGCCGGCTCGCCGGCCGGGTCGACGGCGAGGACCTCACCCGGGACGACCTGCTGCGGATCGCGCTGGCCCTGCTGATCGGCGGCCACGACACGACCTCGCAGATGATCGCCCTCGGCGTGGTCACCCTCCTCGAACACCCCGATCAGCTGGCCGCGTTCCGCGCGGCGCCGCCGGAGGCGGTGCCGGCGGCCGTCGACGAACTGCTGCGGATGGTCTCCGTGACGGACGTCTCCGGGGTCCGGGTCGCGAAGGAGGACATCGAGATCGACGGAGAGGTCATCAGGGCGGGGGAGGGGGTCCTCGTCTCCTCCTCGATGACCAACCGCGACCCCGCCGTGTACGAGGACCCGTACACCTTCGACATCCACCGGTCCGAGGGCCGCGGCGGCGCGGCGGCGGCCCGGCAGCACCTCACGTTCGGCTTCGGCATCCACCAGTGCCTGGGCCAGAACCTCGCGCGGATGGAGCTGGAGGTGGCCTTCACCACGCTGTTCGCCCGGATCCCGGGGCTGCGGCCGGCCGTTCCGGTCGCCGAACTGCCGTCCCGCAGCGGCGGCACGATGCAGGGCGTGCACCGCCTGCCGGTCGAGTGGTGAGGGAGGGGACGACGATGCGGGTGCACGCCGACCGGAACCGCTGCATGGCGGCCGGACACTGCGCGGTCACCGTCCCCGGGGTCTTCGACCACGGCGACGACGGCCTGGTGGTGGTCGTGGACGAGAAGCCGGGCGAGGACCTCCTGGAGGAGCTCGAACTGGCCGTTGACCTCTGCCCGTCACGGGCGCTCTCGCTGTCACGGGAGGAGGTGCCCGGGTAGGAGCCGGTGAAGGGGACGACGAAGGACGGTGGGGCGGCCTCCCTCTCGGGGAGGCCGCCCCACCGTCCTTCATGCGGTCCGGAGGACCCGGAACCGCGTCCTTCGTACGGGCCGGAGGACCCGGAAGGCCCCCGGGAACCCGTCCGTCACTCCTCGATGTACGCGAGGCTCTGCTCGTTCCAGCGGGCGCCGTGGACCTCGTCCGCCGGGACCGCCGCCTCGACCGCCGCGAGCTGGGACGGGGTGAGCCGGAGACCGACCGCCGAGGCGTTCTCCGCCAGGTGCTCC
The DNA here is from genome assembly GCF_053618675.1 of Streptomyces sp. NPDC055632. Classification (NCBI taxonomy): domain Bacteria; kingdom Bacillati; phylum Actinomycetota; class Actinomycetes; order Kitasatosporales; family Streptomycetaceae; genus Streptomyces; species Streptomyces sp. NPDC055632. Next base: position 94,530 of record NZ_JBSHHY010000018.1, on the reverse strand, counting down.
GGGTCGCCGGTACCGGGGACGGGGACGACGTCCGGCCCCCGGTGGTGCAGCCAGGCCAGCGCCAACCGGGCGGCGCTCGTACCGAGTTCGGACGCGAGCGCGGTCAGCCGGTCGGCCAGCGGCAGGTTCGCGGCGAGGTTGTCCCGGGTGAACCGGGGCAGTCCGAAGCCGCGGAAGTCGCCCTCGCCGAACGCGTCGGCGGAGCGGACCGTGCCGGTCAGGAACCCGCGACCGAGCGGCGCGTACGGGACGATCGCGATGCCGAGCCGCCGGCACACCCCCGCCACCTCGCGCTCGATGCCCCGCGACCACAGCGACCACTCGGTCTGCAGCGCGGCCACCGGGGCGACGGCGTGCGCCCGCTCCAGGGTCCGCGGTCCCGCCTCGCTCAGCCCGAACTCCCGGATCTTGCCCTCCTTCCGGAGTTCGGCCAGCGCCCCGACGGTCTCCTCGACGGGGACGTTCCGGTCGGGGCGGGTGAGCGTGAACAGGTCGATGTGCTCGACGCCGAGCCTGCGGAGCGAGGCCTCGCAGCTCTCCCGGACGTGGGCCGCGTCGCCGCGGATGCCCGTACCGACGCCCGTGCCGGGCCGGACGACGCCGAACTTCGTCGAGATCACCGCCTCGTCGCGGCGCCCGGCGACCGCCCGGCCGATCAGCTCCTCGTTCGCGCCGTGCCCGTACACGTCGGCGGTGTCGAGGAGGGTGACGCCCAGGTCGAGGGCGCGCCGGATCGTGGCGATCGCGGTCTCCGGGGCGACCGGCCCGTAGAACTCGGACAGGCCCAGGCAGCCGAGCCCCTGGGCGCCCACGGTCAGCGAGCCGATGCGACGGGTGGGAAGCGGCGCGGGGGGAGCGGGGGAGGGGGGTGCGGGCGAGGGCGCGGCGGGGCGCGCCGCGGAGGTCGATGACACGGCGGCCGTCACCTCCGGTACAGGACGATCGAGGACTCGTACGTCGTGTGCGACTCCTTGGCCACCGGGCGGAACTGCCGGAAGCCGATCGCGCCGCGCAGCGGACCGCTGACCACGACGGCGGGGAACGTCGCGTGCTCGCCGGCGGTCAGCCGGGCGTCGTCGACGAGTCCGCCCGCCCGGACGACGTTGCCGTCGTCGAGCGTGATCTCCTCGCCGAAGTACGCGATGAAGTGCCCGTCCTCCTCACGGCGGTAGAGCATCCGGCCGGCGCCCTCGGTCCGCCCGATCCGCGTGCCGTCGGGGCCGAAGATCTCCAGCCGGACGGTGGCGAAGTCCTTCTCGGTGGGGGTGGTGCCGGTGGGGTCCGGGTTGTTCGACTCGTACGCGACGACCTTCTCGGTGAGGTCGCGCAGGATCAGCGACCTGCCGGTGTCGCGGAGGGCGCCGACCTCCGGGGAGACGGTCTTCGGGGGTGTGGCGACCAGCGGCGTGAGCCAGTCGGACAGGACCTGCAACACCACGATGAGCCCTCCTGATGCGGGATGTACCGATTCCCGCCCGACGCTAGGAGGGCCCTCTCAAGCGGTCCTAAAGGGGCGGAGCGGGGTCGTCCGCCCGGGGCTCATCCGGCCTGCGGGTGCGCGACGATGCCTTCCAGGACCAGGCGCAGGTACCGGTCGCCGCGCTCCCCTCCGCCGGGCAGCGCGTTCTCCCGCACCCAGGCCGCCCCGCTGAGCAGGTCGAACAGCTCGTCCGGCGTGACGTCGGCGCGCACCCGCCCGGCCCGCTGGGCGGCGCGCAGCAGCTCCGCGCCGCCGCTGTGCATCGCGGCGCACGCGGCGTGCGAGGGCGTGCCCTCGTCGTACATGCTCCGGGTGAGGATGCCGACCAGGCCGCGGAACGTGCTGAAGTGCCGTACGGCGCGGCTCATCCAGGCGGCCAGCGCCTCCAGCGGGTCCCCGTCCCCGGCCAGGCTCTCGGCGCGCGCGACGAGGTCGGCGAGCCCGTCCCGGGTGGCCGCCTCGACCAGCGCGGCGCGGGTCGGGAAGTGGCGGTAGAGCGTGCCGATCGCGACGCCGGCCCGGGCGGCGATGTCCTCCAGGGAGGCGTCGGAGCCCTCCGCCTCGAAGGCCTTGCGGGCCGAGGCCAGGATCGCGTCGTAGTTGCGGGCGCCGTCGGCCCGCTTCGGGCGCTGCGCGATGTAGGGCGGGTTGTCTGCCACGGGGCCTCCACTTGACTACCTGAGGTCGCCTCAGGTTAACTGCGGCCAACTAACCTGAGGCTGTCTCACGATAGTAGCCCGCGCCGGTCGGCCGCGCACCGGACGGCCGTGCGCCCACGGCTCCGCCGCTCCGGCGGGACCCCTGCCGGACGCCCCGCTTCCGGCGGCACCACCGCGCCCGACCGGCTCCACCCGACCCGCTCCACGCGAACCGCTCCACCCGAACCGCTCCACGCGAACCGCTTCACCCAAGCCGCTCCATCCGAACCGCCTCACCCGATCCGTCCCCCTCGTCCCGCCGCACCCGACCCCGCCCGAGCCGACCCCACTCGGCCCGACCCGCCGCGCCCGACCCGCCTCACCCGTCCCGTCCCATCCGAACCGCCGCGCCCGATCCGCCCCACCCGATCCGCATCCCGGCGGACGGCCGCCGACCGTGGAGGACCACCCGTGACCGCAGAAACCGTCCCCGACGGCATCCCGAAGGACGCCGCCCCCGCACGCGCCCCCTGGGGCCTCGCCCTCACCGCCATCGTCGGCGCCGAGTTCATGCTCCAGCTCGACGGCACCATCGTGAACGTCGCCCTGCCCGCCCTCCAGAAGGACCTCGACGTCACCGTCGCCTCGGCCTCCTGGGTGCCCAACGCCTTCCTCCTCGCCTTCGGCGGCCTGCTGCTCCTCGCCGGCCGGCTCGGCGACGTCCTCGGCCACCGCAAGGTCTTCCTCGGCGGCATCCTGCTCGTCGTCGCGGCCTCGCTGCTCGCCGGCCTCGCCCCCAACCTGGAGGTCCTGCTCGTCGGACGCGCCCTCCAGGGCGCCGGCGCCGCCGTCGCCGGACCGACCGGACTCGCCCTCCTCGCCCTCGTCTTCGAGGGCGAACGCCGACAGCGCGCCTTCGGCCTCTACTCCACCGTCACCGGACTCGGCGCGTCCGCGGGCATGGTCCTCGGCGGCCTCCTGACCTGGGTCGGGGACTGGCGCTGGAGCCTCCTCGTCAACGTCCCCGTCGGCCTCGTCCTGGTGCTCGTCGCCGTCAAGGCGCTCGGCACCGACGACGGCCCCACCCGCCGCCGCTCCCTCGGCCTGCCCAGCGCCGTCCTCGTCGGCGGCGCGGTGACCGCCCTCGTATACGGATTCGTGCACGCCGCCGAGAAGGGCTGGAGCGACACCGGGACCGTCGTCCCGCTCGCCGTCTCCGCCGTGCTGTGGATCGCGCTGTTCGCCGTCGACGGGCGCAGCGCCGAACCCCTCCTGCCCGGCCGGATCTTCGCCGACCGGGTGCGCGCCGGCTCCTTCCTCAACCTGCTGCTGCTCGCCGCCGTCCTGACGAGCTACCTCGTCTACCTGGTCCAGTACCTCCAGAACGTGCTGGGCCTGAACGCCCTCCAGAGCGGCCTCGCCATCCTGCCCTTCGGCGCCGCCCTGCTGCTCACCACCCAGGTCCTCACCCCGCGCATCGCCGCGATCGACCTCAAGCTCCGTGCGATCGGCGGCCTGGTCGTCGTCCTCGCCGGGGTGGCCTGGCTGAGCCTGCTCGACGGCGACAGCACGTACGCCGCCGGAGTCCTGCCCCAGATCGTGCTGATCGGCGTCGGGGTCGGCGTGTCCATCATCCCGTTCAACATCATCATCCTGACGACGGCCCCGCCCGAGTACGCCGGCGTCACGGCCGGAGTCCTGCAGACCGCCCTGACCATCGGCGGCTCGGTCGGCCTCGCGGTGCTGCTCGTCCCCTTCACCGGGGGCAGCGGCGAGACCGCCGACACGATCTCCTCCGTGTTCCTCTGGGCCTCGGGGCTGACCGTCCTCGCGCTGCTCGTCGCCGTCCTGTTCTGGTACGGCCCGGGAGCGAGGAAGGCGGCCGCCGCGCCCCAGGAGTGAACCGCCCGCCGGGGCCCGCGACCGAAGCGGCCACCGCGACCCCGGGGCGGAGCGACCGCCGGCGGGCCGGGACGTCCCTCCCGGCCCGCCGGCCCGTCCGTACGCGGTCGCCCAGTCCGTACGCGGTCGCCCCGTCCGTACGCGGTTGCATGAAGGTTTTGTTGCGGGACAAACCTCCCTCCCCCCGCTCTCCTATGCTGCTGTCCGCCCCTCGTTCCGCGTGATCGGCGGGGTGCCCGGACCGCAGTTCAGACCGCGGAAGGAGACCTGCCGCCATGGTCACCGCCCTCGAATCGAGACACGCCCGCACCACCGTCCGCCACACGGAACGGGACACCCTCAGGCAGATCGTCCGGTCGGCCGCGGTCGGCCGCGACACCGTCGTGGAACTCACCGGCGACCCCGGCTCGGGCAAGACGGCCCTGCTCACCGCACTGGCCGCGGACGCCCGGCGCGAAGGCCTCGTGACGCTGCGCGGCCTGTGCGTCGCCAACACCGGGGAACCGGCCTCCTTCGCGCCCTTCCTGGAGGCCCTCGGCGGCCCGGGCTCCCCGGGCGCGCCCGGCGCCGACGGCCCGTCGCCGGCGATCGCCCGCCTGCTGCGCCGGCTCGCCCGCCCGCCCCGGGACCCCGACGCCCTCGTCCCGGCCGGCGGCGGACTCACCCGCGACTGCCAGTACTACGCCGAACTGCGCGGCCTGCTCGCCGACTGCGCGGCCGCCGCACCGCACGGACTCCTGCTGGTCCTCGACGACTTCCACTGGGCCGACCCGTGCTCCGTACGCCTCCTGGAGACCCTCATCCGCCGGCCGGTGGGCGGCGGGCTCGTCACCGTCGTCGCCCACCGCCCGCGCCAGGCCTCCGTCGGACTGCGCCTCGCGGTCCGGCACGGCGTGGAGCTCGGCACCGTCGACGAGGTGGGCCTCGGACCGCTGACCCCCGCGCAGAGCGCCGAACTCCTGGGCGCCGCGCCCGACACGCCGCGACTGCGCCGGCTCCACGCCCGCAGCGGGGGCAACCCGCTCCGCCTCGTCGCCCTCGCCGCCGCCGACGGCGGCCCCGACGACCCCGCCCACCTCGACGTCCGCCGGGACCTGGAGACCCGGCTCCTCGCCGAATGCGCCCCCCTGACCGCGCAGGAGCGCCTCACCGCGCACGCCGCCGCCGTCCTCGGCGAGGCCTTCGACGTCGAGTCGGTCGCCGCCGTCACCCGGTCGCCCCACGCCGAGGTCTGCCACGCCCTCGGCTCCCTCGAAGCCCGCGACCTCGTCCGCACCGCGCTCCGCCCCGGCACCCTGGCCTTCCGCGACACCCTGCTGCGGGACTTCCTGTACGCCGAGGCCGACGCCTGCTGGCGCGTCGAGGCGCACCGCCGCGCCCTCGTCCACCTCACCCGCCGCGGCGCCCCGCCGGTGGACCTCGCCCCGCACATCGTGCGCTCCGGCGCCCTCGCCACCCCCGAGGACCGGACCGCCCTCGTCGCCGCGACCAAGGACGCCCTGCCCGCGGGCCGCGCGTGCCGCGCCGCCCAGTGGACGGTCTTCGCCCTGCGGCTCCAGCGGGCGGCACCGGACGGGTCCGGACCCGACCTCGTCGGGCGCGACGTGTGGCTGCCCGTCGTCCGCGCCCTGGCGGCCGAGGGCGACCTCACCCGGCTGCGCTCCGTGACCCGCGAGGTCCTCGCGGCGTTCGCCGACCGGCCCGCAGCCGAGCGGGTGCCCGCCGTCGTCCCGCTCGCCCTGGTCCAGGCCGCCGCCGGCCTGGTCGAGGAGGCGCAGGCCCTGCTCACCCCGCTGCTCTCGGCCCGCCACACGAGCCCGGAGCAGGAGGCCGCGCTGCACGTGCAGTCCCAGCTCCTGTGGGTGCTCGCCGGCCAGCTCCCGCCCCGCGCGGACGTGGAGGCGCTGAACCGGCACCTGGCGGGCGCCTCCCCGCTCACCGCCGGCGGCGCGCTGGCGCTCCAGGGCCTGAGCACCGTTTTCGCCGGGGACCCGAGCGCCGCCGAGAGCGCCCTGGACGCGAGCGCCCAGCTGCTCGACGGCCTGGAGCCGGGCGCGCACGACCGCATCGACGTCTTCGCCTGCTACCTGCTCGTCCTGGCCTGCGGCGAGTCGGCCATGGGCTGGTACGGCCCGGCGCAGGCCCATGTGGAGCGGGGGCTCGCCGTGGCCCGGCTGCGCGGCGACCTCCCCCTGCTGCCCGCGCTGCTCAACGTCCTCGCCTACGTCGCCTACCAGTCGGGCCGGATGGCCGAGGCGCTGGAGACCGCGCAGGAGGCCCGGGCCGTCGCCCTCGCCGCGGGCCGGGACCACCTCGTGACGCTCGCCGACGCCGTCACGACCGCCGCCTGGGCCTGGCTCGGGGACACCGGGCCGCTCCGGCCGCGCCGCACCGCGCCGGACCCGGCCGGCGGCGACCTGCCCCGCACCTCCGTCGTCGCCCTGCTGCACGCCGAGGCGGCGCTCGCCGCCGGCGACGGCGCGGGCGCGCTGGCGCTGCTGTTCCCGGCCGACACCCGCCGGATGCCCGAACCGCCCGCCATCCTCGCGCCGCGCGTGTACGAACTCCTCGCGGCGGCCTGCGCGGCCACGGGCGCCGAGGCCGGCGAGTGGGCGCACCGCGCCGAGTCCGTCGCGGCCACGGTCAACGTCGCCGAGCAGCGCGGCCACGCCCTGCTGGCCCGCGGCCACGACCTGCGGGCGCGCTCGCTCCCGGAGCGGGCGGCGCGCTGCTACGAAGAGGCGTACGGGCTGCTCGGCGAGACGGCGGCCGGCATGCGCGCCCGCGACCTCGCCCGCGCCGCGACCGCGGCGGCCCGCGCCCACGAGGGCCCGGACGGCGGCGCGCTGGCCGAACTCACTCTGCGGGAACGGCAGGTCGCGGAGCTCGCGGGCGAGGGGCTGAAGACCCGGGACATCGCCGCACGGCTCCTGGTCAGCCCCCGCACGGTCGACGTCCACCTCACCCGGATCTACAGCAAGCTCGGCGTCCACACCCGCGCCGCGCTGGTCCGGCTGATGGCGCGCGCGGCCTGAGCGTGGCCCTCCGCCCGGGGACGGGGAGACGTCCCCGGGCCCGGCCGGAAGGCTCCGCCCGGCGACGGGGACGCGCCCCGGGCGGCGCTCAGCCCGCCGTGGGCAGGTCGAGCAGCCGGTCGGAGGTGAGGATCGCCCGGTGCAGCAGGCGCAGCGAACGGTGCGGCTCCAACCCCAGCTCGGCCCGCAGCACCCGCTGCGCCGAGCGGTAGACCTGAAGGGCCTCGGCCTGCCGCTCCGAGCGGTACAGCACCAGCATCAACTGCCGGTAGAACGACTCCCGCAGCGGGTACTGCGCGGTCAGCGTGCTCAGCAGCCCGATCACCTCGCGGTGCCGGCCGAGCGCCGTGCGCGCCTCCACCGACAGCTCCAGGCCCTGCAGCCGTTCCTCCTCCGCCCAGGTCGCGAACGAGGTGAGGACCGGCCCCTCCGCGAGCCCGTCGAGCACCGGACCCCGGAACAGCCCCGTGGCCCGCTCGAAGTGGTCCAGGGCCTCCTCGTGCCGTCCGGCCGCCCGCAGGCCGCGGCCCAGCCGCATGGCCTCCTTGAACTCCTCGACGTCCCAGGCGGCCCCGTCGAGCCGCAGCTCGTACCCGAGCGGCCGGGTGACGATGGCCCCGCCCTCCGGCGCGCCCGCGCGGGCCAGGAACTTGCGGAGCTGGGATATGTACACGTGGACCGCTGCCGAGGCCCTGCGTGGTGGTCTGTCCCCCCACAGCTCCGTGACGAGCCGTTCCTTGGTGATGACCCGGCCGCTCCCGATCAGCAGGGTGGCGAGCGTCGCCTCCACCTTCGGGGCGGACAGCGAATGGCTCTGCTCGGCGTGGCGAACGCGGAGGGGCCCAAGGAGTTCGTAGCGCATCGAGTCCTCGTCCAGTAGGGGAACAGGTGTCTGTGCCGGGTGGCTGATTCACTGTCACCTCCGTCCCGGGGTCCACGCATCGGGGAAAGTACGTACGTATCGCGCGCCGGCCGCGCCCGCCGCCCGCGGGCGGCCGCGACACGGCCCCGGCCTCCGGCTTTGGCGCCGCTTTGGCGCCCGGCCCGAGAGTGCGGGAATGCCGCTCTTCGTCCTCCGCCGCCTGACGGAGCTGTGGGAGGCCCTGATCGCCTTCGGCCACCTCTGGGTCCACATCCCCGTCCCCCCGCCCGCCGACCCCACCGGTCCCGCCCCCGGCCACCCGGAACGCCTGCGCCCGGACGTCCCGCCGACGGACCGGGAGCGGGCCCTGTGGAACGACCTCACGGGCGGGATCCGGTGACACGTCCCCGAACCGGGCGGTCCCACCCCGCCGGAGCACGCCTCGTACACATGTTTAGGCTGGTCGTCACACCACGAGGAGACGCACCATGCCCGTCCGCCCCAGCATCCTGTTCGTGACCGATCTCGCCTATCAGGCCCGGGGGCGGCGCTACTGCGACGAGGACATCCTCCTGACCTCGCGGCTGCGCGACGCCTTCGACGTGGCCCTGTGCCACCCCCGGGACGCCGCGGCGCTGATGGACGCCTTCGACGCGGTCGTGGTCCGCAACAGCGGGCCGGTGCTGCACTACCGCGAGGAGTACGACGCGTTCCGCGCGCGGGCCGCCGCACGGGGCACCCGGGTCTACAACCCCCTGCACGGGCGCGGAGACATGGCCGGCAAGCAGTACCTCCTCGACCTGACGGCGGACGGGTACCCGGTCATCCCCACCGTCGACCGCCCCGAGGACCTGCACGTGCTGCCCCGGGCCGAGAGGTACGCGGTCAAGCCGAGGGACGGGGCCGACTCCATCGGCCTGACCTTCGTCCCCCGGGACCGGCTCGACGGCCTCCCGTACGGCGACATCCTGGTCCAGCCGGGCGTCGACTTCCTCTACGAGGTGTCCTTCTACTACGTCGACGACGCCTTCCAGTACGCCCTCCACGCCCCCGACACCGACCGGCGCTGGGTCCTCGAACCCTACGAGCCGACCGACGCCGACCTCGCCTTCGCCCGCCGCTTCATCGACTGGAACACCCTCGACCACGGCATCCAGCGGGTGGACGCCTGCCGCACCCGGGACGGCGGACTGCTCCTGGTCGAGCTGGAGGACCTCAACCCCTACCTGTCCCTCGACCGGGTCCCCGCCCCGACCCGCGACGGCTTCGTGACCGCCGTGACGGCCTCCCTGCACCGGTTCCTGGACGCCGCGCCGCGCATCTGACGGGACACCCGAAGCCCCGCCCCGCTCGACTTCGACCACCGTGGCCACCACCACCCGTGCGGTTGTCTTATCCTACGGATGCGCCAGTGAATCCTCGGGCGGTGGAGAAGCACTCCGGCGTCTCCTGCGGGGTACCGGACCTGTGGCGTCCGACGAAAGGGTGGTCTGTGACGCGCTCGGAGGACGGCGGGCCCGCCACGCCGTCGACGGCTGTGACCGGGGTGTTCGGTGCCGACAAGGGGATCGGCGAGGACCTCGCCCGGGTGGACTGGGCGGCGACGCCGCTGGGACCGCCGCGGGACTGGCCGCAGAGCCTGCGGACCGCCGTGAGCATCCTGCTGTCGTCGAAGTTCGCCATGTGGATGGCCTGGGGGCCGGAGCTGACGTTCTTCTGCAACGACGCCTACCGGCGCGACACCCTGGGCCAGAAGTACCCCTGGGCGCTGGGCCGTCCCGCCGACGAGGTGTGGTCCGAGATCTGGGACGACGTCGGTCCGCGCATCGACACCGTCCTGAACAGCGGCGAGGCGACCTGGGACGAGGCGCTGCTGCTGTTCGTGGAGCGCTCCGGCTACCCCGAGGAGAGCTACCACACCTTCTCCTACAGCCCGCTGCGCGACGACGACGGCGCCGTGGTGGGCATGCTGTGCGTGGTCAGCGAGGACACGGAGCGGGTCATCGGCGAGCGCCGCATGGCGACCCTGCGCGACCTGGGCTCCGACCCGAGCGTCATCCGCACCGAGCCGGAGATGCTCGACTTCGCCGGCGAGCAGCTCCGCCGCAACCCGCACGACCTGCCGTTCGCCCTGACCTACCTCTTCCAGGACGACGGCACCGCCCGCCTCTCCTCGGCCGTCGGCATCCCGGCCGGCCACCCCGCGGCGGCGGAGACCCTCCCCGTCGGCTCCACGTCCGTGTGGCCGACGGACGCCCCGGCCCGCGGGGAGTCCCTGCTGGTGCCCCTGGACGGCGAGCCGTTCGGGGACCTGCCCTCCGGGGCGTGGGAAGGGGCCCCCACCCAGGCGCTGGTCGTCCCCCTGCTCCAGCAGGGCGGAACGCCGTACGGCTTCATGGTGGCCGGCCTGAACCGCTACCGCGCCCTGGACGAGGGCTACCGGGGCTTCGTGGAGCTGGTCGCCGGGCACATGGCCACCGGGGTCGCCAGCGCCCGCGGCTACCAGGCGCAGCAGCGCCGCGCCGAGGAGCTCGCGGAACTCGACCGCGCCAAGACGACGTTCTTCTCCAACATCAGCCACGAGTTCCGGACCCCCCTGACCCTGATCATGGGACCGGTCCAGGAACTGCGGCAGCAGCTCGCCGACGCGGAGCCGCGCGTGCGGGAGGAGCTGCGGGCCGTCCACCGCAACGGACTGCGGCTCGGCAAGCTGGTCAACACGCTCCTCGACTTCTCCCGCATCGAGGCGGGCCGGATGCAGGCGAGCTACGAACCGGTCGACCTGGCCGCGGTCACCGGCGAGCTGGCCAGCGTGTTCCGCTCCGCCGTCGACAAGGCCGGCCTGGACTTCCACGTCGACTGCGCGCCCCTGCCCGAGCCGGTGTACGTCGACCGCGGCATGTGGGAGAAGGTCGTCCTCAACCTGCTCAGCAACGCGTTGAAGTTCACCTTCGACGGCGCGATCCGCGTGGGCGTGCGCGCGGAGGACGGCGGGGCCGTGGTGACGGTCGCGGACACCGGGATCGGCGTGGCGGCCGAGGAGATGCCCCGGCTGTTCGAACGGTTCCACCGCATCGAGAACGCCCGCTCCCGCTCCGGCGAGGGCAGCGGCATCGGCCTGGCGCTGGTGAAGGAACTGGTCGGCCTGCACGGCGGCGCCATCACCGCCTCCTCCACCGAAGGGGAGGGCACCCGCTTCACCGTCCGGCTGCCCTTCGGCTCCGCCCACCTGCCCGCCGACGCCGTCCGGCCGGAGACGGACGCCGACGCGGTCCGTTCGGAGACGGGCACCGACGCGTTCTCCGCCACCGCCGACCCCTTCGTCCAGGAAGCCCTGCGCTGGCTGCCGGGCGAACGGACCGCGGCGACGGCCCCCGCGTTCGAGCCCGCCCCGGACACCGCGGAGACCGGCGACGACGCGCGGACGCCCCGCCCGACGGCCCCGGCGCGGGTGCTGATCGCCGACGACAACGCCGACATGCGCGAGTACCTCACCCGGCTGCTGCGCGGCGCCGGCCACCTGGTCCACGCGGTCGATGACGGCCGGCAGGCCCTCGACGCCATCCGCGCGGAGGCCCCCGACGTGGTGGTCAGCGACGTCATGATGCCCCGCCTGAACGGCCTGGACCTGGTCCGGGCGCTGCGCGTCGACCCGCGCACCGCCTCGGTGCCGGTCCTGCTCCTGTCCGCCCGCGCCGGACAGGAGGCGTCCATCGAGGGCCTGCGGGCGGGCGCGGACGACTACCTCGTCAAGCCGTTCGCGGCGGCCGAACTCCTCGCCCGGGTCGAGGCCAACGTGAAGCTGGCCCGGCTGCGCAACCACCACGCCCGCTGGCGCACCGCCCTCATCGACTCGCTCCAGGAGGCCTTCTTCGTCTGCGACGAGGACGGCGCGGTCATCGAGATCAACGCCTCCTTCACCACCATCCTCGGCTACGGCCCCGAGGGCCTGCCCTACCGGCCGGTCCACCCCTGGTGGCCGGACGCCGCCGCGCACCCCGAGGCCCACCGCCGGGTTGCCGAGGCCTTCGCCACGCTGACCGGCCAGGAGCGGGGCAGCTACACCATCCCGGTCACCCACCGGGACGGGCACCGCCTGTGGGTCACCGCCACGTTCAACCAGGTCCAGGACCCCGACACCGGTCGCACCGTGATCGTCGGAACCTTCCGCGACGTCACCGCGGAGCACTACGCCGTCCAGCGCGAGAGCGCCCTGGCCGCCCTGGGCGCCCGCCTCTCCCAGGCCCCCAGCCTGCCCGACGCCACGGCCGGCGCCCTGGAGGAGCTGAAGGAGGTGTGGCAGGCCCGGCACGTCGTCGCCGCGGTCTTCGGCCACGGCGACGAGCCCGTCCTCACCGCCACCGACCCCTCCCTCACCTGGCGGGGACTGTCCGCCGAACGCCGTCACGCGCTCGCGGACCTGTGCCGGCAGCCGGAGCTCACCCCCGTCACCGACGGGAACGGGGCCGCCGTCCTCCTGGAGCACCCCGACGGCCCGCTCGTCCTCCGGATCGACCTGGACGAACAGCGCCCCTTCACCGGCGAGGACCAGCTCCTGCTGTCCCTCCTGGCCGGACGGCTGGCCCAGGGCCTGGCCCGCGCGCACCAGATCGACCAGCAGCGCGAGACCGCCATCGCCCTGCAGCGCGCCATCCTCGGCCCGTCCCACCTGCCCGACGGCTTCGCCGTCCGCTACGAGCCGGCCACCCGGCCCCTGGAGGTCGGCGGCGACTGGTACGACACCGTCACCCTGCCCGACGGCCGCATCGGCATCGTCGTCGGCGACTGCGTCGGCCGCGGCCTGGAGGCCGCCAGCGTCATGGGCCAGCTGCGCAGCGCCTGCCGCGCCCTGCTGCTGCAGGACGCCGGACCGGCCCAGGCGCTCATGGCCCTGGACCGGTTCGCCGCCGGCGTCCCCGGCGCGGTGTGCACCACCGTCTTCTGCGGGGTCCTCGACGCCCGGACCGGAGAACTCACCTACTCCAGTGCCGGACACCCCCCGGGCATCCTCGTCCGCCCCGACGGCACCACCCGGCTCCTCGAAGACGGACGCTCCCTGCCCCTGGCCGTCCGCCCCGGCACCCCCCGCCCCGAGGGCAGCTGCACCATCTCGGCCCGCTCCACCCTGCTGCTGTACACCGACGGACTCGTCGAACGCCGCCGCCGCCCGCTCAGCGCGGGCATCGACCAGGCCGGCGAAGCGCTCCAGGACGGCCGGGACACCGCGATCGACGACCTCGCCACCGACGTCATGTCCCGGCTCGCCCCCGCCGGCGGCTACGACGACGACGTCGCCCTGCTGCTCTACCGGCACCCGGCCCCGCTGGAGATGTCCTTCCCCGCCGAGTCGGGCCAGCTCGCCCCCGTCCGCAAGGCCCTGCGCGGCTGGCTCGACCAGTGCGACCTGCCCCCGGGCACCGTGCAGAACATCCTCGTGGCGGCGGGCGAGGCCTGTGCCAACGCCATCGAGCACGGACACCGCGACGCCCCCGGCGACACCGTCTACTTCCGTGCCGAGGCGTCCGTCGACAACCTGCACCTGACCATCGCGGACACCGGCCGGTGGAAGGTCCCCCAACCCGAGCGCAACGCCCACCGCGGCCGCGGCATGGCCCTGATGCGGGCCCTGATGCAACAGGTCACCGTCACCCGGGGACCGACCGGGACCACCGTCGACATGCACACAAGGATCGCCTGATGACTGCACCCCTGACCCTCACGCCCGGTCGGCGGCCGGACGGCACGGCCGTGCTGACCGTGGTCGGCGAGATCGACATGAGCAACACGCACAGCCTGGCCGCCGCGCTCGACGGCACCCCCGGCCCCCTCGTCCTCGACCTGACCGACGTCGAGTACCTCGACAGCGCGGGCCTGAGCGTCCTCTTCTCCCACGCCGACCGCCTCGAACTCGTCGCGGGCCCGCTCCTGGCCCCGGTCCTGCGCATCTCCGGACTGACCGACCTCACCACGCGCCACTAGGAACGGTGCCGAAGGTCCCGGTGTGGCGCGCCGACGAGGGGGTAGGGGTCCGCTTCGGTCCGGATGGAACCCGGCGGTGACGAGGACCACGGCTCACCACCCGGAAAGCGGGATTCCGGGCAAACCGAGCTGAAAGTAGTATTCTCCCGGTCTTTACCATGGATTCCCGTTGGGAACCGTACGCGGAGGGAACTGAGGGTGTTCGCGGTAGACGTCAGACGGGACACGCGAGGAGTGGTGTTCGCCCTGCGCGGGGACCTCGACTTCCACAGCGCGGTGCAGTTGTACGAGGCCGGCGACAGGGAACTGGCCCCGGGGCGGGAGACGGGCGCGGTGGTGGTCGACTGCACCCACCTCACGTACTGCGACTCCACCGGCATCACCGCCCTCCTCAAGCTGTACAACCAGCTGTCCGCGCAGAGCCGGGTCCTGCGCCTGGCGGCGGTGCCCGCCTTCCTGGACCGCCTGTTCGCCCTGACGGGACTGAACCAGATCTTCTCCCTGTACGCCGACACCGACGAGGCCCTCGCCGCCCACGCGGCCGACCACGGCGCACTCGCCGCGGGCGCCGACGACCCGGCGCGGCCGAGCGAGGAACGCGGCGCATGACGGGTGCTTCAGGACGGCGGACGTCCCGGCCCGCCCAGCCCTCACCGGTACCGACGGCGCGCGCCGCCGGCGACGGCGTGGAGGACGATCTGCGGGCCCTGTTCGGACAGTCGATGGCCGTCTTCGCCTCCCTGGCCGGACCGGCGCACATGCTGGAGACGGCGAACCCGGCCTTCTTCGCGGCGATCGGCGGACCGGAGCGCACCCGCACCGGCGTGCCGCTGGGGCAGCTCATGCCGGAACTGGCCGCCCAGGGCTTCATCGCGCTGCTCGACCGGGTCTACCGCACCGGAAAGGCCCACGTCGGCCGGAACGCCCGGGTGATCCTCGGCGAGGGCAAGGACGCCCGTGAGGCGTTCTTCGACTTCACGTACGAACCCCGCCTGGACGCCGGCGGCAACGTCATGGGCGTACGGGTGATCGGGGTGGAGACCACCCAGGTCCAGCACGCGCAGCGGCTGACGGCCGAGCACCGGGCCCTCCTCGAACAGATCGCCCGCCAGGCCCCCCTGTCCGAGGTCCTGGAGGGCATGGCCCGCGTCATCGAGGACCTCGCCCCCGAGGAAGTCCTGGTGTCCGTCCTGCTCGCCGACGCCGACGGGAGCCACCTGCGCCACGGCGCGGCCCCCAGCCTGCCCGACTTCTACAACCAGGCCATCGACGGCATCGCCACGGGCGAGGGCGTGGGCTCCTGCGGCACCGCCGCGCACCGCCGCCGGCCGGTGACCGTCACCGACATCGCCACCGACCCGTTCTGGGACGACTTCCGCGACCTGGCCGACAAGGCGGGCGTGGCCGCCTGCTGGTCCACCCCGATCCTGGCGCGCGACGGCTCGCTCCTGGGCACCTTCGCGATGTACCACCGCACTCCGCGGACCCCGCGGGAGGCCGACCTCGCGCTCGCCCGGGTCTTCGCCGACACCGCCGCCCTGGCCATCGAACGCCACCGGGCCGAGCAGGCGCGCCGGGCGGCGGAGGCCCGCGAGGAGGCCGCCCGCGGTGACCTGGCCTTCCTCCTGAACGCCAGCACCGTCCTCTCCTCCGACCTGGACGCCCTCCAGACCCTGAACCGGCTGGCCGCGTCCTGCGTACCGAGACTGGCCCCGCTGGGCGCGGTCGACGTCGTCGAGGGCGGCCGGGTGCGCCGCGTCACCACCGCCGCCCCCACCCGGCACCAGCAGGACCTGCTGGCCTCGCACATCCCCGTCTACGACGCCGACGACGACGCCGTCGCCCGGGTCCTGGCCTCGGGCGTGACCGAAGTGGCCCGCCGCGCCCCCTCCGGGCCCGGCCCCTGGCAGGAGCTGGGAGTCACCGGTTACGTGTGCCTCCCCCTCCTCGACCGGGGCAAGGCCTTCGGCGCCGTGACCCTGCTGTCCACCGGCGAGCACGCCTTCGACGGGCACGCCGTCGCCCTGGCCGAAGAGCTCACCCGGCGCGCCGCCCTGGCCGCGCGCAACGCCCGTCAGTACACCCACCGCGCCGCCCTCGCCCGCGATCTGCAGGCCGGGCTCCTCCTGCCCGACCTGCCCCGGGTCCCCGGGGCCGAGGTGGCCACCTACTACCATCCGGCCGGCGAGGGACTCGACATCGGCGGCGACTTCTACGACGTCTTCCCCCTGGAGGGGGACCGGTGGGCGTTCCTGCTCGGCGACGTCTGCGGACGCGGCGCCATCGCCGCCACCACCACCGCCCTGGTCCGCCACACGGCCCGCGCCGTGGCCCCTCTCCTGCCCGGCCCCGAGGCCGTCGTCAAAGCGGTCGACCGGGCCCTGATCAACCGGCCCGCCGGGCACGGCACCGGCTTCGTCACCCTCGTCTACGGCCTGCTCACCCCCGCCGGGGACGGCCTGGACGTCGAACTCGTCCGCGCCGGCCACACCATGCCCCTCCACCTGGACGCCCGGGGAACCGTCCACACCGTCGACGTGCCCGGCGCCCTCCTCGGCATCGGGACCGGGACCCACCTCACCACGCACCGCCTCCGTCTGCGGCCGGACGAGAGCCTCCTGCTGTACACCGACGGCATCACCGAGGCCCGTGACGCCGACGGCGAACAGTTCGGCGAGCACCGCCTCGCCGAGGCCCTGGCCGGCCTCCCGGGAGGGTCCGGCTCCCACCACATCGTCGAGACCCTGACCCGGGCCGTACGGGCCTTCACCGGCGACCAGGGCATCGACGACGACCAGGCCGCCCTGGTCCTGACCGCTACCCGTCGGCGGGAGTGACGCCGGCCCGGGACGGGTCCGGGCCGGGGACGCGCACCGGCACGGCGGCCCGCTGCCGGTCGGCGCGCTCCCGCCGGCCGGTGAGGGCGGTCACCAGCAGGACGAGGGCCACCGTGTACGTCGGCATGACGAGCAGGGACCGGCCGGGGAGGTCGACGCCCGCCGCGCCCAGGCCGATGAGCAGGTCCGAGACGAAGAACACCGCTCCGCCCCAGGCGGCACGGGCCCCCTCGACGTGCGCGGTGCAGGCCGTCACCACGAGGGCGAGGCAGTAGAGGGAGAGCGCGACGGCCAGACCCGGGTCCAGGGCGGGCGCCAGCGCGGCGACGGCGGCGCACCACACGGCGAGGTACGCCCCGCACAGCGGCCGGCGCCGCCGCAGGTGGGCCACGGCCCCGGCGCGTACGAAAGCGGTCGTCCAGCAGATCTGCGCGCCGAGGAAGAGGGCGAGCCCGACGGCGAACGCCACCGGTCCGGGGAACAGGAGCGCCGTGTCACCGACGGCGGCGAAGCCGAGGCCCGTCAGGAAGGCCCGGTGGCGGGTGCCGGTGGCCCGCCACAGGTACAGGGCGAGGACGGGGGCGAGCAGCGGCTTCGTCGCCCATT
Organism: Streptomyces sp. NPDC055632; assembly: GCF_053618675.1. Taxonomy (NCBI): domain Bacteria; kingdom Bacillati; phylum Actinomycetota; class Actinomycetes; order Kitasatosporales; family Streptomycetaceae; genus Streptomyces; species Streptomyces sp. NPDC055632. The sequence goes on along the minus strand of NZ_JBSHHY010000018.1, from coordinate 77,191 downwards.
CGAGGACGGGGGCGTCGAGGGCCACGCCGGTGACGTCGACGGCGGCCAGGACGGTGAACAGCGCGAGCAGCGGCGGCACTTCAGCCCTCCGCCTTCGGCGTCCAGCCGGGCGGCCCGAAGAGGTGACCGGCGCGGTCGCGCCAGCCCCGGGCCGCTCGCACGTCGCGCCAGGCGGCCGCGTACTCGTGGAAGGCGACGCGGACCGGGTTGTGGGTCGCGATGTTCTTCGTCAGTCCGTAGACGACCCGCTCGCCCTCCGCCTCGAAGGAGCCGAAGAGCCGGTCCCAGACGATCAGGATCCCCCCGTAGTTGCGGTCCAGGTAGACGGAGTTGGAACCGTGGTGGACCCGGTGGTGGGACGGCGTGTTGAAGAACCACTCGATGGGACGCCACAGCCTGTCCACGCGCTCGGTGTGCAGGAAGAACTGGTAGATCAGGCTGAAGGACTGCTGGAGGAGGATCATCCACGGCGGGACGCCGAGCAGGGCCAGCGGCAGCCAGAAGGGCAGCGTGGTCATCGGCGTCCAGCTCTGCCGCAGGGCCGTCGACAGGTTGAAGCGGACGCTGGAGTGGTGCACGACGTGGCTCGCCCAGAGCAGCCGCACGCGGTGGTGGGCCCGGTGGAAGACGTAGTACGCGAGGTCGTCGGCGAAGAACAGCAGGACCCAGGTCCACACGGAAGCGGGCGACAGCTGCCAGGGAGCGAACTCGTAGCAGGCGGCGTAGGCGAGGAGGGCGAACGCCTTCCACGGCAGGCCGACGACCTGGCTGCCCGCGCCCATCGACATGCTCGTCGCGGTGTCGCGGAGCTCGTAGCCCCGCTCCTCGTCGTCGGGGAGGAAGCGGTACGAGAGCGCCTCGACGACGACCAGGAGCACGAAGGCGGGTATCGCGTACACCACGGCGGGGATCATCGCGGCTCTCCCGCCCCGTGCCGGGCGGGGACGGCCGGGACGCTGCGACCGAGCAGTTCGCGGGCGAGCCGCTCGGCGGCCTCCGCCTCGCCGGCCGCGATGTGGGCGGCGAGGCGCACATGGGCGTCGACGTCGAGGAGTTCGGCGGTGCGCAGGTCCACGGGGACGTCACCGACCGTGAGGGTCCCGCCGACCAGGCTGTTGAAGGAGAGCAGATAGGCCAGATTGCCGGAGCCCTCCACGATCAGGCGCCACCAGGCGATGTCGGCCTCGCCCAGGGCGGCGAGGTCGGGACCGGCCTGGGCGTAGGCGCCGGCGGCCTCGACGACCGCGGCCGCGGTCTCCCGCGAGCAGCGGGCGGCGCACAGCCGTGCGGCGTCGGCACCGATGCAGGCGCGCATCTCCAGCGCGTCGCGGGCCAGCTCCGGGAGGGCGGGGCCGGCGGCGGCCCGGGCGATGCCGACGGCGAGTTCGAGGCCGGCGGTCCGCCTCCAGTCGAGGACGAGCGTGCGCCCTCCGTGGCTGACCTCCACGAGCCGGGCCTGCTGGAGGCGCTTGACGGCCTCGCGGACGGCGTGCCGGTTCACCCCGAACTCGGCGGACAGCTCGCGTTCGGAGGTCAGGGGGGTGCCGACGGGGAGCGTCCCGGTGAGGATGCGGTCCCGGAGCACCGCGTGAAGCTGGTCGGAGACCGCCTCGCGCCGGAGGGGCTGCTGCGTCATGGCGATGAGAATGAGCCACGTTCCCGCACTGGTCAACTGGTTGGACCAGATTTTCGTAAGAGGGGTGGCGCGCCGGGCGTACGGGAGCGGCTGGGAGGACGGGAGGTCTTCGTGGGCCCGCTGCCCTCCTTCGACCCCGCCGGAGCCCCGCCGGCACCGAGCCGTCCGAAGGCGCGGCGGCGGACCTCCTCGCCCGCTCGGCGACGGCCCGCGCGGAAGCGTCGCCGGGCCGTCGGATTCGACTCGGGCCGGTGGGCCTAGGAGCAGCCGGGCCGACCTCCGTATTGCCGGGTCCGGAGCCCGTCACCGTCGGTGTGACGGGCGCCCGGCCCGTCAAGGGCCCGCGTAGCGCCGCTGTGCCCGGGGAAGGGCGGTCTGTTCCTCCGGGTAGCCCGGTCCGAAGCGGGGGCGGACGTCGGAGGAGCGCAGTGGTTCGCCGCAGGAGTCGCAGACCACTTCGGCGTGGACGTGGTGGCCGCAGGACCGGTGCTCGAAGAGCACCGGAGGGCCCGACGCGTCGGCGAGCCAGCGGTCGCCCCAGGCCGCCATGGCCATGAGTACGCCGAAGAAGTCCTGGCCCTTCTCGGTCAGGACGTACTCGTGGCGCAGGGGCTGCTCCTGATAGACCCGCTTGGCCATAATGTCGAGCTCGACGAGCCGGCGGAGCCGCTCGGTGAGCGTCGCGCGGGCGATGCCGAGCTCGCTCTGGAAGTCCTCGAAACGCCGGGTTCCGTAGAACGCCTCGCGCAGCACGAGGGGGGTCCACCAGTCGCCCAGCAGGTCGGTCGTCCGGGCGACCGAACAGGGCCAGTTCTCGAAGGACGTCCGTCGCATCGGACCAGCGTATAGCGCCGGCCGGAAAGCTCAGGGCGGCAGCGGGCGCTCCTCGGCCTTCACGAGGAACTCCCGCAGCGCCGCGTTCACCGCGCCGGGCCGTTCGAGCGTCGGGGTGTGGCCCGCCGCGTCGACGGGCGTCAGACGGGCTCCTCCGATGCGCGCGGCGATCGCTTCGGCGTCGGCCGGGGGCGTGGAGACGTCCTCGGCGCCGACCAGGACGAGCGTGGGGGCCGTGATCCGGTGGAGCTCGTCGGCCACCGCGGGATGGCCGGCGACCGCTCGTGCGGCCCGGGCGAGGCCGGCGCGGCTGCCGCGCCGTACGCGCCGTTCCCATTCCGTGAGCACCGGCCCGCTGCGGGGCGAGCGCAGAAAGCTCGTGCCGAAGGCGAGGGCGGCGGCCCTCCGCCTCATCGGCCGGAAGCCGGTGAGGCGGTGCGCGGCGGCGAACAGGCGGAACTGTCCGGCCCGCCGGGGGCGCAGGCCGTCCGCCGTGGTGGAGAGGAGGGACAGCGACCTGATCCGCCGGGGGTGGCGGGCGGCGAGGCGCATGCCGACGAATCCGCCCATGGACAGGCCGACGTAGTGGACGGGGCCGGTGTCCAGGTGGTCCATGAGGCGCAGGACGTCCTCGGTGAGGGTGTCCATGTCGTAGCCGTCGCGGGCGTACGGGCTGAGGCCCTGGCCGCGCCAGTCGAGGGTGACACAGCGGTGGGTGTCGCGGAGGGCGGCGATCTGGGGGCGGAACATCCAGCCGCCGAACATCAGGCCGTGTCCGAAGAGGACCGTGGGTGCGTCGGGGCGGTTCGCGGGTGTGCCGGTGTCGGTGTAGGCGAGCGTCGCGCCGCCGGCTGTGAAGTGGGGCATCGGTGTCCCGGGCGTCGGAGGTCGGTTCGTACGGGGTGTTCCGGAGGGCTGCTCGGGAACGGCCGGTCACCGGGCGTCGGCCGGCTGCCGGTAGGGGGCGGGGTCGAAGGTGCCGTTGCGGTGGCGGAACTCGTCGGCGAAGTCCGGCCAGATCAGCGTCAGCCGTCCGCTGCGCGGGTCGATGTACCAGCTCTTGCAGCCCTCGGAGTCCCACACGGTGCCCGCGCTGCGTCGGGCGAGCTCCTCGGTGTACCGCCGTTGGGCGGCCGTGGAGACCTCGACGGTGTGGTCACCGTGGGTACGGCTCCACTCCAGGGCGCCGAGGAGGTAGTCGATCTGGGCCTCGATGACGTGGACGATCGAGTTGTGTCCGAGGCCGGTGTTGGGGCCGTTGACGAGGAAGAGGTTCGGGAAGCCGGCGACCGTGGTGGAGGCGTACGCCTCCATGCCCCGCGCCCAGTGCTCCGCGAGGGAGGTCCCCTCGCCGTCGTGGACCAGGTGGGCGTAGGGCGGTTCGGTGGTCTCGAAGCCGGTGCACAGCACGATGACGTCCACGGCGTGGCGGGCGCCCGACGCGGCGACGGCCGTCCCCGGTTCGACCCGGGCGAGAGCGGACGGCTCGAGGCGGACGTGGTCGCGGGTGAGGGCGGGGTAGTACGTGTCCGAGATCAGGACGCGCTTGCAGCCCAGTTCGTAGTCCGGGGTGAGCGCGGCCCGCAGACCGGGGTCGGCGACCTGCCGTTCGAGATGGGCGCGGGCGGCGGCCTTCGCCTCGGCGAGCTGGTGGGGGGCGGCCCGGCGGGCCGCGTAACCGGCCTCGAGGTACCAGAAGATCTCCGCGCGGTGGGCGGGAACGGCGTCGGGGTCGCGGCGGAAGACCCCCTTCTCGGTGTCGGTGTAGGGACGGTCGGGGCGGGGGACGACGTAGGGCGCGCTGCGCTGGAGGACGACGACCTCGGCAGCGGTCTCGGCCACTTCGGGGACGATCTGTACCGCGCTGGCTCCGGAGCCGACCACGGCGACGCGCCGCCCGGCGAGGGACGTGGTGTGGTCCCAGCGGGCGGAGTGGAACACCGGGCCGTCGAAGCCGTCCAGACCGGGGATGTCCGGGAGGCTGTGGTCGCTGAGGTGTCCCGTCCCGGTGACCAGGAACCGGCCGGTGAAGACGCCGCGCGTGGTGGTGACCACCCACTGCCGGCCGGCGGGGTCCCAGCGGGCGTCGGTGACCTCGGCTCCGAAGCGGATGTGGGGCAGCAGGCCCTCTTCCCGGGCGGTGTCGCGCAGGTAGGAGTGGATCTCGGGTCCCCGGGCGAACAGCCGTGACCAGTCGGGGTTGGGCCGGAAGGAGAAGGAGTACAGGTGGGAGGGGACGTCGCAGGCGGCTCCGGGGTAGGTGTTGTCACGCCAGGTGCCGCCGACGTCGTCGGCGCGTTCCAGGACGAGGAAGGAGTGCCGTCCATGGCGCTTGAGGCGGGTGGCGGTGCCCAGGCCGGCGAAGCCGGTCCCGATGACGAGCACGTCGGCCTGCTCGCGGATCCCGTCGCCGGCGGGTCGGGCCGCGGGCCTGGTCGCGTGCGTCGTGGTGGCGGTGTCGGCAGGGTTCATGGCGGGTCTCCGTAGGGGGCTTCGGATGTCAGACGCGGGCTTCGGGGACGAGCGAGCCGGCCGGGAAGCGTCCCGGGTCGGCGTTGAAGCGGTCGATGATCTGCACCAGGTGGGCGGGACGTTCGAAGACGACGGCGTGGCCCGAGGCGATCTCGGTGTAGCGGGCGTCCGGTATCGATCCGAACAGGGCCTTGCTGTGCCTGACGGGCACCATCTGGTCGTGCGTGCAGCCGATCACCAGGGTGGTGGCGCGCACCCGCTCCAGGAGGTGGGTGATGTCGACCGACTCGTTCAGCGCCATCTGGAGGTCCAGGAACGCGTCCGGCCCGCCGTGGGCCAGCAGCGGCGCGAGCTGCTCCAGGTCCGTCCGGGCGAGGAAGGGGCCACCGAGCGCGCAGAACGCCATGTAGGAGGGCAGGGCGGCGGAGCCCTCGGCGCGCAGCCGCCGCCACACTCCGTTGCGCAGCTTCTGCTGGGTGTCGGTCCTGGCCCAGCCCGCCACCGTCACCAGCCGACCGACCAGTTCGGCGCGGTGCGCGGCCACCGCCGTGGCCACGACGGCTCCGAGGGAGTAGCCGACGAGGGTGACCGGCCTGCCGGGCAGTACGGCCTCGCAGACCGCGGCGACCTGCCGTTCCAGGTGGTCGAGGCGGAGCGGGCCGGCCGCCGGCACCGGCGGGGCGAAGTCGAGGGCGACCACGCGCTGGCGGGAGGCCAGCAGGGGGAGCAGGAAGCCGTAGTCGCGCTCGACGCTTCCCCCGGTGCCGTGCACGAGGACGATCGGCGGGCGTCCCGGTCCGTGGGCGTCTCCTTCGTCCAGGGGGCCGGTGTCGACGTACCGGACGGGCGCCCCGTCGCAGTCCACCGTCCCCTCGACGCGGCGGGACGACTCTCGGAGGGCGGGGATGGTCATGTCTCTCCCGTGGCGTTGATGGCAGGAAACGGAGGCGAGGCTGCGGAGGGTCGGGCGGCGGACTCCGACGGGGTCCGTTCCGCAGACTTTCGTGACGGCTCGATCGGGTACGGCTGCCCCGCGGCCCCTCCACCGGGATGACACGCCGTGCCGACCCGTAACGTCAACGGCATCACCTCGTACAACGCGCGACCGCACACGATTTCCCGCCGTAAAGTCCGTCCAGCGGACTTCACCGCGCCTTTCGCCGATGCCGAGAAGGAGCAGGCCATGCAGCGAACGCCGGAGAACCGGCCTCCCGAAACGCCCGGCGACAGTGCCGGCGCGAGTGCGACGGGGAAGGTGGTCGCGCTGCTCACGGCGCTCGCCAGGGAGGGGGCCGCGGGCCGCCGGCTGCTGGACCTGGCGCGCGAGACGGGCATCTCCCGTCCGACGGCCCACCGCATCCTCGGCGAGCTCGCCGCGTCCGGCCTCGTCGAACAGCGGCCCGGACGGCGCTACGGCCTCGGTCCGGGGATGTACGTCCTCGGTCTCGGCGCCCCGTCCCCGGTCCGGGAAGTCGAAGCCCTGCGGCACGTGGCGCGGCAGCTCGCACGACGTACGGGCGACACCGTGTACGTCGCGATCCGGCGGCTCGACGGGGTGCACTACCTGCTCCGTGCCGACGGCTCCCATCCGATCCGCGCGGACATCGTCGAGGTGGGCGAGACGGTCCCGCTCGGTGCCACCTACGCGGGCATCGCCCTGATGGCCCGGCACGAACCGGAGGCGGTCGAGGCCCAGCTGAAGGCCAACCACGCCCTGCAACGCCTGATGGGAGTGCGGACGCCACCGCTGGACGAGACGCTCACCGCCGTACGCCGCCAGCTCCTCCAGGTGCGCGAGTACGGCTACTGCTTCGACCACGGCACCGTCATGCCCGGCGTCTCCGGCATGGCCGCACCGGTCCCGTCGACCACGGGCGAGCCCCATCTGGCGATCACCGTCTCCGCCGTCAGCGACCGGCTGACCGCCGCACGCGTCGGCGAGCTGGCGCCCCTGCTCCTCGCCGCGGCGGCGGAGATGTCGGCCGTCGTGGGCTGAGAACCGGCCCGTTCCGCCCCCCCGTGAGCCCGGGAGGCAGCCCCGGTCGAAGTCAGTCTTGTAGACAGACTATTGAGGTGGATGGGTATCTGTAGTAGACATCAGGGCACCTGCTCGCCGGAGTCGGCCGCACTTCGGCGTCCCCGATACAGGAGCCGTCCCCTTGGAAACGACACACCCTCCCGGCGTCGCCGCCCCGCGCTCACCGAACAGCCTCTCCTCCGCCGAGACCCGCGCGGCGAACACCATCAAGGTCTTCGTCCTGACCGGATTCGTCGGCGAGGCCTCCTTCCTCGTCCTGGGACTCGTCCTCTTCCCCGACCACGGGCCCCTGCTGTGGCGTCTGGTGTGGACGCTCGGGCTCTGCGGCATCGGCATGGGCGCGGCGGTCGGTGCGCTGACCTTCCTCGCCACCTCCGCGCTCACCCCCGGCAGCCGTTCCGCCTTCGTCGCCACCGCGGCGGCCGGAGCCGCCCTCTTCGCGGTCTGCCAGACGCTGTGCTGGAGCCTGGACCACAACGTGGGCCTCAACTACTGGGGTTCGCAGGACATGCCCGTCCTGTTCCTCGCCAAGGGCTATGCCGGGGCCGTCGCCGGCGGACTGCTGGGCAGTTTCCACCTCAACTCGGCCACGGGGGCGGCGATGATGAGCCGCCTCAAGGTCTTCCGGTGAGCAGCGCGACCGCCGTACGGGCGCTGCCGTGGTCCTCCGTCCCGCCGGCGGTGACCGCGTTCGGACTGTGCGGCGCCGCGGCACTGCTGAACCTGGCCCTGTGGCGCGAATCCCTGCTGTCCGCCGCGCAGGGCGCCGCCGGAACGGCCCTGATGACGCTCTGGCTGATCATGGCCTGGGGCGTCGCCCCCGGAGCCCTGACCCATCTGGTGGTCGAGAAGGGCCTGCGACGCGCCTCCTCGCGGGCACTGCTGACCGCGACGGCCGTGAGCCTGGCCCTCGCCTGGGGCATCAGCGCGCTGCTGCACGCCTTTCTCACCGATCCGCGGTTCCGTGCGCAGGCCATGAACGGTCCCGGTCACCACCACGCGCCGCACGCACCGGACTCCGATGCCGTCGGACTGCTGCCCCTGCTCGTCCCGGTCACCTATGCCGTGATCCTCACGGTGATCCTCGGACACCGGCGCACCGTCACCACGCAGGCCGCCCGGTGACCGGTCCGGCCGGGCGGATCAGGCACCTGGAGGAGTCCCTCGTCGTCGCCGCGCCCGCCGACGTCGTCTTCCGTCTGGTCGGCGATCCGGCGCGGATGGGAAGCCTGAGTCCCGAGTGCTCCGGCGTGTGGGTCCTTCGCCCTCGCCGGCGTCCCGGACCGCTCTTCATCGGCTTCAACCGGCGAGGGGCGCGACGGTGGTTCACCGTCTGCCGCGTCGTCACCCACCGGCCACCCGCGGAGTTCTCCTTCCACGTCTCGATCCTCGGTCTGTCCATCGCCCGGTGGACGTACCGGCTGGAGCGACTCGGCGAACGCGGCACGCGGGTGACGGAGTCCTGGCAGGACCTGCGACACGGCCCCGGCGGTACCGTCACCGACCTGCTCGGGCGCCGGTTCGCCGGCACGACCCCCGCTCAGCGCGTCGACGCCAATCGGCACGGCATGCGCACCACCCTGCGCCGGCTGAAGACACTGGCCGAGTCCACGGCGTCCCCGCCCCGGGACGACGTGCCGCGGAAGCGGACGGGGCCGTCCTGACCCCCGGTGGCCGCGGAGCGCACGCGGCACCCCGCGGGTCGTGCGGGAACGGCCCTGGCGGTGAACGGCCGACCACCACGAGCAGGACGAAGAAGCGGTGTCCGGTGGCCGGTGCGTACCGTGCGAGCGCGGCGAAGCGCCGCCTGTCGGCCTCCGGCCCCGGCGGGCACGAGCACGCCGGCTCCCCCTCGTCAGCTCCATTCGGTCGCGGCGAGGCGGATCCGCGCGTCTTCACCGAGGATCGTCGTGGTGGAGCCGGGCAGGGGGATGTGGCTGATCCATCTGCCGCTCGCCGGATCCTCGTCGGCCAGGACCGGGCCGGTCGGCCTGTAGTCGCTGATGGGACCGACGATGTCGGAGTTCCAGGTGGCCCGCAGTGCCGGAACCCCGTCTTCGCTGCTGACGTCGACGACGAGGATGTCGTCGAAGTCGGCCGTCTGCTCGATGTGGTCGCGGAAGTCCAGGAAACCGTTGTCCCGTTCGCGCAGGGACAGGATCCGCAGGTGCAGCGCGTACCGCAGGGCACCGGCGCCGTTCGGACTCGCCAGGTTCTCGCACAGGAAGGTGCTCACCAGCGGCACGGCTCCGTCGCCGTGTGCGCCGGTCCGCGTGTCGCCGTCGAGCTGGATCGGGCACCACTGGTCGCCGGTCCGCTCGTGCATCACGGTCTGCAGGCCGCGGATCGACAGTCCGACCTCCGCCTGCCACGCCGTGTTCTTCTCCTCCGGCAACCGGAAGTGGACGAGGGCGGACTCCACCTTCAGGTCGCCGAACAGGAACCGTCGCAGATTCTGGTACCCCTCCTCGGAGTTGACGAGCCCGTAGCGTCCGCTGTGACTGCGGTGCACATAGGCGCAGAAGGCCCCCGGCACGTACGCGTTGTCGATCTGCACCAGGCCGTCGCTGCGGGGCCCGACCACCGCGGACGACAGACCGCGCGCCACGTCGTAGTCGTCCGGGTTGGTGCCCACCAGGCAGAAGACCCGCCGGTGGGGGAAGGCGAAGGGCTCTCCGTCGGCGGGCATGGCGCGCGGATCCCAGTCCTCGGGCGGCCCGTCGGCCGTGGTGGCGCCCGGGGTCAGGTACTGGTACATCCGCTCGCGTCCGAAGATCTCGGCACCGTTGACGCCGATGGCGTCCCGCGGGCGCCCCCACGCCCCGGCGCCGTCGCCGATCCCGGCGTCGGCCGCCCCACCGGCGGCCGGTGGCGTGACCCCCTCACTCGTCACCTTCCGCCTGCGGTACGGCCTCCAGATCGAGGACAAGCAGGTCTCGTTCGGCTACGACCGGGCCGAGGCCGTGCAGCGCACCTACTCGCCCCAAGGATTCCTCGGTGTGCTCGCCGCGGACCTGAACGGGCCGCCGCACGTCATCGACGTCGACCTCGACGACCCCTTCTTCCGCACCCTCACGGTGCGACTGGTCGGCGACGTGGACTTCACCGCGCTCGGCCTGACGAGCATCGCCGTGACCATCCGCTACGGCAGGGCCGAGGACCCCGGCGGAGTACGGTCCTCCGACCGCCTCGCGGACGCCGCCGCCCCGCATCCCGAGCCCGTCACCTTCTTCCTGGACAGCGCGGCGGACCCCACGTACGCCTACCGCCTCGAATACCACTTCGCCGCGGGATCCGGCTGGCAGGGGCGAGAGCTCACCGTGGTGCGGGAGGGCCGCGAGGACCAGTACGCCCTGTCCATCGACCCGCACCGCTTCCTGGGCTTCCTCCGGGTGGAGATCGCGCCGCACGACATCGACGCCCAGCTGGTCCGGGAGACCCGGGTCGAGCTGACCAGGAAGGAACCCGACGGCACCGAACTGCGGGACACCCGCACGCTGCTGCCCGCCGATCCACCCTCCGAGTGGAAGGTCCTCACGGCCGACCCGGCCGATCTGAGCTACACGTACCAGCTCGTCCACACCATGACCGACGGGTCCGTGATCACCTGCGACCCCGTCACCACGAGTGCCACCCGCCTGGCGGTCAACGACCCCTACCCCGGGCAACTCGACATCGACCTGGTCCCGGACTGGAGCCCGGCCCCCATGCAGGCGGTCCTCGTGGACCTGCGCTACGCCGACCCGGCCGCCGGCCACCGACAGGAGCAGCGCATCGAACTGGACGCCGCGCAGACCACCACCCACCACGCCCGGTTCGCCCTGCCCGACCCGAAGAAGCGCGATTTCTCCCATCGTTTCACGTTCGTGCGCGCCGACGGCACCACGTCCGCGACGGAGCACACGACGACCACGGACTCGCTCGTCCTGGTACGGCCCCCGTGACCGAAGGGCTGCCGCCCGCCCTGCGCCGGACGCTGACGCTGCTCGGCCCCGGGGCCCGCCGGTGGCTGCCGAGGCTCCTGGAACCCGTCGCGGCGGCTCCCGGCGACGACCGGTGGCGGCGCAGCCTGCTGACCCCCGAGCGGTTCCCGGTGGAGCTGAGCGTGTCCACGGCCTCGCCCCGGACCGACCGCTACACCACGGAGTTCGTCTCCCCGGCCCGCCCTCCCGCGACCAGGCTGGCGGCGGGCCTCGAACGTCTTGAGCGGATGGGGCTGCCACCGCCGGACGCCCGGCTCCCCGCCCTCCTCCTGGACGCCCATCGTCGCCACCCCGTGGTGTGGGGGACGTGGCTGGCGGGCCGACACGACACGCGCGGCGACCGCTTCAAGCTGTACGCGGAGGTCCCGAAGACGGCCGCCGTCCCGTTCGAGCGTGCCGTGGCCCGGCTCATCGGCGTCCGGCCGTTCCCGCTGCCCGAGGCCCGGCTCCGCCTGGTCGGCATCGACCTGACGACCGGAGCCGTCGAGCGCTACCACCGGGTGGGCCGCCTCACGGTCGCGGACCTGCGCCCGCGCATAATCCAGCCACGTGTGCGACGCCACCTGGGCCCAGATTCCAGCCTGCCTGCCGGCCTTGACGACTTCCTCGCAAGCGCCCCAGAGCCCAGCCACCGGCGCAGGCAGCGTGATGGCGTTGCGGCACTGCGAGCAGACGCTGCCGATCACGTCGAGCAGGCGAACCTTCTGCCCTTCACCTGCACTGTGCGCATACCGGCACCCGCCGTACCGAGGCTGCCGGTCCGCAGGAAGGTGCCACTTCTTGCCCGCCCCCTGCCGTGCCAGAAAAACCTCCGCTGCCTCAATGCACGCCACAGCCAGACCCGCCTGCTCCAGGTCACGCCGCGTCAGGTCCGGCACCTGCGTATACCCAGTCACGATGAACCCCTCTGCGATCGCTTCCTGCGCCCACATCTCCTCAACGCGAACCCGGCGGGCAAGGGCACGAACCGGACCGGTCTGCCGCATTCTTCGACCGCGGTGGTTTCCCCGCCCTGGGCGCACCCGTCGGGATCAGGGGCAGAGTCCGCGTGAAGAGCGCGGCTCGGCCCGGTGCCCCGCGTCTCGAGCGATGCGGGGCACCGGAGCCTGCGTTCTTGCCGGGCCAAAGCGTCGAGCCCGGTGGACGGGTCAGGCGGCGGACGGTGCGTGGTCGAAGAACCGGTTGCCGGCGTCGAGATGGATCTCCCTGACTTCGGGGTAGTCACGGGGGAGGGGATCGTTGGTGGCCGCGATGATCTGGCAGCCGTATCCGTCTGTGGCGGGATCGGCCGCGATGGAGATCAGCGTGTCGATCAAGCGCAAGCTCGTCTCCTGGTCCAGGCCCGTCGAGCCGAGACCCGACAACGGCGAGTCGATGATCAGCAGCGGTGGCACGTGAACCTGGGCATCAACGCGTCCGAGGTCACGCAGCGCCAGGAGCAGCGCGATGTTGGTCACGGCCTTCGGGTTGCCGCCCACGGAGCTGTCGTCGAACGACTTGTCCGCCTCGTTGCGCTCCTTGACCCGGGTGGTGAAGTCGGCCGGGTCGATGAACGCCGCCTCCACGGCCGGGTTGATCTGCTGCAGACGCCGCAGGAAGAACTCCGACCACCGGCCGGTGACCTCCTTGCGGCGCACCTCGTCAGCAGCCTTCGCCGCGTCCCTGGCGGCCTGCGCGGCCTTCATCCGCTCCTTGGCCGCGGTGATGGCCAGGGCCTGTGCCTTGATGTAGTCGGCGTTGTCGATCTGCTTCTTCAGCTGCGCGATGTCCCGGCTCAGACCGAAGGCTTCCTTCTCCGCCTGCTGTGCCGCCTGGCGGGCGGGAGCCAGATGGTCCCGCTCGTAGGCGTCGCGCTGCGCGAGCGCGTGCGCGGCCGCCTCCTCAGTGGCCCCCGATGCCCGCTCCGCGCCGGCCACGGCCTCCTGCAGACCCTTCAGGTCCAGCCGCAGACGGTCCGCCTTCGCCCGCGCCGCCGCGACCTGCTTCTCCCTCCGGTCCTCAGCACCGTGAACCGCCTGGCCGCACTGCCGGCACTGCCCCGGCTCCCGCTCAGGAAGCCCCTGGCCACACCCCGCACACTCCATCGGGGGCGTCGAGAGCAGCCCGGAGATCACACCCTCGGCACGAGCGAGATCCGCTGTGGTCCTGTTGAACCGGGTCCGCGCGTCCTCGGCCTGCTTTGAAGCCTTCCGCCGCTGCTGCTCCGCCGCCTTGTGCAGAGCCACCAGCCGGCCGTGCTCACCCACAGCGGTCGACAGCGCCGCAGCCGTGGCCTGGGCGCTTCCCGCTGCCGCCTTGTGCTCACGTTCCTTCTGGCGGTGTTCCTGACGTGTCGCCTCCGGGTCTGTGAGGACTCCCGTATCACGCAGCCGCTTGAACTGGGTCAGAGCCGTCTGCGCCGCACGGTGCTGAGACTCGGTTTCCGAGGCATTCTTCTCCAGGCTCGCGAGGGCTTCGCTCCACAGACCCAGAATCACCTCCAGGGTCAGGATCCGTTCCTGCGCCTTTACCCCTCCGAGGAACTCGGAGGCGATCGTGGTCTGACGCAGGGCCATGACCGTGCCGTACAGGGTGTCCAGCGTGAGACGGGCGGTGCCGCGTGAGGCGGCCGGCAGACCCAGGAGGTCCTGGATGAACGCGCCGGCGGTCTTCTCCCCGGACGAGGAGCTGACGGGCAGCGGACGGCCGATGTCCTTCTCGTCGTCCAGATTCTTGATCAGCACCCGGGCCTGCGCCTCCGCGCCCCTGCGTGTGGCCTGCCAGCGGGTGCCGGCCACGCGGAACGTCAGACGGACCTCCTGACAGCCACGTACCTCCGGCATGACCCTCGCGGTGGTCAGCCCCAGCGGGTACAGCAGCGCCTCGACCGCTGTCGACTTGCCCGCCTTCGAGTGTCCCACCAGGAAAGTCACCAGACTGGTGAAAAGGCGGACCCGCCAGACCCCATCCCTCAAGAACTCAAGCCGCTCCACCACCAACGACGGTCCCACCGGACCTCCCTCACCGCAGACGCTGATACCTGACCCCAGGAACGATCTGCCGCCAGATGGGTGACGCCTGGAACAAGCCTTCTACGTTCGGCCAACCCTCGTCGGCGTCAGACGGGCTCCATCCGGCAAGGCATCCTCGGGCCGACGGCTTCGGATCCCCACGTCGCCATCCCGAGAGCCCCCCCCCGCGCCCGGTCCCGCTTTGCCTGACCGCCCTATACAGCGGTCACGTCGTGGATCCGATGGCGTCATCGACAAACCGGCGCACCAGGGCGTCGACGTCATGCACCGGAACCAGGACGGACCACTCGAGGACCGGTTCGTGCTGGTAACACTGCAACCGGGCGAGGACCGCTCCGTCCTCCTGGACGTGGAACAGGCCTTGACCCCGGATTTTGGACACCGGAGATACTTGGATCTTGACGGTCCAGGAGAACAGAGTCCCCGTGGGGATGAAGCACTACCCCGCCGAGTTCAAGGCGGACGCAGTCGCGTTGTATCGATCGAGGCCAAGAGCGACGATCAAGTCCGTCGCCAGCGATCTCGGAGTGAACACCGAGACGCTGCGCAACTGGATTCGGGCCGCCGACGGACGTCGTTCCGGCGCCCACTCCTTGGCGCCGGCCGTCGTCCCGGCCGGTGGTGACGCCGTCGAGGCGGAGCTGGCCGCTGCCCGGAAGAGAATCCGTGAGCTGGAGGAAGAACGCGACACCCTTCGCAAGGCGGCCCGGTATTTCGCGACGGAGACGCGCTGGTGAACCGCTGCCAGTTCGTTGAGGATCACCAGCGCCGTCACGGCGTGAAGCGGCTCTGCGACATCCTCGGCCTGTCCCGCTCGAGCTTCTACTACTGGCGCCGCACCGCTGCCGCACGAGCGGCCCGGCAAGCCGTCGAGGCTGAGCTCGCCGTCCGGACAGGCAAGGTTCACCAGGACTCCGACGGCACATACGGAGCCCCCAGAATCACCGCGGAACTCCGCGACGGGGCGGCCCGGTGGTCAACCACAAGCGCGTCGCGAGGATCATGCGGAGCATCGGGCTCGAGGGGGTCCGCCTGTGCCGCCGACACCGCACCACGCTCGCCAACCCGGCCACGGCGAAGGCACCGGACCTGATCGGACGTGACTTCACCGCTGCCACGGTGAACACGAAGTACGTCGGCGACATCACGTACCTACCGGTCAACGGCGCGAAGCCGCTCTACCTGGCCACCGTCATCGACCTCGCCTCACGCCGACTGGCCGGGTGGGCGATCGCCGATCACATGCGAGCCGAGCTCGTCATCGACGCCCTGGCGGCCGCCGAGCAGACCCGCGGCAGTCTCGAGGGAGCGATCATGCACACGGACCACGGGTCGCAGTATGCGAGTAGAGACTTCGCTGAAATCTGCAGGTCAGCAGGGGTCCGGCAAAGCATGGGAGCGGTCGGGTCCAGCGCGGACAATGCCGCAGCCGAGAGCTTCAACGCTGCCTTCAAGAGGGAGACGCTCAAGGGACGCAAAGGCTGGCCGGACGAGCGCCAAGCGCGGCTCGACGCCTTCCGCTGGCTGACCCGATACAACACCCGACGCCGGCACTCCCGCCTCGGCCAACGGTCCCCGATCGCCTACGAAAACGACCTCCAACCCACAGCAACTACCCTGGCCCAAGCCGCATGGATGTGTTCAAAATCCGGGGTCAAGGCCCCCGGGCGCCTGACCCTCGGCCTGTGGCACGTCCTCGCCGACAACCAGCTCGTCTCCGGCGAGAACCTGGTACGCAACCTGCTGACCGCCCGCCGCCTCGTCCCCGGCACTCTCGCACGTGTCGGTTACTCCCCGGACGCTTTCGGCCACCCTGCCGACCTGCCCCGGCTGCTGCGCGGATTCGGCATGGACACCGCTCTGGTCTGGCGCGGCGCCCCCGACGGCGTCGCCCGCTTCCGGTGGCGTTCCCCGGACGGTTCCGAGGTCTTCGCCGTCAACCAGGGCTACCACGGAGCGGAGGTCCTCTGGGCCGACGGACCCGCCGCCTCCGACTCCGCCGAGCGGCTGAGGGACTTCCTCCACGCCGAACACGCCCGGCTGCCCGACGGCCCATGGCTGCTGATGAACGGCGGCGACCACCTCGCGCCCTCCGGACCGGGCGAGCGCATCCGCGAGGCCGCAGCCGGCGCGACGACCACCGATGCCGTACTCCACGAAAGCACCCTGGAGGACTTCTTCACGGCCACCCGCACCGCGGCCGACGCACGGGGGGCGGCCGGCGAGCCACTGCCCGTCATCGAGGGCGAACTCCGCGAACCCGCCGGCTACCTCACCTTCATCCTTCCCGGCACCCTCTCCGCCCGCACCTATCTCAAGCAGGCCAACGCCTCCGCCCAAAACCTCCTGGAACGCTGAGCCGAGCCGATCCTCGCCCTCCACGCCGCCGACGACCCCACCCTGCGCGCCGACCTCGACCACGCCTGGGAACTGCTCCTGCGCAACGCCCCGCACGACTCGCTGTGCGGTTGCAGCGTGGACGAAGTGCACCGCGAGAACGCCGTCCGCTACGAGCGCGTTCACCAGCTCGGCGAACATGTCGTCAGGCGCGCACTGCTCGCGTCCGGACTGGACGTCCGTGCCTACGGCGACCCGCCACAAGACCACACTGACCTCGCCGTCCTCAACCCGCATGCGGACGACGCAGGAGGCCCTGTCACACCCGACATCCTCACCGCGCCCGACCGCCACCCGACCACGATCACCAGCCCGGACGGCACGCCCGTCCCGTTCGAAACCGAGACCCTCGGCGTCGAGACGGCCTTCGAAGCCGACCTCGACCTGCTGCCCGACTCCCGCCCCGCCCGTCGCCACCGCCTGTACTTGAACGTTCCGGCCATACCTGGTCTCAGCCGGACCGTTCTGCGCGTACGGCTCGGTGACGCACCCGCCGACGGTGCCGTTGCCCGGACGGACGACCGCTCCGACACACTTCCCGCTCCTTGCGGAGGCCACCTCACCGCGGCCGACGACGCCTCGCTGACGCTGACCCGCACCGACGGCACCGAGCTGGCGGGACTGGGCCTGCTCACCGACGGCGGCGACAGCGGCGACACCTACAACTACGACCCACCCCTCCTGGACAGCGTGATCACACCCCGACTCGTCGCATCCCGCACCCGCACCTCAGCCGTACGCACCGTCCTCGAACTCGACGCCGTACTCGACCTGTCCATCGAACTCGCCCCCGATCGCCAAAGCCGCAGCGAGCAGACCACCGCGATTCCGGTACGGATCGAGGTCACGCGCTGGCAGGGCGACCCACTGCTGCGCTGGCACATCACCTTCGACAACACGGCCCGGGACCACCGGCTGCGTTTCCACGCGCCCACCGCCCGGGCCGCGGACACCTGGACCGGCGACGGACAGTGGTGCCTGATCGAACGCCCCGTGCGCCCCGGCTTCGGCCCGCTGCCCACCGACCGGGGCCACGAAGCCGTCTGCGGCTCTGCTCCCGTGCAGAGCCTCGGCGTGGTCGGACGCGGCACGGACCGCACAGCGGTCCTCGCCCTCGGCCTCCCCGAGATGCGCGCGCTCACCGGCACGGAGACGGCCACCGGCGCGGAGCAGGAGATCGTGGTCACCCTCCTGAGGTCCGTGGGCTGGCTCTCCCGCTTCGACCTGCGCAGCCGCACCACCGGAGCCGGACCGATGCTCGCGACCCCTGAAGCACAGTGCCGGGGCCCGCAGACCTTCGACCTCGCGCTCGCCCTCGAGGACGCCGCCGCCACCGACACCGGTCTCACCCGCCGGGCTGCCGTTTTCCGTACACCTCTGCGCGCCTGGCAGCTGCGGCCGGGAACCACAGCCGAATCGTGCCTTGGCGCAATCCGCGTCGACGGTGCGCTGCTGGCCGCGCTCAAGCCCGCCGAGAACCGCGACGGCCTGATCCTCCGCCTCAGCAATCCCACCCCTGCGGCGTGCGAGGCCCGCGTCACCGCACCGGCCGGCACGCTCCTCCTTCCTGTCCGGCTGGATGAACAGCACACAGGGCGGCAGGCGGTGCTCCAGGGCACCGCGGAGAGCACCTGGCACCTGGCCCCCTTCGACACGCTGACGCTCCAGATCGGCCGACCCGACCGAAGGTGACGTGCCGGCTCCGGCCCGGCCGGACGCACTCACCACTGACGTGGGGACGGCCTTCCCCCTCAGAGGACCGCGGAAGTACGCCTCCGGCTCACGGACCGGCCTCATCCGGTCCCGGACCGGCGGCGGTCGCCCCCGGAGAGCGGTCCTCGCGCGTGGAGCGGGCGCGACCACGGAGGGCCCTGTGGGAGCCGGCGTCCACCGCTCGACCCGAAATGTCCGGGACTCGACGACGGGGGCTCGAGCAGGCAGGGGTGCGGATCAGGTGAGGCCGGCATCGCGGGCGAGGAGGGCCGCCTGGACTCGGTTGGTGACCTCCAGAACGGAGAGGATGCGGCTGACGTGTGCTTTCACCGTGCTCTCTCGCATGTTGAGGCGGGTGGCGATGTCGGCATTCGTGTCGCCACGGGCCAGGAGCGCCAGGACATCGCCTTCGCGGGGAGTGAGGTGTTCGAGGCGCGCGCGAGCAGCCGTTGCCTGGGGCTGGCCCGCGTGGTGGTAGCGGTCGATGAGGCGGCGGGCGGCCGTGGGGTGGAGCATGGCGGAGCCGGCGGCGACCAGGTGGACGGCGCGCAGGATTTCGGCCGGGTCGGTGTCCTTCAGGAGGAAGCCATCGGCTCCCGCGGCCAGCGCGTCATAGACATACTCGTCGAGGTCGAAGGTGGTCAGGGTGATGACTTTCGGCGGGTGAGGCAGGGCGCGCAGGCGTTTGGTGGCGGTGATGCCGTCCATGCGGGGCATGCGGACGTCGACCAGGGCGACGTCGATGCGGTGGGCGGTGGCCTGCTCGATGGCGTGGAGTCCGTCGGTGGCCTGGGCGACGACCTCGATGGTGTCGTCGCTGTCGAGGAGGTCGGTCAGTCCGAGGCGGACGAGGGCGTCGTCGTCGACGACCATGGCGCGGATCACGAATCGGGGCCGTTCTGTTCGGTGACGGGGTGGGGGATGCGGGCGGCCAGACGCCAGGCGCCGGCGCCGCCGGGCCCGGCATGGAGATGTCCGCCGAGTGCTTCGACGCGTTCGCGCAGGCCGATCAGGCCGAAGCCGGAGGGAACCGGCGGGAGGCCGGTCAGGCCGGTGCCGGGCGGGTTGGTGACCTCAACCAGGGTGGCGGGTGGGGCATAGGTGATACGGACGCCCACCGGTGCGTCGGGGGCGTGCTTGCGGGCGTTGGTCAGCGCCTCCTGGACCAGCCGGTAGACGGCCAGCCGGTGGGAAGCGGGCGCCTGCGCGGGGCTGCCCTCCACGGTCACGCTGATGGTCTGTCCGGCCGACCGCGCCTGCTCGATCATCTCTTCGACGTCGCGCAGGACCGGTGCGGGCTGATTGGCGGCAGACAGGGTCTCGGTGGTGCGCAGGGCGCCGAGTACGTCGCGCAGGTCGGTCAGGGCCTCAGTCGAGGCGGTGCGCAGCAGACTGAGGCGTTCGACAACAGGATCGGGCAATGTGTCCTTTTTGGTGGCCAGCACGCCGGTGTGCAGGGCGATCAGGCTGAGCCGGTGGGCGAGCACATCGTGCATCTCCGCCGCGATCGCGGAACGCTCCGCCATCCGCGCGGCCTGCTCACGCAGTTCCCGCTCGGTCCGCAGATGTTCCACCTCGGCGTTCAGCGCTTGGACCAGGCGGCGCCGGTTGCCCCTCCACAGCCCGCCGATCACGGCCAGCAGCAGGAAGAGCATCGCGCCGTACCGCTGCGGGATCCACAAGGACGCGGCCGGACTCAGCACGGCATTACCGGCGAGCGCCACGGCCGAGCAGACCACGGCCGCCCGTACGCGCCGCCGGTCGGCAAGATCGAACAGGGCGATCACGAACAACGGCAGCACGGGCCACCCCCACACGCCCGCGGCCACCGTGGTCAGACCCGGAGCGAGCCACCACCACAGCCGCCCTCCCGACAGCAGAGCCAGCCCGCACGCCAGAACCACCGCGCTGCGGACGGTGACGTAATTACCTCCGCTGGACATGGCCATGTTCTGTACAGCGCCCAGGGTCAGCAGCACCACCAGCGCGTAGCGCCCGTACACGGCCCATCCGCGGTTTCGTTCCTGTTCCACCTGTGCAGCGTAGGCAGAAGGCCGCTGCTTCCACCGCCGACGTTCTGCCCTGGCGACCCCCTACTTTCGTAGGGGAGCACGGTCGCACAAGGGACGATCCACAGGGATGAGCCCGTCCTTAGCGTCGAAGCCATGGACAACTGGACCACCTCACACGATCGTGTCCTCGCGCAGCGCAACGCCGAGGGCTGGATGTTCCTCATCGAAGCAGCCCGCGACCTGCGCGCCACCGGCGCCATCACCCCCAGCAGCAAGGCCCTGGGCCGCCTGCTCACCGACCCGGTGGACGAGCACGGCGCACGGCCCCTGAACGTCCTGGAGGTGGGCGCGGGAACCGGCTCGGTCACCCGCACCCTCATCCTCCGGCTCTCCCCGGGCAGCCGGCTGGACATCGTCGAGGCCAACCCCCGCTTCGCCGCCCAGTTGCACCGTCTCGTCCGCTCCCACCCGCGTCTGGCCGGTGAACGTGAGCGGGTCCGGGTTCACCACACCCTTGTCGAGCGCCTCGACACCGGCCGCCGCTACGACGTGATCGTCTCCGGCCTGCCCTTTACCAACTTCACCCCCGCCCAGGTCGAGACGATCATGGACCGGTACCTGGAACTGCTGGAGCCCGGCGGCACGCTCACCTACTTCGCCTACCGCGGCACCCGCTACGCCCGCACCCTGACCGCCTTCCCTGCCGAAGCCCGCCGCCACCGTGCCGTCGAAGACGTCCTGGCAGGCTACCAGCGCCGGTATGCCACCGGCTGCTGGAGCGTGTGGGGCAACCTGCCCCCGGCCAAGGTCTGGCAGCTGCGCCGACCCGCCCACTCGGCCGCCTCCACGGTCCCAGCGGTTTCGTCGGCCACCACGGTCGGTGCGAGCCGATGAACGCGCTGACCACTCTGATCAGCCAGGTCCCCACGCCCACCGCCTACGCACTCCTGGCCGCTGCGGTGCTCGCCGAATCCGTACTACTGATCGGCGCATTCGTCCCCACCCTGACCCTGCTGCTGACCGCCGGCGCGCTGGCCCGCGCCGGCGAGCTGAACCTCATCCTGGTCATCGCCACCACCTCGTGCGCGGTCGTGACCGGTGACGCCCTCGGCCACCGCACCGGTCACCTGCTGGGCAACCGCCTGCGCACCGGCCGCTTGGGCCGCCGCATCCCCGCCGGCGCCTGGCAGCGCGCCGATGCCCTCATGGCACGACGCGGCGGCCAGGCCGTCTTCCTCACCCGGTTCGTACCCGTCGTACGCACCCTGGCCCCGCACCTGGCAGGCGCCACCCGGATGCCCTACCGCAGCATCGCCCCCTACAGCCTGCTCGCCGCACCCCTGTGGGCCGGCGCGGAAGCCGGCGCCGGATACGCCGCGGCCACATCCATCCAGCACGCCATCGCCCTCGGCGGCCCCGCACTCGCCATCACCGCCGGTTTGACTGCCACCGCAATCCTGACCGCAGCCAAGGTCCGCCGCCGCAGGCAAACCCGCACCGCCGACCCCGACATCGGGGCGACCGCAGCGCACGCCTGACGGCACTTCCGGGAAGCACCCTCTTTACTCGGGGCAAGATCAACGGGTATGTGGGGAGCCACAGACTTGCCGTCGCCGTCCCTGCCACGGACCGTTCCGATCGCCTTGGCCAGGTGCTCGGCGTGGGCTTCGAGCAGCGGCTTGAGGTTGCCGCAGTAGGGCTGGCGGTCCGCTCTGCGCAGCCGGTGGAAGACGTTGTGCCGCTCCCGGATCCAGAGGGCGCGCAGTGCTGGTTCGGGAGCGGGATGCGGTGGCCGTGGCGAGGCCTGTCGCGAGCGGGGCAGTCCGATGGCGCTTACGGGGAAGCCGGCCTTGCCGCCCCGGCCGGCGTGAACGGTGCGCCGACCGCGGCCAGTGCCCTCACCCGGCCGGTTCTCATCCCGCTCAGCTCCGGCACCGCCGCCGATCATGGCGACCTCGTCGGCTTCGATCCCGCCCACCCCAAGGAGCTGCCGGGCGGCATGCGCCGGCTTCGCCCGCGTGCCTGTGGTCGAACCGGACGCGCTGGTGTTGGGCGAGCCGTTCCCCGCCCTCGACGTCCTCACCGCCGAACCTGCGCGGCGAGCCGGTGGGGCTGCGGGAACGGCCGTGCGAGAGCAGATGCAGCCAGGAAGCCTCTGCTGCGATGCGGGCCCGCTTCCCGGTACGCGGCTCGCCCTTCCAGCCGGGCAGGACCGCCGATGGCGGTGGACCGCTCGCGGTCTTCTGCGACCCTCATTGTAATAAGTAATTCTTTGAATGTATTGCGCGCCCCATCTGTAATGAATGATACTTCCTGTCGGGTGGCGCGAGCCGCCCGTGCCGACAGCGAGGGGCGGGACATGCGACGCGAAGAACGTGATCTTCTTGGTGTGCGAGAGGTGCCGGAAGGCGTGTACTGGGGCATCCACACCCTGCGCGCGCTGGAGAACTTCCCCCTCACGGGCATCCCCGTCTCGTCGCATCCCGAACTCGTCGTCGCACTGGCCGCGGTCAAGGAG
This sequence comes from Streptomyces sp. NPDC055632, assembly GCF_053618675.1. Classification (NCBI taxonomy): domain Bacteria; kingdom Bacillati; phylum Actinomycetota; class Actinomycetes; order Kitasatosporales; family Streptomycetaceae; genus Streptomyces; species Streptomyces sp. NPDC055632. Next base: position 54,577 of record NZ_JBSHHY010000018.1, on the reverse strand, counting down.
GCGGCCGCACTGGCCCACCTGGAGCTGGGAACTCTTTCCGAGGAACGCGCCAGGGCCGTCGTGGCGGCGTGCCGGGAGATCCGTGGGGGCCGTCTCCACGACCAGTTTGTCGTGGACGTCTTCCAGGGCGGTGCCGGCACCTCGGCGAACATGAACGCCAACGAGGTCATTGCCAACCGGGCGCTTGAGATCCTGGGGCACCCGCGGGGCGGCTACGAGCACCTGCACCCCAATGACGACGTGAACCGGTCCCAGAGCACCAACGACGTGTATCCCACGGCGGCCAAGCTGGCGGTGTACGCCGCTGCGGGGCGGCTGCTCGATGCGATGACCGTGCTGCGCGACGCCTTCGGCGAACGGGGCGGTCGCTTCGCGAAGACGGTGAAGCTCGGGCGCACCCAGCTGCAGGACGCCGTGCCGATGACGCTGGGCCGGGAGTTCGACGCATTCGCCCTCACCGTACGGGACGACGCCGACTTCATCAGCCTGGCAGCGGCTTCCCTTCTGGAAGTGAACCTCGGGGGCACGGCGATCGGTACCGGCCTCAACGCGGACGAGGGTTTCGCCCGTCTGGCGGTCACCCACCTCGAAGCCGTCGCGTCCGTGCCGGTCCGTCCCGCCCGCGACCTGGTGGAGAGCACACAGGGCATAGGCGGATTCGTCCGGCTCTCCGGCGCCCTCCGCCAGTTCGCCGTACGGTTGTCCAAGATCTGCAACGACCTCAGACTGCTGGCCTCAGGTCCCGGAGCGGGCCTCGGCGAGATTCGGCTGCCAGAGCTCCAGGCCGGGTCGAGCATCATGCCGGGCAAGATCAATCCGGTGGTGCCCGAAGCCGTGAACCAGGTCTGTTTCGACGTCATCGGCATGGACGCCGCCGTCTGTGCGGCGGCCCAGGCGGGTCAGCTCCAGCTGAACGCCTTCGAGCCCCTGATGGTCCATCACCTGCTCAATTCCGCGAACCGGCTGGCCGCCGCCTGCCGGCTCCTGGCCGAGCGCTGCGTCGCCGGTATCGAGGCGAACGAGGGGCACCTGCGCGCTCTGGTGGAGGGGAGTGCCGGCCTCGCCACCGCTCTGAACCCGGTCATCGGCTACCAGCGGTCCACGGCCCTGGCCCGGGAGTGCCGGGAGTCGGGGGTGTCCGTCCGTGAGCTGGCGGCCCGCGAGCAGCTGCTCACCGACGGCGAACTCGACGAGCTGCTCGATCCGTGGCGTCTCGCCCGGCCGAGCTGAACCCGGCCGGGACGTCACGTGCGGTACGGGATGCCCGCGGGGCCCGGCCGCCTGTGCGGGGTCCCGCGGGACTCGACTGACTCAGCTTCTGGTGAGGGTGCAGGCGTAGGCGGCCGGGCCGGAGCCGCTGTAGGCCTCCACGTCGAGGTAGTAGGTGCCCGACCCGGTCGCGGTCCTGGTAAACGACAGGGATTCGTCGGTGCCCGCCCCGTCGTTCACCGAGCGGGTCAGGGTGCTGCCGTTCGCGTCGAGCCAGTACACGTCGGCGTCGTAGGCGGAGGGCACGGCGCAGTTCACCGAGACGCTCTGTCCGGCTGTCACGGATACCTTGAAGTAGTCGCGGTCGCTGGTCGACTTCATGTTGCCCGTGAGGGTGCCGGGAGAGGTGAGTGTGGTGGCGTCGTCGGCTGCGTCGCGGGTGTCGTTGGGCTCGCTCTCCGTGATCGTGGACCCGCCGCCCTGGGTGCCGCAGTCGGTCACGGGCGTCCCGTTGTAGAGGTTGGCGTCGGCCACGCCGTTCGTGACGCTGCGCAGGTAGTAGCCGCAGGTGGGGCGGTTCTTGAAATCGAAGGTGGAGCCCGGCGTCAGACGCCAGATCTTGAAGCCGCTGTAGGTGAGCGGCTTGCGGTCGACGGCCTGCTCCGGCTGGTGGTCGGCGAGGACGACGTAGGCGTCCTTGCCGTACTGCGTCGCCATGCCGTTGCGGTCGAGGAACAGGGACCCGCCGCCCTCCTCCACCCCGACGCCCCAGGCGGAGCCGCCGGGGGCGAGGCCGTCCTTCACGGCGCGTGCGAGGAAGGACATGGTGCGGCCCATGCGGTCGCGGGTCACGAAGTGGGAGTCGTTGATGACGGCTCCGTAGTTCGCCCATTCGAACATGCCGGTGGTGAAGCTGGCGTACCGGTCGTAGGGGTTGGCGAGAGCCTCCGCGCTGGTGATGCTGCCGTTGCAGGCGTCGTAAACGAGGGGACTGTTGATGTGGTGGCCGGCGCTTCCGCCGCCGGAGCCGCCGCCCTTGGCGACGACGGATTCGACGGACGCTTCGAGCGCGGTGCCCTTCCACGCGGTGTAGCGGCACTGGTCGCCGCCGGCGAAGTAGACGAACTCGGCGTTGCGGACGTCGGTGTTCAGCTGGCTGTTGTTCCCGTCGGCGGCGGCGGTGAGCGTCCACGTCGTGCAGGAGTTGACCCCGGCCAACCCCGTGATCGTGTCGCACTCCGGAGTCTTGCTGCCTGAGGTCGGCGCCGACCCGGCCAGGACGACCACGTCGAGAGCCCCGGTGCCGCCGCGGATCTCGTCGATGGCCCGGGTCATCGAAGCCGTCACGATGCCGCCGGCGCCGTTCATCGTGAACGCCGGGCCGTTCCATGCGCTGCGGCTGACGTCGGACGCGCTGCCGAGCCGGATCCGGTCGGCCGCCGCCTGCGCGGGCTGATGCGCCATCAATACGGAGGCCATCGCGGTGAGGACGACGGCGGCTGCTGCGGGGGCCCTGAAGGGACGGTGTGTCATGTGCACTCCTGAGAAGGGGCGAACTCGATGCTGCGGCCACCAGACGTGGGCCGCAGGATTGGTAGCGGAACATACAAGTAATGCTCGTGATCGAGAAGATGTAAGTCCGGAACAGTGCGCCGTCCGATGGGATTGGGCCAAAAATACGTGCCAAAAGCACCCAAAGCCTTCTGCTGGCAAGGCTGAAAACCTCGTTACATGAACGTAATGAGACTTACATCTAGCCTTTCAATGGGTTCCTCTGTAACTTCGCAGCAGTGCCTGGCGATCAGACTCCGCCGGCAGAAAGCCACCGAGAGGTTCCAGGTGATGAACACTCTTATCGCACGCCCCGCGGCCGCCGCCGTCGTGGCGACCATGCTCGTGTCCCTGTCCGCCTGCGGAGACTCCGACCCCGCTCCCGTCGCGAACGGCCGGGTCTCGGTCGCCGGGGTCGAGGTCGTGAAGGACCAGGCCCTGCACGACATGCTGCCGGAGCAGATCAGGAAGGCCGGCAAGGTCCGGGTCGCCACCGACGTCCCCTACCCGCCTTTCGAGATGTACGTGAAGGAGGGCGAGACCGCCCTGACCGGTCTGGACTACGACCTCGGCCAGGCCCTGGGCGCCAAGCTGGGTGTGACCTTCGCCTTCTCCCCCCAGAAGTTCGACGGCATCGTCCCCGCCATCCAGGCCGGCAAGTTCGACGTGGCGATGTCCGCCATCACGGACAACAAGGAGCGCCAGCAGGTCGTCGACTTCGTCGACTACTCGCAGTCCGGCTCGGGCGTCCTCGTCGGCGACGGCAACCCGGCGAAGGTGACCACCCTCGACGACCTGTGCGGACGGAAGGTCGCCGTCCAGGCCGCGACCAACCAGCTCGACCTGCTCAAGTCCCACCAGGACGCCTGCGTGAAGGCGGGCAGGGGGAAGATCGACATCCAGACCTTCCCCAAGGACTCCGACGCCCAGCTCGCGCTGCGCTCCGGCAAGGTGATCGCCCAGGTGCTGACCAAGCCGGCCGCCGGCTGGGTCGCCAAGACGGCCGACAGCGGCAAGGCCTTCGACCTCGTCGAGGACCCCGCGGCCCCGGGCGGCTACAACGCCTCGCCCAACGGCATCGCGGTCAGCAAGCAGCTGCCCGAGCTGACGGACGCCATCCAGAAGGCGCTGCAGTCCCTCATCGACGACGGCACCCTGACCAAGATCTACAACAAGTACGGCGTCCCGTCCATCGCGGTGAAGGAAGCCACCAAGAACGCGGCGGTGGACTAAAGATGGCCGGCACGACCAAGGTCCCGCAGAGCACCACCGCCACGGACCGGCCCCCCACCGGGGAACTCGAGATCGTCCCCGTCCGCAACTACGCGCGCTGGATCGCGGCCGTCGCCTCGGTCCTCGCCCTCGTCGGACTGATCGGCTCCCTCGCCAAGAACGACAACCTGCACTGGGACGTCGTCGGCGACTACCTCTTCGCCGACCTCATCTTCGACGGCCTGGCGACGACCCTCTGGCTCACCGCCGCCGCTATGCTCCTCGGTCTGGCCCTCGGCACGCTGATCGCCGTCATGCGGCTCTCGTCCAGCCCCGTGCTCTACGGTCTCGCCAACGCGTTCGTCTGGGTCTTCCGCGGCACCCCGCTGCTCGTCCAGATCATCTTCTGGGGCTACGCCGCCGCCCTCTACAAATACGTCAAGATCGGCGTCCCCTTCACCGACATCACCTTCTTCCAGGCCGAGACCAACGCGCTGCTGACGCCGGCGATCGCCGCCCTCCTGGCCCTCGGCCTGAACGAGGCGGCCTACGCCTCGGAGATCGTCCGCGCCGGCATCCAGTCCGTCGACCCCGGCCAGACCGAGGCCGCCCACTCACTGGGCATGCGGCCCGCGCTCACCATGCGCCGGATCGTCCTGCCGCAGGCCATGCGCGTGATCATCCCGCCGATGGGCAACGAGACCATCAACATGCTCAAGATGACCGCACTCGTCTCGGTCATCTCCGCCCACGACCTGATGTCCAACATCCAGGACGTGTACGCCCAGAACTACCAGGTCATCCCCATGCTGGTCGTCGCCAGCATCTGGTACCTGGCCCTCGTCACCCTCCTCAGCGTGCCCCAGGCCTGGCTGGAGCGGCGTTACGGCCGCGGGACCACCCGCGCGGGACACGTCTCGCCCTTCCGTCGCCTCCTCGGCGGAACGGTGGAGCGGCTCGGCAAGAACAGCAAGGAGCAGAACCGATGAGCACCCCCATGGTGCGCGCCGAGGGCGTACACAAGCACTTCGGGAGCCTGGAGGTCCTCAAGGGCATCGACCTCACCGTGGAACGCGGCCAGGTCTGCTGCCTCCTCGGTCCCTCCGGATCCGGGAAGTCCACCTTCCTGCGCTGCATCAACCATCTGGAGCGGGTGGACGGCGGCAGGCTCACCGTCGACGGCGAGCTCGTCGGCTACCGCCAGCAGGGAGACAAGCTGTACGAGCTCCGCGAACGCGAGGTCGCCGACCGCCGCCGCGACATCGGCATGGTCTTCCAGCGCTTCAACCTCTTCCCGCACATGACGGCCCTCGACAACGTCATGGAGGCCCCCGTCAAGGTCGCCGGAGTGGCGCGGGCGGAGGCTCGTGAACAGGCCCACGCCCTGCTCGAACGGGTGGGTCTGGGCGACCGTGCCGGCCACTACCCCGCCCAGCTGTCCGGCGGACAGCAGCAGCGCGTGGCCATCGCCCGCGCGCTCGCCATGAAGCCCAAACTGATGCTCTTCGACGAGCCGACCTCCGCCCTGGACCCCGAACTCGTCGGCGACGTCCTCGACGTCATGCGACAGCTCGCCGCCGACGGCATGACCATGGTCGTCGTCACCCACGAGATCGGCTTCGCACGCGAGGTCGGCGACACCGCCGTCTTCATGGACGAGGGCGTCGTCGTCGAGGCCGGCGACCCCCGCCGGGTCCTCGTCGAACCGGAGCAGGACCGCACCCGCGCCTTCCTGTCCAAGGTCCTGTGAACGCGCCTGTCCGCCGGCAGGAGAGGCTCGACGACCTCCTCGACCTGGCCCGCGCCCGCCGCCGCAACTACCTGCGCGATCTGGAAGAGCTCGTCTCCATCGACTCCGGCTCCTACGACGCCGAAGGCGTCAACCGGGTTGCCGACTGGGTCGAGCGCAGGCTCGAACGGCTCGGGTTCGCAGTGGAACGGGTCCGCTTCCCGTCCACGCCCGACGGGCACCGGACCGGTGACGCCCTCGTCGGCCGCCTACGCGGCAATCTGCCCGAGTCGGCGGGCGGACGCAGGGTCCTCCTCGCCGGCCACATGGACACCGTCTTCGAGAACGGCACCGCGGCCACCCGCCCCTTCCGGATCGACGGCTCCACGGCATACGGCCCAGGCGTCAGCGACGACAAGGGAGGTCTCCTCGCCGGACTCACGGCTCTGGAGATCCTCGGCGAACTCGGCATCGACGCCTACGACGAGCTGGTCCTGCTCGCCACGCCCGACGAGGAGATCGGCTCACCCGCCAGCCGACCGCTGATCGAGGAAACGGCCGGCGGCGTGCACTTCGGCCTCGGCCTCGAATGCGCCCGCGAGAACGGCGACCTCGTCATCGCCCGCAAGGGCGTCGCCGACTTCCTCCTCACCGTCACCGGCCGCGCGGCCCACGCCGGCATCGAACCCGAACGCGGCGCCAACGCCGCCCTCGCCGCCGCGCACCTGACCGTCGCCCTCCAGGCCCTCAACGGCCACTGGGACGACGTCACCGTCAACGTCGGCATCGTCCGGGCCGGCACCCGCGCCAACATCGTCTGCCCCCAGGCGGAATTGCGCATCGAGGTACGCGCCGCCACGACGGCCGACATCCAGCGCGTCACCCGGGCCATCCGCGAAGCCGCCGACCAGCCCGGCGTCCCCGGCGTCACGGTCGAGATGGAGCAACTCGACCTGTGCCCGCCGATGGAGGACACCCCCGCCTCACGGCGGATGTTCTACCACGCGCGCAACGCGGCCCGAGCGGCCGGCATCGAGCTGGGCGCCGCCGCCACCGGTGGAGTGGGGGACGCCAACCTCATCGCCGGCGCGGGAATTCCCGTCCTCGACGGCCTGGGTCCGGTCGGCGGCGCCGACCACACGCCCCAGGAGTGGCTCGACGTCACCAGCGTCCCGCAGCGCATCGCCCTCCTCGCCGACCTGATCGCCTCCCTGGGTACGGCCGGCGCCACCTGAACCACACCGACGCCGCCCCGGCGCCGCCTACGCACAGCAACGGGAAACTCCGCTCCCCTCCGCTGCGGGTACGGCGCCGAAACTCCAGAAGGCGTCCGCCACGGGCCCGGCCACGCGTTCCGGCCCCATCCCGCCATCCACACACCCCTCGACGGAGTCACCATGCGCGTCCCTTCCGCACCCGCACGCCGTACCGTCCTCGCCTGCGCCCTTGCCGTATCCCTCCTCTCGGTCTGCTCCCCCGCCCTCGCCGACGCCCCGAAGGCCCGGCCCCAGGCGGGGTCCCTCATCCTGGTCGGCGGAGCCCTGAAGGAGAGCAACACCCAGGTCTACGGCGAGATCATCAAGCGGGCCGGCGGCCCCGGCGCCCGTATCGGGATCATCACCGCCGCCTCCGTGCCCGAGAGCCAGGACCCGCACGCGGACGACCCCGAGCAGTGCAGCAACTCCGCCTGCAACGGCGCTTACTACGCCGATGTATTCAAGCGGCACGGCGCCGCCGACGCCCAGTGGATCCCCCTTGACATCGACCACGTCGCCAACGCCGACTCGGACGCCGTCGTCGCGCAGATCAACTCCATGACCGGCTTCTTCTTCGGCGGCGGCGACCAGTACCGCTACGTCACCACTCTGCTGCGCGGTGACGCGCACCGGGACTCCAAGGTCCTGGCCGCCATCCGCGCCAAGCTCGCCCGAGGCGCCGTCGTCGCCGGGTCCTCCGCGGGCGCCCAGATCGCCTCAGGCCGCGACATGGTCACCGGCGGCGAGTCCTACGAGGGGCTCAGGGACGGCAGCGCCCCCGGCTACTTCGACGACCCGACGCGCCTCGGCTACCTCCCCGAGGGCGGCTTCGGCTTCCTCCGGTCGGGGCTCGTCGACACCCACACGGGCGCCTACGGACGCGAGGGCCGGGCGCTGCGTCTCGCCTCCGACACCGGCCACGACCGCGTCTACGCCCTGGAGGAGAACACCGCCCTCGTGGTCGACCGGCCGGGCAGCTCACGTGAGTACCTGAGCGTCCTCGGGCCGAACGGTGTCGCCGTTCTGGACCTGCGCGACGCCCGCGCGTACGACTCCGCGGACGGCTGGTCCCTCCGCCGGGCCCGGTACAGCTACCTCACGGACGGAGACCAGTACGACGCACGCACCTGGGCGCCGCGCGTCCACCCCGCCAAGCAGCCCCTGAAGCCCCTCGGCACGGCGCCCGTGCCCGTCAACACCGACGTCTTCCACTCGGCGGCCAACCACGACGGCACCCCGTACGCCTTCCGGACCACCGCGCGGGCGCTCGCCTCGACACGCGCGCAGAACAGCGCGACCGCGACCACGTTCGAGAGCGGGCCGCAGTTCACGGTGACGTTCACCAAGGGACGGGGATTCGCCGCCTTCACCGGCGACGGCACGGACGCCCGCACGCTCATCTCCCTGCGCATCGACATCGCGCCGCGCTGATCGGCCGAACGACACGGTGCCGACCCCCGGAAGGGGGGCCGGCACCTTTCACGTCGCCGACCGGACCGTGACACGCGATCCGCTCACAGCAGGCCGGTGCGCCGGGCGACCCTCTCCGCTTCCTTCATGCGCTCGTGGCCGCTGCCGCCGACCCGGTCGAGGACGGCGGCGACGAGTGCCTCGACGACCGCCAGGGCCGGGACGAGGCTGTCGTAGGGGGAATCCGAGGAGACCTGGGTGATGAGGACGACATCCGCATGGGCGGCGGCGGGGGAGAGCCACGGGTCGGTGAACACGATGACCTTGCCACCCCGCTCCCGGGCCAGTTCGGCAATCAGCGTCTTGTCGGCCTCGTAACGTCGAAAGTCGAACAGCACGGTGACGTCGCGCCGGGTGAGCTGCGTGAGGAAGGAGGCCCGCTCCACGTCCTTGTGTGGCAGGAAGCTCACCTGGTCGCGGAACTGCATCAGGTGCAGGCCCAGGTACTCAGCCATCAGATGGGTGAACCGTCCGCCCCCCACGTGCACGCGACGCCGGGGGTCGGCGAGGAGGCCGACAGCGTCCTCGAACTCGTGTGCCGACACCTCGTCGAAGGTCTGGGCGACGGCCTGTCGCACGAGCGACGAGCGTGCACCGAGCCGGGTGGTGTCGGTGTCCTGCGAAGCCTCCGTCCGCTCGTGCTTCGACGTCTCTGCGGCCGTGTAGAGGGTGATCGGTGAGGCGTTGCGCGCGTCGAGCTCGGAGCGGAGAGCGGCCTGGAGATCGGGAAAGCCCCGGTAGCCCAGCCGGGAGGCGCACCTCAGTACCGTGGGTGCCGACACGCTGGCCCGCTCCGCGATCGTGGCGACCGTCTCGAAGACAGCGGCCGGATACCCCGCCAGCAGTACCCGCGCGACCTTACGCTCCGCGGGACTCAGCTCTCCAAGCCGACTGCGGATCTCGTCGGCCAGCGTGGGGCTCATGGCTTTCCCTTCTGCGTCGTGGGATCACCGAGGCGAACGGCAGCCGTCGAGGCCGAGTCCTCCGGCGCGCCACGTTTCAGATCAGCGAGTTTCAGAGATCGAATGTACCGCCTATTACGGAATCTGCCCAGGCCCCCTGAGAGGGCGCAGTAGAGGGCCTACGCAGATAGAGCCGAATGTGTTCTTGGTGCAGCTCCCGGTCTGCTTCGGCGGAGGTGACCACGGCGTCGAGTACCGTCGCACCGGTCAGCGCCGCCGGCAGTGCGGTTACGACGCGGATTGTGCCGGGCACCTCCGCAAGGACCATGCGTTCCGACAGCCGGCGGTGACGTTCTCCGTTGCGTCGAGCGGTTTCTCAGGGCGTTCCGGTCACGTTCAGGCGAGGCAGGCGTCCTGGAGTCTTTCCGGCGAGAACTCGTCGACGAGGCCCTGTGGTGTTCCTGCTCTCTCAGGACGTGATCTACGTGGGTGAGGGCAGCACCGCGGACATGCCGGTCGTCCGGCGGGTGCACGGCGTGGACCGGCTGCTTCGTGAAGCCTTCGACCGCGGTGTCCTGCCGTGCGGCATCAGCGCGGTGCCAACTGCTGGGCCGAGGGTTCTCGCGCCGATTCCTTCGGCCCGCTGACCCACCTCGCCGACGGATCGGGTCTGCTGCCCGGCTCGGTGTGCCCGCACTACGACAGCGAGCCGTGCCGCCGAACGTCCTGTCCGAAGGCCGTGGCCACCTGCGCGCTTCCTGCCGGCTGGGCGGTGGAGGACAGAGTCGGCGCCCAGTTCGCCGACGGCCACCTGAGCGACTGCGTGACACACACCCCGGGCTCGGCTCTACCTCGCAGACCCGACGCCAGAGGGCGAAGCCACCGACCGTACGCCCGGAAGGTGCGCGCCGGTGTCCCGCACCGAACCACTGTGCGGGACACCGGCACCCTCATGGGGACGTGGCTTCAGGCGAGCGTCGCTCCCCACGTGGCGGGCCCGACGACGCCGTCCACCGTCAGGCCCCTGCGCGACTGGAAGCTGCGGCATGCCGCGTCGGATCCGGGGCCGTACTGTCCGTCCACGGTGAGGGCGTAACCGTGCGCGTTGTTCATGCGGTACTGCCAGGTCGCCACGCTCGCGTGCACGGTGACCGGCGACTGCCGGAAGGTGATGCCCGGATAGGGCAGCGGGCCCCCGCCGAAGTTGACCTCGCCGCTGAGCACGCGGGAGTACAGGTTCCCCGGGCAGCCGGTCGCGTGGTGGTCGCGGTGGCCGGTGATCGCCTGTGCGGCTCCGCCGGACACCCGCAGGCGGTTGATCCCGTAGCGGATGGCGTCGATCAGGCCGGCGGTGACGGGGTCGTAGTCGCTGCCGGTGCCGCCGGTCAGGGCGCAAATCGCGTACCAGTCGTCATTGCCCTGAGCGGTGCCCTGGGCGGCAGTGCGGACGTTCTCGCCGCGCCCTTCGAAGAGGTAGCCGTGCACACAGGCGAGGTGACTGTAGGCGATGTCCGACCAGCCGTTGCCGTCCATGTGGTAGTTCTGGATGCCCCGTACCTGGGCAGCGCAGTCGGCGTGATCGGCCTCGGCCACCTTGACCGCGTCGACGTGATGGACGGCCACACCTCCCTGCGCGGGAGTGATGGCGTTGCTGACGCTCTTCGGGGCTCGGGCGCCCCACTGGGCGCGAGTGACGAACGTGGCCATCAGCTCTTGCCTCCGTGTTCCGCAGCGCAGCCGACGGCGGCGTTCAGCGGCTCCGCGTGCGCGGTCCGGACGGCGGCGGAGTCGTAGAGCGCACCGGACTCGCGGGGGGTCGTCACGAACGGCCTTGCGCGGGGCGTCGCCGGAAGGGGCACCGCCTGTGCGGCTCCGGAGTGCAGGGCGGACATCGCGAGTGCGCCGCCGACTGCTGTCAGCAGCGCGGTGCGGCGGGAGATTTCGGGGGGCAACGTTCCTCCATGTGTGGTCAATGGCTCACGGTTGCGGGCGCAGTGGCTTCGCGAGCCGGTGGGCCCGGACGGGCCCACCGGGCGGAGGGGCATGGGTCAGCAGCCGCCGCAGTTGTAGAAGGTCACGTCCCAGTGGTTGCCCTCGTCGGCGTAGACGTTGCCGGCGCCGGACTTCCACTGCGGAGAGCCGTCGCCGCGCACGCCGATGTAGGTGAAGGTGTTCTTGATGTAGTTGCCCAGGCAGGTGTACTTGCTGAAGTCGAGCTTGTAGCCGTTCCAGTGGGAGTAGGTGCCGCTCGCGTGCCCGGTCTCGGTGCCGCCGGTGATGTTCAGGGCGCAGCCGCTGGCGTTCTTGAGGGTCTGGGCGCCCTGGGCGGTGGCGAGGTTGAGCTGGTCGAAGGAGGTGCAGGTGGGGTTGTTGCGGTCGGAACAGTTTCCGGAGGACGACCAGGTGATTCCGGAAGTGCTGAACATCGACGTGGCAGTGGTGTGACTGATCTTGGTGACGGCGTAGGCGTCGCCCGTGGCGGTGAGAACGCCGACACCGGGAGCGAACAGTGCGCCGGTGACGAGTGCCAGTGCGGTCAAGACGGACCGGATTTTCATGCTGCGTCTCCTGGGTGAGAGGTGGATGGAGCGCCCCTTCGGCGTGAATGCCGCGCACGAAGGGAAGATCTGGGGTCTGGCGGGCTTGGCCGTGTGACGGCACCGCCTGCCGTCCGCCGGTGCCGTACGCGAAGAGGCACGAATGAGGGTGGTGCGGAGGGTGGGAAGATGCCTTGCCCGCGGGTCAGGGTCGGTCGTTCGCGTACACGCGCGGAACGCGCGTCCCGATCCGAGTGACGATTTCGTACACGATGGTGTCGGCCGCCTCCGCCCAGTCCTGGGCCGTCGGCTCGCCCCGGTTCTCCCGCCCGAACAGGACGGCTTGCGCGCCCGGCTCCAGTTCGTCGCCGCCGAGGTCGACCATGAACTGGTCCATGGCGATCTGCCCGGCCACCTGGCGTATGTGGTCTCCGATGAGGACGGGGCCACGGCCCGAGGCGTGCCGGGGGATTCCGTCCGCGTACCCGAGGGGGACCAGTCCGATGACCGTTTCGTTCTCGGTGATGTGGCGCTGCCCGTAGGAGACGCCGTGACCACCGGGCAAGTGCTTCACCAGGGCCATGCTCGCTCTCAGCGACATCGCCGGCCGCAGGCCGAGCTGGGTGGAGGTGCCGATCCCGGGGCTCGGCGAGAGTCCGTACATGGCGATGCCCGTCCGGACCAGGTCGAAATGGGCCTCGGGGAGGGTGAGGGTCGCCGACGAGTTGGCGATGTGCCGGACCTCGGGTTCGACCCCTGCCTCCTCCGCCTGCTCGATCATCGAGCGGAAGACATCTACTTGCGTGGTGTTCAAGGGATGGCCGGGTGCATCCGCACAGGCCAGATGCGACCAAAGGCCGGTGATCCTGACCAAGCCGCCCCTCTGCGCCTTTAGGGCCTCGCCGACGAGCCGGGGCCAACGGGCGGGCTGACAGCCGTTGCGGCCCAGCCCCGTGTCCGCCTTGAGCTGGATGCGGGCGGTCTTCCCGGTGGACCGGGCGGCCGCGCACACCTCGTCAAGGGCCCACATGTCGCTCACCGACATGTCGAGTCCGGCCTCGATACCTCGGTCCCACGGATCGCCGGGGGACCACAGCCAGCACAGGACCGGTACATCGCTGATGCCGGCGGCCCGCAGCGCGAGTGCCTCGTGAGGCGTGGCCGTGCCCAGCCAGGACGCGCCCGCGACGAGCGCCGCTCGTGCACAGCGGACGGCGCCATGACCATAGCCGTCGGCTTTGACCACCGCCATCAGCTGGACGTGGGGGGCGATGCGTGCGCGCAGTGTCCGGACATTGTGCCGCAGCGCGCCGAGGTCGATCTCCGCGCCGGCTCGTCGTGGAAACGAGGGGTCCGTCGTCACTGGCTCTCCCTTCGAAGGGCGTTCTGTACGGACGCGCCGAGCATCTGTCGGCAGGGGAGCGGCCGATATGCGCCCGGCATGAGGGGGTGGGCAATCCCCACCCAGCGGTCGCCCTGTGGTCAGGAGGTGCAGCCGGAAGCCGGGAGAGTCCACGGGGACGGCGGAGTGAGGCCGTCGTACAGGGCGATCAGCAGTTGCTGAGGACAGACGGACACGCCCTGCCGGAAAATGCCGAAGTGGAGGTGAGGGCCGGTGGAGTTACCGGTGTTACCGGTATGTGCCACCAGTTGGCCGGCGGTCACGCGGGTTCCGTCACTCACGCTGCGGCTGTCAAGGTGGCAGTACTGGTAGATGATGCCGTCATCGCCGTCGATCGCCACGCCCAGACCGCAGGATTCGTCGAGTCCGCCGTTGAGGCGTGCGGTGCCGGAGGTGATGGCGTACGCGGGTGTTCCCGTCTCGACCGCGATGTCACTGGCCGGGTAGTCGTGATGGGGCCACAGCAGGCTTTCGCGACCGTCGTGGACGGCGGTGCGGGGGATGATGAAGGCGTAGGTGCCCACAGCACCGGATCCAGGCGGTGAACCGAGCAGATGCTGCCAGGTCGTGGGGCCTACGGTCGTTCCGCCGGTGAGTCGGTGTTGCGTCTTGTAGTCCTGGACGGCGGCGCTGGTCCCCTCCCCGAAGACACCGTCGGCGGCGATGGCGTACCCGTGCTTGCGGAGTTGGAACTGCAGGGCGCGAACGGCGTTTGCCTGGGTGGAGCCGGGGGCGACGGAAACCACCAGTCTGCTCCAGGTTGCCGGTCCCACGATGCCGTCGGCCGCGAGGCCCTGGCTCTGCTGGTAGGAGATCACGGCGCTTTTGGTCTGTGCGTCGAAGTCGGCGTTGGCCGTGACGCTTCCCCCCTGCTGGCGCAGGAGGAACTGCAGGCTGGCTACGTCGTTCCCGGTCGCTCCCTTCCGCAGCAGAGGCCAGTCCGGAACGGCCGCATGGGCCGGGACGGCGGACAGCAACCCCAGGAGAAGAACAGTGATGATCGTGGTGAACGCTGCGCGCGTGCCTCTGTGACGGGAACTGCGCCTGGCGAAGGTGGCGGATGCTGAGACCATGAACGGCCCTCTCTGCTCGTACGATTACCGACCCCGGCGACCTCACGGGAGGCGGGTTTCCCAGGAGGGCGGAGCATTGTGGCCGCTCGCGGAGAGCGTGGCCGCAGACGTACGGTAAGAACCAGCCCGACCGTCTTGAAATGGACGGGATGTCGATCCGTCCGCAGGTTGCTTGGACTGTTTAACCCTGTGTGGGAATGGCGTTCCTCTATCTCTGCTGATGGGGCAGGGGTGTTCCCACCGCGCGGGCCGTCAGCGCCAGCCAGAAGTCGACCCGGTCTTCGGCTCGGTCCTGCTGTCGTCCCGTCAGTCTGGCCACCTTCTCGATGCGGTTCTGGACGGTGTGCCGGTGCAGACCGAGCAGAGAAGAGGTCTCGGCCCAGGATCCGTTGGTCTCCAGCCAGACCCGAAGGGTTTCGATGAGCTCCCCCGCGGGGTCGGCCGTATCGATCGGCGCCAGAACCGTGTCGGCGAACGCCGCCAGCGTTGCGGGACTTCCAAGGCTGAGCAGGAGCCTGACGGAACCGGCCTCGGATGCGCTGACAGGACGCCCCAGCTCGGCGCTGGAGGACAGGAGAGCGATTGCCTGGCGCACCGAAAGGGCCGCGTGCTGGGGGGCGACCGCCGGTCCGATACTGGCCGGGCGGCCCGGTGCGAAGCGGCGGAGCACCGCCGATATGTCCAGGTTTTCCGAGACGACCATCTCCACCCTGCCGCCGGTCACGCGTGCCAGCCCTCCCGGCACCGCCAGGGCGAGGTCTGCCGCGAGTTCGACCGGATCGCCGGCGGCGAGCACCGCCACGGCCCGGATGGTGGAGGAGGGGACGCCGACGCTCTGCAGCAAGGCCCGGGCCTGCTCGGCCGTGATGTCGGTCTGGAACAGCCGGGCGAGAAGGGCCGCCCGGTGGCGGCGTTGCGGCTCGTCCGCCAAATGGCGGCGTTCCAGCTCGACCGAGAGCAAGGACACCAGGACGCTGATGAGCAACCGCACTTCCGGTGAGTCCGCGTTCAGCAGGATGAGGAAGCCGCGCAGCCTGGTGGTGCCGAGCGGCTGCACCACCAGTCTGCCGCACGGCAGGTCGGCGCCACCGCTTCCCCGCAACCCGTGCAGGGCTACGGTCTCGATCACCGTGGCAGCGTTCGTCAGGAGCTCTTGCCCGTCGGTCCCGGCCGAGCCGAGCAAGCGTCCTGAGGCATCACAGACGGCAACGCCCGAGCGCACGGCCTGGAACCAGGACGAGAGCAGTCCCGTCAGTCCGTCACTGGAAGCCGCTGCGGAAGACAGACGGCGCTGAGTGCGAAGGGTTTTCTCCAGCAGGCGTCGTTCCTCGGACGCGCGCGCCGCGAACACGGCTTTGGTGATGGCCGCGAACGCGACGCTCGACGGCGCCGCGAGCACGGGCATACCGGCCTGTTCCGCATGGTGGCTCAAGACGGGCGGCACTGTCTGCAGGGGGAGACCCGGGCCCACTCCTACGATGAGGGCGGCTGCCTTGCCGGCGCTGAGTTCTTCGACGTACGCCGCGTAGTCGCTCTCGTCAGCCGACAGCAGAAGACCGCTGGTCATCACCACTTCGGCGCCCTCGAGCCAGGACGCGGGACGGGTGTTCTCGGTGGCGTGCGCTGCCTCAACGACTCGGCCGAGCCCCGTACTTCCGGCTACCAGGCGGAGTCGAAGGGAGGGAATGGCCAGCAGATCACGAACGGTGAGAGGCATGGGACGCATGGTCCACGAAGCACTTCCGCCTGTCGACCTTGTGTCCAGGGCCGATGCGAAGATCGTCCGGGACGACGCACCGGCATGCTCACCTCACAGGGGTCGTGGTGGTGAGAAGAACACTCTGCGTCGGGCGTGACGTGGCCGGCAGTGTGGCAGGGCGGGACAGGGCTCCGAGAAGCACGGTGGGAGCCGCGCGGCACCGACCGTCCCCGGACGGCATCAGGAACGGTCGTGCCGATCGGCGATGTCAGCGCGAAGGACGCGACAGCCTGCTTTGACGCTGGATTCGATCCACGGCCGCCACGGCGTACCAACATCCGGCCGGGGCTCCGCCATCGTGGTAGGTGGTTCGTGCCCCGCCGGGGACCACCGCGACAAGGGTGGCGTGTCCGGCATGAGGACGGGGGCCGGGATCGGTCACGAAGCGATATATCGCGTAACGGAAAGGACTGTGCTTGCTGCCCGGCGCACCTGCGGAGATGCGGAGAACGGCGGCACCGGTGGAGGGTTCCCGCTGAACCCTCACGACGGGGCGGAGCAGGTGGGGCCGCTTGCCCAAGCGTGCCGGCAACGGGCCCAGAACGGGTTCTCGCCAGTGAGCCAGCCGCATGGCGGCGAAGTCTCCCACGCGGTCCGCCCGGACATCCTTGGCGCTGAAGAACAGGTCACCGCCGATTTCGGGAAGTGTGGCGTTGAGCGTCAGGTGGCGCGTGAGTTCCTTGCCGTCCTGCCAGGGCGCCGGCTGGCCGGCTGCCCCGGACTTGTAGACCGCCTGCCCGATCCACAGCTCGGTGTCCGTGTCCCGGACCACCTCGGCCCACCAGGGCGTGAGGACGGCGTAGTCGGCCACCGGCAGTCCGATGTGCCAATACACCTGAGGGGCGATGTAGTCGAGCCAACCCCGCTCGACCCAGCCGCGGGTGTCCGCGTGCAGGCCGTCGTAGGACTGGAAGGCGGCGGTTCGTGATCCGCGGGGATCCGTGGTGGCATTGCGCCAGACGCCGAAAGGGCTGATACCGAACAGTGCGTTCGGCCTGATGGCGCGTACGGCGTCCCGCATCTCGCGGACCATGAGGTCCACGTTGGCGCGGCGCCAGGCGGCCTTGTCCGCGTAGCCCGCCCCATGGATGCGGAAAGTCTCCTCGTCGGGGAAGTCCGAACCTGCTGTCGGATACGGGTAGAAGTAGTCGTCGAAGTGGACGCCGTCGATGTCGTAGCGCCGGACGGCGTCGAGCATGGCCTCCTGGCAGAAGCGCCGGGCGGCCGGCACGCCGGGGTCGTAGTAGAGCTTGCCGCCGTATGAACGGGTCCACTCCGGGTTCGTGCGGGCCGGATGCCGAGGATCCAGCCGGGACGGGTCGGCCTGCATCGAGACCCGGTAGGGGTTGAACCAGGCGTGAAACGCAAGGCCCCGCTGGTGCGCCGTCTCGATCATGAAGGCCAGCGGGTCGTATCCCGGATCCTGCCCCTGCGTACCGGTGAGCCACTCCGACCAGGGTTCGAGGGGCGAGGGCCAGAAGGCGTCGGCTGTCGGTCGGATCTGCACGAACAGGGCGTTGAATCCCAGGGCGAGAGCGTTGTCCGCCAGCCTCACGAACTCCGCGCGTTGTGCGGCGGGGTCGAGGCCCGTGCGTGAAGGCCAGTCGATGTTGACCACGGACGCGATCCATACCCCTCGCATCTGCCGCTTGGCGGAAGGGCCGGAGGGCTCGGCGGCATGAGCTGCTACAGGGGCGAGTGCTGCGGTGCAACCGGCCGCTGCGAGAGCGGTGAGGACCGTTCGGCGGTCGAGGGCGGGACGGGGCGGTGAACCGGTTGCGTCTTTCGATGACATGGCTGCCTCCGCGGGAGAAGTGGTGTCGGCCTGTGGGACGGCCGGTGCTGCTTTGGACGTCGTGGGGCGCTCAGCAGGTGAAGCGAGGGGGAGCGGCTATCCACACGCAAGTAACAGCCATGAGCCTGGTGGCCGGAACGCTCCATATGTATCGTCTGTTTCGGCTTCTGGGCTCCGGTGTGATCGTCACCCCCTTGTCGAGCACGCGAACCAGGTCGTTGCCTCAGCGGGCAGGCGCAGGATTCGCGTGCCGACCGCCGCGCGCAGTCATGCTCCGCCCTGAAGGCCGCGAGCCGGTAACGACCTGATGTCCACCATGCCGAAGGGAGCTTGGACAATCCGTCGATCGTCTGCCCGGCGGCCGAATACCTACGGTGTCGCCCCGGCCCCACTCCACGAATCGTCCGTCAGTCGTCCCGTTCAGGGCTGCGAACCGCCTTCCCGAAATGAGCACAGTGCACATGAACACCGCCCGCCCCACCGCTCTGGCGGCACCGGTCGCCCTCACCCTCGCTCTGGTCGCCACAGCCTGCGGCCCGGCAGAGCCGACGAAGCCGAACAACGCGTCCAGCAAGCCCGGCGGCGCCTACTCGGTCGCGCTGACCGAGCCGGACCACCTTCTGCCAGGTCGCACCACCAGCAGCTACTCCCTGCAGGTCCTGCAGGGACTCTTCGACCCGCCCGCCTCCCTCGACCCGAAGGACGGCACCGTCAAGCCGCTGGCCGCCCTCTCCTGGACCACCGAGGACAACGTCGTCTGGACCGTCAAATTCAGATCCGGCACCACCTTCCACAACGGCGAGAAGGTCACCGCCACCAGTTTCGCGGACGCGTGGAACGCCGCCGCCTACGGCCCGAACGGCTGGGACAGCAACTACTACTTCGCCCAGATCAAGGGATACGACGCGCTCAACCCGGCGAAAGAGGGCGCCAATCCGACCGCCCGGACCCTGTCAGGGCTCGAAGTCGTCGATGAGACGACCCTGCGAGTCACCCTGAAGGCCCCCTTCGGCCAGTTCCCCATGCTGCTGTCCTTCCCCGCCTTCGCCCCCCTCCCCAAGACGGCCGTCGCCAAGCCGGACGTCTTCGACATCGCGCCGATCGGCAACGGCCCCTACCAGCTCGACGGACAGTGGGAGCGCAACCAGAAGATCAAGCTGAAGAAGTTCGCCGCCTACGGCGGACCCCGCAAAGCCATGGCCGACCGCATCGACTTCAAGATCTACACGAGCCGGGAGACCGCCTTCACCGAGCTCCAGGCCGGCAACGTCGACGTCCTGACGACCGTCCCGGCCGCCAACTCGATGCAGGCCAAGCGCCTCTTCGGCGAGCGCTTCTCCATACGTCCCAGCGGAACCATGGACTACCTCGGCCTGCCCGTGAAGGACCCCCGCTTCGCGGATCCCCGGATCCGCAAGGCCATCTCCATGGCCATCGACCGCAAGGGCATCACCCAGGCCATCTACAACGGCGTCTACAAGCCCGCCACCTCGGTCGTGGGCGACATGATCCCCGGACACCGTCCCGGCGCATGCGGCAAGACCTGCGCCTACGACCCGGCGGCCGCCAAGAAGCTGTTCGACGAGGCCGGTGGCTTCGACGGCCCGCTGGAGCTCTACTTCTCCAACTCCGACGCCACCTACGAGCAGTGGATGACCTCCATCGCCAACCAGCTCAAGGACAACCTCGGCATCCAGGACGTCAAGTTCCGCAAGATGGCACCCGCCGACCTGTCCCCGCTCCTCAACGAAGGACGGAACAAGGGCCCCTTCCGGCAGAACTGGGTCATCGACTACCCCAGCATCCAGAACTACCTCGACGGCCTCTACTACCCCGGCAACCGCTCGGGCTGGAGCAACAAGGAGTTCGACAGCCTCGTGGCGAAGGGCAACGCCGCCAAGGGAGGCGAAGCCATCGCGGCGTACCAGGAGGCGGAGGACATCGCGCTGCGTGACCTGCCGTACATCCCGCTGTGGAACTGGCAGGACCAGTCGGCGTGGAGCGACAGGATCGGCAACGTCGTCATCGACTCCTATGCCGCCGGCCTCCACCTGGACCGCGTCACCGTCAACCACTGAGGCCGTCACCGACCCTCTGCCGGCCCTCCTTCGGGAGCGTCACGCAGACCGATTCCCTGGGGGCCGCCCGTCATGTGGAGATTCGTCGCCCGTCGCCTGCTGCATGCCCTGCCCGTACTCCTCGGCACCACCTTCCTCATCTACACCCTCGTCTTCGTCCTGCCGGGCGACCCGATCCAGGGCCTCGCCGGCGACAAACCCGTCCCGCCTGCCGTCCTCGCCGAGCTGCGCGCCCGCTACCACCTCGACGACCCGCTGTGGATGCAATACACGCATTACCTCACCGGCCTCCTCACCGGGGACCTCGGTACCACCTTCACCGGCCGCGACGTGTCGGACCTGCTCGCCGACCGGTGGGCCGTCACCCTGCAGCTCGGCCTGACCGCCTGGGTCCTGGAACTCGTCCTCGGCATGGCCCTGGGCGTATGGGCAGGCCTGCGAAAAGGAAAGTGGGACGACAGCGCGGTACTCTTCGGCACCACTCTGGTCATCTCCGTCCCCGTCTTCGTGGTCGGGTACCTGGCCCAGCTCGTCTTCGGCGTACAGCTCGGCTGGCTCCCGGTGGCGGGCACCGAAGGCGGCTGGCCCCTGGCCTTCCTCCTGCCCGGTCTCGTCCTGGCCTCCTTCGGGCTCGCCTACGTCGCCCGGCTCACGCGCAGTTCTCTCATCGAGAACCTCCGGGCCGACTACGTGCGCACCGCCCATGCGAAGGGGCTCAGCCGACGGCGCGTCGTGGTCAAGCACACCCTGCGCAACTCCCTCATCCCCGTGGTCACCTTCCTCGGACTGGAACTGGGCGGTCTCATGGCCGGCGCCATCGTCACCGAGTACATCTTCAACCTGCCGGGCGTCGGCCAGCAGCTCTTCCAGTCCATCCAACTGCGTGAAGGACCCGTCGTCGTCGGCACCACCACCGCCCTCGTGCTCATCTTCCTGCTCGCCAACCTGCTCGTGGACCTGCTCTACGGGCTGCTCGACCCGAGGATCCGTCATGACTGACACCACCAGGACCCTGGAGGCCACGAGCGACACAGCCGAGGACACGGCCTCCCCCAAGACGCCCCCGCCGTCACGGCAGCGGGCCTCCCTCAGCAAGGACGCGTGGCTCGAACTCCGACAGCGCCCCACGGTATGGGCCGCCCTGATCACCCTGCTCCTCATGACGACCATGGCCCTGGCACCCGGCGTGTTCACCTCACTGCTCACCGAAGCCGGAGGCCGCTGCGACCTGGCCAACTCAAAGCTGGGCCCCTCCGCCGGCCACCCCTTCGGATTCGACCTGCAAGGGTGCGACTACCTCGCCCAGGTCATCCGGGGCACCCGGCCCTCGCTACTGGCCGGCCTCGCCGTCACCGCCGCCTCCCTGCTCATCGCCGTCGTCCTGGGTCTCCTGTGCGGCTTCTACGGGGGCTGGCTCGACGCCCTCGTCTCCCGCATCACCGACATCTTCTTCGGCCTGCCCTTCGTGCTCGGGGCCACCGTCATCCTGGTCGCCTTTCCCGACCACGGTCTCGGCGCCATGATCCTGGTCCTGACCGTGCTGGGCTGGACGACCATGACACGCATCATGCGCTCCCAGGTCATCGCGCTGGCCGACGCCGACTACGTGAAGGCCGCCCGCATGCTCGGGGCACGGCCCGCGCGCCTCATGCTGCGTCACATCCTCCCCAACGCCATCACCCCGGTCGTCGTCGTCGCCATGCTCAACGTCGGAGCGGTCATCTCCGGCGAAGCGACACTCGACTTCCTCGGCGTGGGCCTGCAATACCCCCAGGTCTCCTGGGGCCTGCAGCTGAATGCGGCCCAGGCCTTCGTCCTCGACTATCCCCACCTGCTCCTCTTCCCCGCTCTCTTCCTGTCCGCGACCGTCCTGAGCTTCATCCTCCTCGGGGACGCCCTGCGCGACGCCTTCGACCCCCGGCTGAAATGAGCGCCCATGTCCGCCGACACCTCTCCACTCCTGGAGGTCGACGACCTCTGCGTCGAATTCCGCACCCGACGCGGCACCATTCGCGCGGTCAACGGTCTGTCCTACACGCTCCGCGAAGGCGAGACCCTGGCACTGCTGGGCGAATCCGGATCCGGTAAGTCCGTAGCGGCCCAGGCCGTCATGGGGCTGCTCGACACCCCGCCGGCGCACATCACCCAAGGCGCCGTCCGGCTCCGCGGCGAGGACCTGCTCTCCATGCCGCCGGAGCACCACCGGACAGTGCGGGGCACACGCATCTCCATGATCTTCCAGGACGCGCTCACCGCGCTCAACCCCGTCCTGACGGTGGGCGACCAACTCTCCGAGATGTTCAGGGTGCACCGGGGGACGGGGCGCAAAGCAGCGCTAGCCCGGGCCGTCGCCCTCATGGACCGTGTCCGCATCCCGGCCGCCGCCCGCAGGATCCACGACTACCCCCACCAGTTCTCCGGCGGCATGCGCCAGCGCGTCATGATCGCGATGGCGCTCGCCCTGGACCCGGAAGTCGTCATCGCCGACGAACCCACCACCGCCCTCGACGTCACCGTCCAGGCCCAGATCATGCGGCTGCTCAAACAGCTCCAGGACGAAACCCGCATGGGCCTGCTGCTGATCACCCACGACCTCGGCGTCGTCGCCGAGGCGGCCGACCGCATCACCGTCATGTACGCCGGCCGCACAGTGGAGTCCGCCGAGGCGGAGGACCTCTACACCCGCCCCGGCCACCCCTACACCCGGGGCCTCCTCGATTCGGTCCCCCGGCTGGACCGCATGGGCAAGCCGCTCGTCCCCATCAGTGGTGCCCCACCACTGCCCTCCTCCGTTCCCACCGGGTGCGCCTTCCACCCCCGCTGCCCCCGCGCCGAACCGCGCTGCGCCAGTGAAGCACCCCCCTACCAGACCCTTTCGCCCGCAGGACACCGCAGTGCCTGCCACTTCGCCGAAGAGGTTCACCGTGTCCCCGTTGGCTGAGGCCGCTCCGTCCCTCCTCCAGGCAACAGCGCTCACCCGTCACTTCCCGATCACGGAAGGCGTCCTGCTGAAACGCCGCACGGGAGCGGTCAGAGCGGTCGACGGCGTCGACCTGACCGTTCGTCCGGCGGAGACGCTCGGCATCGTCGGCGAGTCCGGCTGCGGCAAGTCGACCCTGGCCTCACTCCTGATGGCCCTCGACCGTCCCACCTCGGGCAGCGTCGTGATCGACGGGCAGGATCCGTTCTCCCTGTCCTCCCGGGAACTCCGCACCGTCCGCCGTAGTGTCCAGATGGTGTTGCAGGACCCGTACACCGCCCTCAACCCGCGCATGACCGCCGGGCAGATCGTCGGAGAACCGTTCGCCATCCACCCCGAAGCCGTCCCCAGGGCCGACCGCGGGCGCCGCGTGGACGAACTCCTCGAAACCGTCGGCCTGGACCCCACCCACCGAGACCGTTACCCGCACCAGTTCTCCGGCGGACAGCGCCAGCGTCTCGGAATCGCACGCGCACTGGCGCTCGGCCCACGACTACTGCTGTGCGACGAGCCGGTGTCCGCCCTCGACGTCTCCGTCCAGGCGCAGGTCCTCAACCTGCTGCAGGAACTCCGCCGCGACCTCCGTCTCGCCTGCGTGTTCATCTCGCACGACCTCGCGGTCGTGCAGCACCTGTGCGACCGGATCGCCGTGATGTACCTGGGGAAGATCGTGGAGACCGGAACCCGGGAGCAGATCTACACGACCCCCCGCCACCCCTACACCCGCGCCCTACTTGCCGCGGCACCCGTTCCGGACCCGAGACGCCGTGCGGCCGACGACGAGCACCTCCTGGAAGGGGACCTTCCTTCCCCCGCCTCGCCGCCGTCCGGCTGCCGCTTCCGCACCCGCTGCCCCTACGCGCGCGAACAGTGCCTGGTCGAACCGGAACTGCGCACGCGCGACGGAGCCGAGCACCCCACAGCCTGCCATTTCCCCCTCACGAGGAGAAGCACATGAGAAGACCCGTCCCGCGCCGGCGAGCAGCCGGCGCAGCAGCCATCGTGACGGTCCTGATGACCGGAGCACTCGCCGCACCCCCTGCTCAGGCCCGCTCGTCCGTGGCCACCGAGCACGACACCAGCGCCGGGAAACCGTCCCGCGCGGAACTCTTCCACGAGGCAGGCGAGCGCCACCACGTGCCCGAGACGGTCCTGCTCGCGGTCTCCTACCTCCAGAGCCGCTGGGACGACCACCACGGCGCGCCCAGCGTCGACGCGGGCTTCGGCCCCATGCACCTCACCGACGCCCGGGCGGCGCTCGCCGAGACGCACCACCATTCGAGCGGCCACGAGGACCCAAGAGGCGATGCGTCCCGGCCGCCCCTCGTACGACGTGAAACACCCGTAGATCAGGAACGGCTCCCCGCCTCACTGGAGACCCTGAGCCGAGCCGCAGCACTCACGGGACTGCCCACGAGCCGCCTCAGGACCGACCCCGCAGCCAACATCGAAGGTGGCGCCGCGCTCCTCGCGGCCCACCAGCGAGCAGCGGGACTGCCTCTGAGCACCGACCCGGCCCAGTGGTACGCGGCGGTCGCGGCCTACTCGGGCGCCGGCGAAACGGGCGCGGCCCGCCGGTTCGCCGACGACGTCTTCTCACTGATCAACGCGGGAGAGTCGCGCCGCACCGACGACGGGACCGTCGTCACCCTTCCCCCCGCGCCCGTCCGGCCGGAGACCCATCAGCTGGAGAGGCTCGGGCTGAAGGCCACCGTGCCAGGCGCCGAGTGCCCCCGCGACCTGGGCTGCGACTGGACGCCGGCCCCCTACCAGATGCTCTCGGAAGAGCCGGGCGACTTCGGAAACCACGACCTCTCGAACCGCCCGTACAACCAGGCGATCGACTACATCGTCATCCACGACACCGAAGCCACCTGGGACACGACCCTCAAGCTGGTCCAGGACCCGACCTACGTGTCCTGGCACTACAGTCTCCGTTCCGCGGACGGCCACATCGCCAACCACCTGCGGGCGAAGGACGTCGGCTGGCACGCCAGCAACTGGTACGTCAACTCCAAGTCCGTCGGTCTCGAACACGAGGGCTTCCTGGCCGAGGGCGGCCAGTGGTACACCGAAGCCATGTACCGGACGTCCGCCCGCCTCGTCCGCCATCTCGCCAAGAAGTACGACGTCCCCCTGGACCGGGCCCACGTCATCGGCCACGACAACGTGCCGGGCACCGTGCCCGCCACCGTCGCCGGCATGCACCAGGACCCCGGCCCCTACTGGGACTGGGACCACTACTTCGACCTCCTGGGCAAGCCGTTCAAGGCCCAGGGCAAGGCCACCTCGTCGCTGGTGACCATCCGACCCGACTACGACTCGAACACGGAACCGTACTACTGCGGAGCGACCCCCGCCGACCTCTGCCCCGTGCACGGGTCCGCCTCCATCACGCTGCGCAGCGAACCCCGGGACGACGCCCCGCTGGTCACCGACGCCGGCATCCGGCCGTCCCCCGGCACCTGGTCCGTCTACAACCACGCCGCGCGTGTGAGCACCGGGCAGAAGTACGTGGTGGCCGAGCGCCGCGGCGACTGGACGGCCCTGTGGTACCTGGGACAGAAGGGCTGGTTCAAGAACGACCCCCGCCACGCGATGACGCTGCCCGCCAAGGGAATGGTGGCGCAGTTGCGCCCCGGACTCGACAGCGCGCCGCTCTACGGCCGCGCCTACCCGGAGCCCGCCGCGTATCCCGCCGACATTCCGGTCCAGCCCCTGGCGCCGCTGCAGTACACACTCCAACCAGGACAGTTCTACAGCGTCGGCCAGACGGTCAACGGTGAGTACTACCACTCCAAGACCTTCGAGCTCGCCGGCCACACCGTGGTCCGCGGCGCACTCAGGTACCACCAGGTGCAGTTCGGCCACCGCATCATGTTCGTCAAGGCCGACGACGTCGTCCTGACGTCCGCCGCCGGACTGCCTCGCGTACCGAACTAGGATCCGATCCGAACGACAGGCCCCCGACCGCAGGCGGCACCCGGAGCGGCCTGGAACTCCTTGTCGGGAAGTCCGGGCCGCTACCATGTGGGGCCCCGCCCGCCGCCAGCGACAGGCAGGGCCGTACCGGAGCTACGAGAGAGCGGCAGGAAAACCGTGACAGGCGAGAACCGTGGGCGCATGAACGACCCGTTCGAGCCCCAGGCGGTGCTGCACCGCTGGTCAGAGGCCTGTCACTTCTCCGACGCCACCTTCGGAGGAACGGCCTGGTCGGACGGGGCCCTGCGACTGGAGAACCCCGAAGGGCAAGAGACCTTCGTGGATCAGCACGGCCACGCCACGCTCGACTGGGACTACGCGACCTGCTCCACCGGCTGGCGTGAGCTGCCCTTCCCCGCCCAGGAGCTCATCCCCTCGTGGACGGCGCTCACCCCGGCAGGAACCCGGCTGATGGTCGGACTCCGCGTACGCGACGCGCAGGGGGACACCTCTCCCTGGTACGTCATGGCGCACTGGACATCGGACGACGACATGGTGCACCGCACCACCGTGCCCGGCCAGGCAGACCCCTTCGGAACGGCGGACGTGGACGTCTTCGTAGCGTCTCCCGGCCGGCCCGCGCTCGCCTACGAACTCGAGGTCCGGCTGGCGCGCGCCCAAGGCGCTCCCGAAGGACCCGTGGTGCGGGCCCTCTGCCTCGCCGCGTCGTCGACCCCTGCCGACCACCGCCAAGCGGTAAGCGGACCGGCCGGGGCATGGGGCAAGGTCCTCGACGTACCGCCCCGCTCCCAGGAGGTGCACACCGGCCACAGCCCGCAGTGGGACGGAGGCGGAGAAGCATGGTCGGCACCCACCTGCACCGCGATGCTGGTCGAGTACTTCGGCCACGGCCCGACCGATGACGAGACGGCGTGGATCGACCCCGCCGACACCGCCCCCCAGGTCGACTTCACGGCCCGCGCCGTGTACGACTACGCCTACAAGGGGTGCGGAAACTGGGCCTTCAACGCCGCCTATCCCGCCCGCTACGGACTCAGGGGCCTGGTCACGCGTCTGCGCTCACTCAGCGAGCTCGAACGCTTCATCTGCGCGGGCATTCCGATCGCCACGGCCCAGAGCTTCCGCATAGGCGAACTGGCGGGCGCGGGGTACTCACCGGCCGGCAGCATCAAGATCGTCTGTGGGTTCACGGACGACGGAGACGTCGTCGTCAACGATCCGCTCTCCGCCACCGACGAAGACGTGCGAAGGACCTACCCGCGCGGGGAGTTCGAACGCGTGTGGCTGTCGGCGTCCGGCGGCGGGGGAGTGGTTTACTTCCTGTACCCGCCCGACCTGCCCCTCCCCGCACACGTGCCCGGTCTCGACCCCAACTGGTGACCCGTACGGCACTTCCGGACCCGCCGCCTGGGGGACGTCTCTCCGACCGTGCCGGGCTCGCGCCGTCCGGTCCCACTCCGACTCGCCCGGCATGACGATCCCGATGACCGACGAAACGTCGTGTCCCTCGTTCCGAGCCGGGACTTTTTGTTGATCGCCCCGGTCCGGGCCACCTCTCTAACGTGTGGGTCATGAAAACGGCTCCGCCGCACAGCCGCGGTTCACGTGACGGCACGGTGCACATCTGCCCGCCGCCGTAAGGCATCCGGCCCCTGCGCCTGCCCCACGCACCCCGGCTACGGGCGGATCCCTGCTCGCCCGAACGACACCTGCGGCCACCTGAACGTACCTCGCACGTGTGCTCCCTCGCGCCCCGAGACCCGACCGGCGAAACACCCGGCTCCGCAGCTCCCTCGGCGGAAGAAGAAACACGCACTTCCCCTCACCCGGTTCGTATCCGATCCCGGGCACGCACCCTCTTCGATCAACCTTCGCGACGCCCATTCGCATGGGCACAAGGCGGTAACCCCGATGAATCACCCTTCCGCCGCCCGGACCGCGCCGAGCGCCTTCCGGGCCTGGAACTCCCAGATCACCGCTGCGGCCGTCGCCCGCCAGGACGGCACGCCCGGCTGGGTCTCCCTGGTGGACGACGAAGTCTGGTGGGACGAACCACGACCCCACGAGGCCGGGCGCCGCTGCGTCGTGCGCGCCAGGCCGGACGGCGAGGTCGAGGACGTGCTCCCGGCCGGCTTCGACGCCCGAAACGCCCTCCACGAGTACGGTGGGCGGAGCTGGCGTCCGACCGGTGACGGTATCGTCTTCACCCACTGGCACGACCAGCGTCTCTACCTTCACTGCCCGGACGGTCACGACGCGCCCCGGCCCTTGACGCCGACGCGCAAGAACGTCACCTACGGCGATCTCTACCTTCCTCCGGGGCGTGACGAGGTCTGGGCGATCCGCGAGACCCGTCTCGGCGGAGTGCGCGACGTCGAACGTGCTCTGGTGGCCGTCTCCTTGAGCACGGGCGCCGAACGGACGATCGCCGCGACCCACCGATTCATGACGTGCCCCCGCACGTCCCCGGACGGCCGCCACCTGTCCTGGATCGGATGGAACCATCCGAACATGCCGTGGGACGGCACGGAGCTGTGCGTCGCACCCTTGCACAACGACGGGACGGCCGGCGTCCACGGCGTCAGAGCGGGTGGTCCCGGGGAGTCCGTGGTCCAGGCCGAGTGGAGGGACGCCGACACCCTCTGGGCGGTGACCGACCCCGACGGCTGGTGGAACCTGCACCTCGTGCCCGCCGAGGGAGGCCCCGCACAGGCTGTCGCCGCCGCCGAGGAGGAGTTCGGCGGTGCCCTGTGGAAACCGGGCGCCTCATGGTTCGCCCCTCTTCCCGACGGACGCGCGGTGGCCGTCAACGGAACCGGCGCGGGACGGCGCATCTCCCTGGTGGATCCGGACGCCGGACTCGGGCTGCCCGCACTGACCCATCTCGACCTGCCCTACACCGACTTCGTCCAGAGCATCGACGCCAACGCCGGCCGCCTGGTCGCGGTCGGAGCCGGCACGACCCTTCCCTACGCCGTCTTCACCGCCGCGGTCCCCGCCCTCGGCGCCGCACCCGACCACGAGGCGCGGATCGTCTCCTCCCCGTCCACCCCCTGCGTCGACCCGGCCTGGCTGCCCCGCCCCACGGCCCGCACCTTCCGGACCGACACGACCGGGTCCGCTCACGGTCGGACCGGGACCGACGCCTTCCCGGTGCACGCCCACACCTATCCGCCCACCCACCCCCACCACACCACCTCCGACGGAGAGCGCCCGCCCTGGGTGATCTTCGTGCACGGCGGTCCCACAGGCGACTACCCGATGGTGTACGACCTCGAGATCGCCTACTTCACCAGCCGTGGCATCGGCGTCGCGACCGTCGACTACGGCGGTTCGGTCGGATACGGCCGCGCCTACCGAGAGCGCCTGAACGGTGCCTGGGGAATCGTCGACGTCCAGGACTGCGTGACCGTCGCACAAGCCCTGGTCACCGAAGGCCTCGCACATCCCGACCGATTGGCTATCCGCGGCGGGAGCGCGGGCGGCTGGACCGCGCTCGCCGCCCTGACACACACGGACACCTTCGTCGGCGCGGTCTCCTTCTACGGCATCACCGACCCCGTCGGCTGGGCGGACACCACCCACGACTTCGAGTCCCGCTACCTGGACAGTCTCATCGGCCCCCTGCCGCAGAGCACCGCACTCTACGAACAGCGTTCCCCCGTCCTCGCGGCAGCCCACGCCAGCGGGCCCGCCCTCCTGCTCCACGGCCTGGAGGACGCCATCGTGGACCCCGCCCAGTCCTCCGCCATGGCCCGTGCACTGAAAACCGCCGGCATCCCTCACGAGCACGCGGAATTCCCGGGCGAACGGCACGGCTGGCGGCGCGCCGAGACCATCCGGGCAGCTCTCGAGGCCGAGATCCGCTTCTACGAGCGGATCTTCGCCTCCCCCGAAGATCCCGGTGCGGGCCCGGGCCGGCCCGCGGGCCCCTCCCGCACGGCGGACCGGCCATGAGGGCCGTCACCGCGGGCGGCGCCCCCGCGGAAGACGCTGCGAGAGGATCCCGCCTGCTCCCTCCGCCGTTGAGGTCCGGTGACACCGTGGCCCTCGTCGCACCGGCCGGACCGGTGGATGTGACCGGGACATCCGCTGCCCGGAACCTGTTGGAAAGCTGGGGCCTTGCGGTGCGCTCCACCCCACGACTCCTCGCCGACAGGCTCGGCTACCTGGCAGGCCCGGACGAGGAACGCCTCGAAGACCTCACCGAGGCATGGCTCGACCCCCAGGTACGGGCAGTCATCTGCGCACGGGGCGGTTACGGAACCCAGCGCATCGCGGACCGCCTCGACTACCCGCGCCTCGCCACCGCAGGCCCCAAGATGCTCGTCGGCTCCAGCGACATCACGTGCCTTCACCAGGCCTGGGGCGACCGCCTCGGCCTGGTCACGCTCCACGGCCCCATGCCCGCCTGCCGGCCGCTCCACGACGACCAGGAAACCGCCCGCCACCTCCACGCGGCCCTGTTCGGGTCGTCCGCCCACTCGCTCCCCCTCACCGGGCCCGTCCTCGCGCCAGGACAGGCCGAGGGACCCCTCACTGGAGGCAACCTCACCATGCTCGCCTCCTCTGTCGGAACCTCCACCGCACCCGACACCAAAGGCCGCATCCTCCTGCTCGAAGACGTCGGTGAGGACCCCTACCGACTGGACCGGTCGCTGACCCAACTCAGACGTGCCGGCGTCCTGCACCGTACGGCAGGCGTCGTCCTCGGGGACTTCACCGACTGCGGCCCCCGCGACCAGGTGGAGGCCGTGCTGCGGGACCGACTGTCGGACCTCGGCGTCCCGGTTGCGGCGGGCCTGCCCGCCGGCCACGGGCCGCGGCAACTGACCGTCCCCCTCGGCGCGGACGCCCTACTCGAGACCGCCCGGCACCGCATCGCCCTTCTCCCGCAGAAAAGGACATCCCGATGACACGCGTTCTCATCTCCGCGGACATGGAAGGCGTCACCGGCGTCACGTGCCCCGACGACGTCGAACCCGGCACCGCCTCCTGGGAACGGATGCGGCCGCTGTTCACCGGCGACGTCAACGCCGTCGTCGACGGCCTCCTCGCCGGCGGCGCCACCGAGGTCCTGGTCAACGACGCCCACTACACCCAGCGCAACCTGCTCATAGAGGCCCTCGACCCCCGTGCGCGCCTGCTCACCGGCCGCCACAAGCCGCTGGGCATGATGGAGGGGATCGACCGCGCCGACGCGGTCGTCTTCCTCGGCTATCACACCGGCGCCGGACAGCAGGGAGTCCTGTCGCACACCTATCTCGGAACCGCCCTGACCGCCTTCCGGATCGACGGCGAGCCCGCCGACGAGGGACGCATGAACGCCCTGATCGCCGAGGAGCACGGGGTGCCCGTCATCCTGGTCACCGGCGACGACCGCACCTGCGAGGCCGCCCGGGCCTGGGCCCCGGACGTGCGCGTCGTCGCGGTCAAGGAATGCGTCAGCCGATACGCCGCACTGTGCCTCCCTCCCGCCCGGAGCGCCGAGCTGCTGCGCGCGCAGGCCACGGAGGCCGTCCGCGCCCAGAGCCTCCACACCGAGCACTCGGACGGACGGACACGGCCCGTGCCCAGCAGTCCCGCACGACCCCACCGCTTCGAGCTCGAATTCCACGCGCCCCATCTGGCCGCGGCGGTGCTCGCCGTCCCGACCGTCGAGCACAACGGTCCGCGCGGCATCGCCTTCACGTCACCCGACGCCACCACGGCGGCCAGAACCTTCAAGGTGTGCACCTCCGTCGCGGGCGCCGCGATGGAGGACCACTTCGACTGACCGCCCCCGACTTCCCCGTCCCGACTCTCCGCGGAGACCCCCGTGACTCTCGCACCACCGCACGGCCTGCACGACGGCTTCGCCAACGACGTCGCCCGGCTCTGCTCCGACCTCCTGCGCATCGACTCGACCAACGCCGGGGACGGAACAGGACCCGGCGAGCGGCAGGCCGCCGAGTACGTCGCGGAAGCCCTCGACCAGGCCGACGTCGCCACCATCCTCACCGAACCCAGGCCCCGCCGTACGAGCGTCCTCGCCCGGGTCACGGGCCAGAACCCGCACCTGCCCCCACTCCTTGTGCACGGACACCTCGACACCGTGCCCGCCGAACCCCGTGACTGGACCAGGCACCCCCTCTCCGGCGACCTCCACCACGGTCATCTGTGGGGACGCGGAGCGGTGGACATGAAAGGGACCGTCGCCATGGTCCTCTCCCTCGTCCGCGCCTGGGCACGCACCGGGCACCGCCCCCGCCGCGACCTGGTCCTCGCGTTCCTGGCGGACGAGGAGGCGACAGGAGAGTACGGCTCACGCCACGTCGTCACGACGCACAGAGAGCACTTCGACGGGGTGGAGGAGGCGATCAGCGAATCGGGCGGCTTCTCGATCACCACACGGCCGAGACGCGCCGAGACAGACGCACGCGTGTATCCCATCGCCGTCGGAGAGCGCGGCACCGCGTGGATGCGCCTCACCGCCCGGGGCACGGCCGGCCACGGATCGGGCCCCGCCCAGGACAACGCCGTCGCAGAACTCGTTCACGCCCTCTCACGCCTCACCACCCACCGATGGCCCACCGCCGTATCGCCGGCGGTGAGCACCCTGCTGGACGCCCTCGACCGCATCCTGGGGATCCGCATCGACCGCACCCGACTGGAGGACGAGGCCGCCCGCCTCGGCCAGCTGGGTGAACTGTTCGACTGCACCATCCGCAGCACCACCAACCCCACCGTGCTCCAGGCCGGCCACAAGGTGAACGTCATCCCCTCCCACGCCCGGGCCGAAGTGGACGGCAGGTTCCTCCCCGGCGCACAAACCACCTTCCTGGAGACCGTCGACCGGCTCCTCGGACCCAAGGTGACCAGAGAGTTCATCAACTGCGAAGAGGCCGTCGCAGCCGACCACGAAGGACCGGCCTTCGCCGCCATGGCCGACGCCCTCCGCGGCCAGGACCCGCACGCGTACCCGGTGCCCTTCATCCAGTCCGGCGGCACCGACGCCAAAGCCTTCGCGAAGATCGGAATCAGCACCTACGGGTTCACACCCCTCCTGCTCGATCCTCACCTGCACTACTTCGGCATGTTCCACGGAGTGGACGAACGCGTGCCCGTGACCGGCCTCGACTTCGGAGTCCGCGTCCTCCACCGGTTTCTGACCGCCTACTGAGCACCCTTTCGAAGGGAAACCACCGTGCACCCTCCTCAGCACCTGTGGCCCGTCACCACCACCAACGGCGCCGAAGGCATGAAGATCGGCGGCATACTCCTGAGCGATCTCGCCCAAGAGTTCGGCACTCCGGCCTTCGTCCTGGACGAAGAAGACTTCCGCGGACGCTGCCGATCCTGGCGCGACGCCTTCAGCGGCCACGACGTCTACTACGCCGGCAAGGCGTTTCTCTGCCACCAAGTCGCCACGTGGCTCAAGGAGGAGGGCCTGGGAATCGACGTGTGCTCCGCCGGCGAGCTGCGCACGGCCCAGCGCGCGGGAGTACCGGGCGCCTCGTTGATCTTCCACGGCAACAACAAGTCGGCGGCCGAACTCGCGGAGGCCGTCGCCTACGGGGTCTCGCTCGTCGTCGTCGACTCCGAGGACGAGATAACGAGGCTGTCGGCCATCGCAGGGTCCCGCGGCGTGCGCCAGCAGGTCCTCATCCGAGTTACTCCGGGCGTGGAGGCGCACACCCACGCCCACATCACCACCGGCACCGACGACCAGAAGTTCGGCTTCTCGCTGTCCACCGGAAGCGCCCACCGCGCGATCTCCCAGGTCCTGGCCGCGCCCGGGCTCGAACTCGTGGGCCTGCACAGCCATCTCGGCTCGCAGATCCTGCGCCCGGACGTCTTCGAACTCGCCTCCGACCGGCTCGTCGGCCTCATGGCCGACACCGCGCGCACGCACGGAGTCCTGCTGCGCCGACTCGACCTGGGAGGGGGCCTGGGCATCGCCTACCTCCCCGACGAGAAGCCCCTGGACGTGCGGGACCTCGCCCCGGTCATCATCGACCGGGTCCAGAAGGCGTGCGCCGAAGCGGGCCTCCCCATGCCGCGGCTCGCCGTCGAGCCGGGGCGGGCAATCGCAGGACCCACCACGGTGACCCTCTACACCGTGGGCACGATCAAGCGCCAGCCCGGACTGCGCACGTGGGTGTCCGTGGACGGTGGCCTGAGCGACAACATGCGTCCCGCCCTGTACGACGCCTCCTACACGGCTGTCCTCGCAGGCCGCACCACAGGCAGGGCCGCCGAGGAGACGGTCACCGTCTGCGGTCGGCACTGCGAGTCCGGAGACGTCGTCGTGGACTCCACCACACTCCCGGCCGACCTCGCCATCGGCGATCTCCTGGCCGTGCCCGCCTCCGGCGCCTACCACCGCTCCATGGCGAACAACTACAACTGCCAGCCACGCCCACCCGTCATCGCCGTCCGCAACAGCACGGCACGCGTCATCGTCCGGAGAGAGACCATCGACGACGTGCTGCGGCTCGACGTCGAGTGAGCGAACTCCGGCAGACCGGGCGCGACACCGTCGCCACCGCTCGACGAGGCATTCGACGCCCGCCACCGGACACGCCCTCACCCTCCATGTCCGCTCACCCGAGGTGACCGGGCGCCGCACCCGCTGTAGACGAAGGGAAAGACGCGTCATGCCGCACCAGGAAAAGGTTCAGGCCGCCCTGCGAAAAGCGACGCTGGAGGGCGTCGTGGGAGAGGGGCACCCCGTCGCCGGCTTCATCGACATCCAGGGCGTACGCGACAGCGTCACCGCGCTCCATGACGCTTTCGCCCACGTGCCGGACGTCCTGCATGCCTTCGCCGTCAAGGCATGCCCGCTCGTTCCCGTCCTGCGGCTGCTGACAGACGCCGGAATGGGCTGCGAAGTTGCCAGCCCCGGCGAGACCCGCCTGGCGCTTGCGGCAGGCTGCGCACCCGAACGCATCGTCCTCGACTCGCCGGCCAAGACCCGGGCGGAGATCCAAGAGGCGCTCACGCTGGGAATCGCGCTGAACGCGGACAACCTCACGGAGCTCGATCGCATCGACACCCTGCGCCCCCGCGATTCCCGGTCCGTCATCGGCCTGCGCGTCAACCCGCAGGTCGGGGCCGGCACCATCGCGGCCATGAGCACGGCGACGCCCCATTCCAAGTTCGGGGTCGCCCTGGACGACCCCGGAGCCCGTAAGCGCGTACTCGAAGCCTTCCTGCAGCGTCCCTGGCTCACCCGCCTCCACGCCCACGTCGGCTCGCAGGGCTGCCCCCTCCCGCTGATCGCGCAAGGACTTGCCGCGCTGCACCGACTCGCGGAGGACATCAACGAGTACGTCGGCAGACGCCAGGTCACCAGCCTCGACCTGGGCGGAGGACTGCCGGTCAACTTCTCCGACGACACGACCAGACCGACGTTCGAGGACTACGTCCACGCCCTCACCGACGCCGAACCGGCCCTGCTCGACGGCCGCTACCAGCTGGTCACCGAATTCGGCCGGTCGCTGCTCGCCAAGAACGGCTTCACCGCGGCGGTGGTCGAGTACGCCAAGGCCTCGGGCGGTCGGCGGATCGCGCTCACCCACGCCGGAGCTCAGGTCGCGACCCGTACGGTATTCATGCCCGACGCCTGGCCCGTGCGGATCACCGGCCACGCTCCGGACGGCACGCTCAAAACGACTCCCATGGTGCCCCAGGACATCGCCGGGCCCCTGTGCTTCGCGGGGGACGTGGTGGCACACGAGCGCTTGCTGCCCGAACTGTCGGAAGGCGACCTAGTCGTGCTGCACGACACCGGGGCCTACTACTTCTCCGCGCCGTGGGCGTACAACAGCCTGCCGCGACCGGGAGTGTACGGGGTTTCCCATCAAGCCGGCGAGACTGTGCTCGTTCCGGTGCGCACACCTCAGCCGGTGGACGAACTGGTGGAGGAGAGCGGTGGGTGCCATGCTGAGGCATTGCTACTGAGGTTGAACTCGTAGAGTCGTAGGGGCTGACGCCTTGTCGTCCGTGCGGTACCACCGGAGGTACGCGATATCCACAAGGGGGCGGTCTGACCGCCGAACGTCAGCAGTTCCGCGAGGGGTTACGGCTGAAGGCGGCCGAGAGGTTCGCCCTTGGTGAGGCGAGTTCGGTGATCGCCGAGGATCTGCGGGTCAGTGTCCGCTCGGTGCAGCGGTGGCGGCAGATGGGGGACGAGGGCGGTCCGCGGGTTCTGCGGTCGCAGGGGCCGGCGTCGCTGCCGAGGTTGAGCCAGGAACAGTTCGCGCAGCTTGAGGCGGAGCTGGCCGAGGGCCCTGCCACGCACGGCCGGGAGGACCAGCGGTGGACTTTGAGCCGGGTGAAGACGGTGATCGGCCGGGTGAAGGAGGTGTAGCCCTGCGCGGAAGGCTCGCGGCGGTGAGTGGAGCCCGGCTCGTCTTCGAGGACGAGGGCGGTTTCTCCATGACGCCGCCGTAGGCAAGAACCTGGTCCCAGTGCGGTCGCACTCCAGTGGTGCGGTTCCGCGACCGATCCCGCAGGCGCATCTCCGTCGCCGCGCTGACCTGCGAGAATGGGCGGAAGTCCGGGACTGGCTGTCCATTTACCACCTGCCGCCCCACGCGTCCGACCTCAATCCCGTCGAAGGGATCTGGTCACTGCTGCGACGCGGCTGGCTCTCCAACGTCGCCTTCCATGCGCCCGAACACCTCGTCCGACGTATCCGCCGAGGCCTACGACACATCCAGTACCGCAGTCACCTCATCGACGGCTGCCTCGCCGAAACCGGCCTGACCATCCGATCCGCCTGACCAACCGCCGACACCACGAGTTCAATCTCAGTGACGGAATCTCGTGGTCCCGGATGCGCTGAGAAGAGCGCACCCCACGCTGGCGATTCGTTCGGGGGCGGAGGCGGGGTGGGGAGACGGTGACAACATGTGGCTGATTGTCAGCCGCACCACTACATCGGCGGCCTCGGCCCGCCTTCGTGAGGGCACGTCGGCCGTCACGGTGCCCAGCCAGACGTCGACCAGCTCCCGTGCGGCGCTGAGCACCGGTTCGGGCCGACTGGTCAGGAACGGCAGCAGCGCGTCCGTACCGCCTCGGGCAGCTCGGACCACCGCTGTGACGAACGGGTTGCGTTCCGCCTCGGCAAGTGCGTGAGCCACCCCGGCCGTCAGCGCGGCACCTACGTCGTCGCGCCGACTTTCCAGGACCGCGCCGACGGAAAACAGGAACCGATCGGTCTCCCGCTCCACCAGAGCTCGTCCTACTCCCGCGCGGTCACCGAACTCCGCATAGACGGAAGGGCGCGACACTTCGGCGCGCAGGGCGAGGTCCGCCATCCGCACCCGGTCCCAACCCGCCTCTGCTGTGAGCAGCCACGCTTCTTCCAGTACTCGCTCCCGCATCTGCTTGCGCCAGGCGACCCGTGGCGGATCGGGCGGACCGGAAGCAGAGGCCGGTGAACCCACTGTGCACTCCACTCTTCAGAGAATGACTGAGCGTCAGAATATTGACACGGTGCACTGTTTGTCAGCGAAGTGCGGCAGATGACACGCTCGGCACCCCCTACCTAGGAGTCCCCGTGGCCGGCCGTGATCCCCGTGACGCCCTGACGTGGCGTGATCCTAAGCGTCACCTCTGGCTGCTCGCCCTGGCGGTCCCGACGCTCCCCTTCCAAGCGGGCGGCCTGGCCGCGCTGACAGGAACCGGCCTGTTCTGGTGGTGGGGCCCCTTCTTCGCTTTCGTTCTGGTGCCGCTGCTCGACCAGGTGTTGGGCGCGGACGACGCCAACCCACCGGAGACGGTGATGAAACTGCTGGAAGCGGACCACTACTACCGCTGGTGCACCTACCTCTACCTGCCGTTGCAGTTCGGCGCGCTGGTGTGGGCCTGTGGCGAGTGGACCGGCGGCGGGCTCTCCACGGCGGAGGGCCTGGGGCTCGCGGCGACCACGGGCGTCGTGGCCGGGGTGGCCATCAATACGGCCCACGAGCTCGGTCACAAGCGCGAGGAACTGGAGCGGCGGCTGAGCCGCATGGCGCTGGCGCAGACCGGGTACGGCCACTTCGGCGTGGAGCACAACCACGGCCACCACGTACGTGTCGCCACCCCCGAGGATCCCGCCAGCTCCCGCATGGGCGAGAGCTTCTGGCGGTTCCTCCCGCGCACGGTGTGGGGTGGCGTGCGCTCGGCGTGGCACCTGGAGCGACGCAGGCTGGAACGGCGTAACCGACCGGTGTGGAGCCGGCACAACGACGTCCTCACGGCCTGGTCCATGACGGTCGTGCTGTTCGGCGCGCTGACGATCGTCTTCGGCCCGGTCGTCCTGCCCTTCCTGCTCCTGCAGGCCGTGCTGGGCTTCTGTCTGCTGGAAACGGTGAACTACCTGGAACACTACGGGCTGCTTCGGCAACGACGACCGGACGGCCGGTACGAGCGCGTGGCACCGTCCCACAGCTGGAACAGCGACCACACCCTCAGCAACCTGTTCCTCTTCCAGCTCCAGCGGCACTCGGACCACCACGCCAACCCACTGCGCCGCTACCAGACCCTGCGCCACTTCGACGAGGCACCCCAGCTCCCTTCCGGCTACGCCACCATGATCGTCCTGGCTTGGTTCCCGCCCCTGTGGCGCCGGGTCATGGACCGACGGCTCCTCACCCACTACAACGGCGACATAGGTCTGACGAATCACTGACCGGACCCAAGGCGGCACCTGTTCGCAGCACTGATCCGCCCAATCCACGGCCGCGCCCACCTTCTGCGCTGGTCCCACTGGCGACGCCGGCATCAAGCCCGTGCACGCCAGTGCCACTACCGCAGGCAGACCGCCGCCCGGCCGTGAAGATCAAGATCTACGGATGGAGTACCAAACAGCTCGAACGGGCCTTCTTCCTCTCTGCGTTCGCAGCCTTCGGCAACCCGGCATCGCGCGCCTGCTACGACAAGGAAATCGCCCACGTCAAGCATCACACCCAGGCTCCGCTCTGCCTCACCGGACGCGGAGCCGACGTCCTCTTCACGATGCTCCGGGACGGAACCCTTCTACGAACCTCAGCCCGTCAGGGCGACTTGAGACCTGCTTGCCCACCGCCCGCAGGCTTCCGAGGTCGCCCTGGTCGAACATCAGGACCCTGGAACCCTGCCGCCAAACACATATACCTGGCAGTTCGAGCTCCCGACACCTCTGCGGGCTGGATCTACGAACACGCAGGCATCGACGCAGCGGCCGACGCACGCTCCGCCGCCACCGGACACCCCAACGGCTTGACCAGAGAGACAGACCTCTCGGTTCTCTTGTCAAGCCGAGGTGATCACGGGTGCGACCTCGCGGCTTCCACCTTGGTCGTGAACACCGGTTGTCATGCAGTGATGGCCGGCGTAGTTGATCTCTGTTCGAAGGCGACCGGCGCGAGGAGGCGTCGGCGCATGTCTTCGCCCCGTATCGAGCCCCGTGATCGCTGTGGAAGATGACGCCGTCCACCCTGCCGCCACGAGTGCGGACAGCCGCGTTGGGCGCGTCGGTGACAAGCTCGGCCCGCATGTGATCGGCCATCGGCCAGTTCGGCAGGCTACGGGAGAACACGTCGATGACGGTGGCCAGGTACAGAAACCTCCCGCCGGCGATCGGCAGACAGGTGATGTCGCCGGCCCGGGTCCGGCCGGGGGCGGATGCGGTGAAGTCGCGCCGCAACAGATCTGGCACTGCCCGGGCTGCGGGGTGCGGTGCCGCCGCTTCAACCTCTCTCCTTGAAAACCGTGTTGGCGCATGAGCCGCTCCACATGCTTGCGGTTCACCATCGCACCGCCCTCGCGGAGCCCGGCGGTGATCCGCTTGGCGCCGTACGTCTTCCCGGACTCTGTGCGGATCTCGCGTATCCGTCGGGTGAGCGCCGCATCGGCGGCCTTCTTCGCAGCCCGTACCGGGGCGATCTGCAGCCATTGGTGGAACCCGGAACGGGACGGATTCGGCACGGTGCGGAGCCGCTTCACGCCGAAGGCGTCACGATGGTCGGCAATGGACTCGAAGCGGCTCACCAGTTCGTCTCGCCCGCGAAATACCCGGCTGCCCGGCACAGGAGGGACTACACCTCGCCCCCGTTCCACCGCGACCTCCGCAGGCACCGCCGGCCGCCCGGCGGATCGATCCCGACCTGACCGAGATGCTCAGTGATCCTGCCCTGACCGGCATGCCACGGGCCGACTTCGGACGCCTGGTGGCAGTCTCCGAGCCGTACGGGGATGTCCTGGCCGAGGCCGCCTTCCAGCGGCGCTTCCACCGTCCACGCAGCTACCCCCACCCGCAGATCAGCAGCCCCGGCCACTACCACCGCCTCCTGGCAGCGCTCATGCGCCGACGCAGGGCGATCACCAGCACACTCCTGGCCCAGCTGTTGGGCGCCACCCGCACCAGCCTCTCCAACCAGTTCCAGGACGGTCACCGCCTCCTGGACCTGCACCGCATCGTCGTCACACCACTGCCCGGGTCGCCCGCCCGGACCCTCGAACAGCTCCGAGTCCGCCTTCCTGGCGCGAACTACCAGAAAGATCAACCCTGACAGTCATTCAGAAACAAGTCCCCGGCCGCACCGAGAACTGCCGGATCGGCGTCTTCGCCGCCTACGCTACCAGCCGCGGCCACGCCCCGGTCGACCGCGAGCTCTACCTGCCCAAGTCGTGGACCGATGACCGGGAACGATGCCGGACGGCCCGTATCCCCGGCGAGCGCGCCTTCGCGACGAAGGGCGAGCTGGCCCGCTCCGTGATCACGCGTGCGCCGGCCTCACCCCTGCCCATCGCCTGGGTCACGGCCGACTTCGCCCACGGCCAGGACTCCCACCTCCGCCGCTTCCTCGAGGACGCTGGGCTCTCCTACGTCGTCGCGGTTCCAAAATCCCAGCAGGTCCACGGCCCGCGCATCGACCACCTCATCAAGCAGGCCCCGCCCGAAGCCTGGCAACGGCGGTCTGCCGGAGACGGTGCGAAGGGCGAGCGCCTCTACGACTGGGCCGCCGCCCGTCTGCCCGCCATCTGGGAGTCCGACACCGGCACATCACCCTCACCATGCTCGCCCACACGTTTCTGGCCGTTCTGGCCGCCCAGGAACGAGAAAAGGGGATGGTCGCGGTGGAGGCGCCGTCACCAAGCACACGCCCGGCGTTGTCACTACATGCGGCGCGGCCACTCGCGGGTGGGACACCAACCTCAAAACCGCCCCGCCCACGTCGCAGCCTCGCTAAACCCACCGCCCCCAGCCCGCTGACCAGGGCGCAGGGAGAACCCTCACTGGAGTACTAGGCGGCCGGGCACTTCTCATGTCACCTTGATGACGACCTTGCCCGCGGTGTGACCGTTCTCGACGGCGGCGAGGGCGGCCGGGGCTTCGGAGAGCGGATGGACCGCGGTGATGACGGGTGCGAGGACTCCGTCGAGGGCCAGCCGGGCCGACCGCTCCAGGTTCTCGCGGTCGACGCGACGCTCGACGAAACGCCCACCGAGGTCGGGCACAGACGTATCACCCACGGCAATGACGTTGCGGGGATCCCGGGCCAGCGGAGCGACCGTCCGCAGCGAGGTGCCTCCGACCAGGTCGACGATCCCGTCGAAGCCGTCCGGAACCAGCTCGCGTGCCGCGGCGGCGACGTCCTCGGCGGTGTAGTCGACGAACCGCACCCCGATGCCCTCGGCGTGCTCGCGTTTGGCAGTACTCCCGGTGCCGATCACGAGCAGCCCGCGCCCGACGGCCAGCCGGGCGACGGCGAGGCCGACCCCGCCCCCGACCCCGTTGACCAGGACCGTGGCACCGGCCGGGAGTCCGAGCTGGTCGAGCACGTCCACCGCGGTCGTCCCGGCCACCGGCAGCGTTGCCGCCACGGTTGCGGACAGACCCGGCGGGATGCGCGCGGTGTTCGGCGCGGACAGCACCGTGGTCTCGGCGTAGGTTCCGCCGCCGGTCAGTGCGAAGCCGAAGACCGCGTCGCCCACCTCGAGCCCGGTGGCGTCCTCGCCCCGGGCAAGAACGGTTCCGGCCGCCTCCATGCCCAGCACGCGGGGAAACGGACGTCCGCCG
The DNA here is from genome assembly GCF_053618675.1 of Streptomyces sp. NPDC055632. Taxonomy (NCBI): domain Bacteria; kingdom Bacillati; phylum Actinomycetota; class Actinomycetes; order Kitasatosporales; family Streptomycetaceae; genus Streptomyces; species Streptomyces sp. NPDC055632. Next base: position 12,645 of record NZ_JBSHHY010000018.1, on the reverse strand, counting down.
TCGAGACCGTCGACCAGACCTGAGCGCAGAAGGTGGTCGAGGGGATTCACGCCGGCGACGTCGACCCGGATCAGTACCTCACCACGACCGGGTACGGGATCGGGACGATCGAAGAACTCCTGTACCTCGGGCCCGCCGTACCTGTCGAAACCCCATGCCCGCCCCATCTTCCGCCGCCTCTCGTATGACCGACCCGGTGATCCCGGGCCCTGTCGCCATCCTCACCTCTGACATTGATGTCAGGGGCAACCGGCTGAGACGCAGATCACAGCATCAGGTCGACCGCGCCACCGGTTCCGCGGCCGTGGACAGCTCCGCCCGGTGCCGGCTGTTGGCCCTGATCAGCACGTCGAGTGCATCCCGGGTCTCGATCAGGTGGGCGATGTCGGCGTCGATCCGGTCGCGCTCGCGCATCATCGCCGTGAACGTCTCCTCGGCGACGCCCAGGTCACCGGGGACGTCCACACACGGCAGCACGGTCGCGATCACCCGGCTGGACATCCCCGCGTCGAACAGCTGCCGGATGAGCGACACACGCTGGACCGCGGCATCGGAATAGTGGCGCTGCCCCGCGCCGGAGCGTGAGCTGGTCAGCAGTCCCTGGTCTTCGTAGTACCGCAGTGAGCGCGGACTCACGCCCGTGCGCCTGGCCAACTCGCCTATCCGCATCCTTGAGACCCTACGCCCATGAGCAGAAGGGCCGCTGGTTCTCCCGCCGTGCTTGACCCGGGCAAGCCCGAGGTGACGCTGGGCCGGCCCATGCTGTCGGCGACGACGCGAGGGGTACAAGTACCAGTACCGGTAGGGCGCGAGAACGGGTCCGGTGGCCCGCCGTGGTGGACCGGGCGCGAGAGACCGTTGAGGGCTACGCCCCTGCTCGAGGACGTCAACACCCTGCTCCTCTGGGACATCCTGAGTGAGGGGAAGTGGCGGAAACGGCTCACCGATGCCGACCGGCGGCCCTGTCCCCGCTGTCCGGGACCCACGTGAACCCCTGCGGCCGGTTCGAGCTGGACATGAACTCTCCCTTTGCCCTCGCTGTCGCGGTGGCCACACTGCCGGGCCCCGCACTCCGCCAGAGGCGGAAACCGCGCAGGGTCGGCGGCGGCCGGTGCGGCCGGGCCGGCGATCTGAAGACCTCAGGCCCGGCGCCGCCGGCGGGCGGCTGGATCGGCGACTCGTACTACGGGGCTGTGAGGGTGTCGAGCCGGGCGGTGAGGTCGGGGTGGGCGGCGGCCAGGTGGGGGCGGGTGGCGGTCAGGGGGGCGATGAGGTCGGCGGGATCGTCATGGGCGAGGGCCGCGTGGAGCTCGCTGACCGGGTGGTGGGCGGCAGCGGGTAGGTCGGTGAGTGCGGTGATCTGGCCGGCGAGACGGCGCAGGTCGGCCGCGTTCGCGCGGGCCCAGGCGGTGGTGGTGCGGTCGGCGGCGCGGGCCCGGCGGGTGGCCGTCACGCGCTGTTCGCCGGTGGTTCCGGCCGGGCCGGGGCGGCCGCGCAGGTAGCGGCGCTCGGCGGCCTGGCGGCTGGCGACACCCAGGGGCGGGGCGAGGTCGGCCCAGCTGGCGCCCGCGTCGCGGGCGGTTTCGATCAGGCCGGTCTCCCATCCGGCGAGCTGCTCGCGGACCTGCCGCAGCAGCATCAGTGAGGCCAGGGCCTGCTCCGAGCCCGGTCCGGGAGTGGAGGGGCCGGAGGTCTCGTGCCGGGCGGTGCGCAGGGCCTCGTCGATGGCGTGCAGGGCCGCCGCGGCGGCGAGGAACGAAGCCGGACGGCGGGCGTCGGCGGCATGCACGGGCGGCTGGTCGGCCGGAGTCATGAGCACCTCCCTGTCGTCGTCTCATCGACGACATCGTGTTTGTCATCCATTGGATGACATGGTACAACGGTGTCAGTGAGGCGCATTGGCAGCAACTGCCCGAACCTCTGGAGGTGTTCTACATGTTGATGCGCACTGACCCCTTCCGCGAGCTCGACCGGCTGACACAGCAGCTGATGGGGCCGGGCACCTGGTCGAGGCCGTCGGTGATGCCGATGGACGCCTACCGCGAAGGCGACGAGTACGTGGTGGCCTTCGACCTGCCCGGCGTGAGTGCGGAGGCGATCGACATCGACGTCGAGCGCAACATGCTCACCGTCAAGGCCGAGCGCCGGCCGGTGGCGAAGGCCGATGACGTGCAGATGGAACTGTCCGAGCGGCCGCTGGGTGCCTTCTCCCGCCAGATCGTGCTCGCCGACACCCTGGACACCGAGCACATCAAGGCCGACTACGACGCGGGCGTGCTCACCCTGCGCATCCCGATCGCCGAACGTGCCAAGCCCCGCAAGATCTCCGTCGGCATCGGGACCGGCCGCAAGGAGATCTCCGGCTGACACCGGCCCGGCAGGCGCGGAGGACGGAATCTCCTGATCTCCCCCTGATCCGCCCTCCGCACCCCTGCGGGCAGTTTCCAAGAAAAGAAAGGGGTGGCGGCCGAGATGGTTCTGCGACGCGAGGCGTTCCTCGACCACGTCAAGGAACGCGGCAAATACGACAGCACCGGCGAGGCCGAGCGCGCGGCCCGCGTGGTGCTCGCCCTGCTCGGCGCGCACCTGGTCGGCGAGGTCCGCGCCCGGCTCGCGGCACGCCTGCCGGAAGAATTCGCCCTGATCCTGCTCAACCCGCTACAGAGCGCCGAGCCCCTGTCCTCGGAGCGGTTCGTCCGGGCGACCGCGGCCTGGATCGAGGGCGCCACCGAGCAGACCGCGACCTGGGACGTCAGCGCCGTGCTGTCCACCGCCGCCGACGCCGCGGGCGACGACCTGCTGGGACAGATCCTGCTCCAGCTCCCCGCCGGCTACGACCTGCTCTTCGGCCGCCCCCAACCCAGCTGACCCAACGCTTACCCCCGGCGCCACGACACCGTTTCCATGAAAGGCATGCAGCAAAAGTGTTCACCGACGTGCGCGTACCGCTTGAGCGGCAGGAGTCGTACTCGACGGCGTACGAGCAGATGCTGGAGAGGGTTCGCTATGAAGGCGCCTACCCCACCCGCGAGAGGGTCGAGGAAGCCGTTCGCCTGGTCCTTGCCGGGCTGGGGCGCCAGCTGACCGGCGACGAACGCGTCGACCTGGCCGCCTGCCTCCCCCTGGAGGCCGCACGCATCCTGACCACGCAGGTTCCCGACACCCGGCCACTGAGCGGCTGGGCCTTCGTCAAGGACCTCGCCGCCCGTACCGGCGCCTCCCCGGCCACCACCCGCTGGGACACCGGCTCCGTCTTCGCGGCCGTCACCGCCCACGCCGGCCCCGGCCTCATCACCCGCATCCTGAACCAGCTCCCCGCCGGCTGGGCCCTGCTGTTCGGCCAGGCCGAACTCGCCCCGGCCGCATAAACGGAGCGCGGTACCCGGGGCCGATAGGGGTCCGCGCCTGTCTCCTGCACCCGGACCCGGTCGGCGAAGTCTCCGATCCGCGCGATCGGAGACTTCTGCCGTTGCGGTCCGGGGAGAGAGCCGCAACGACCTTCCGGTACCTCCAGCACGCGCCGACAGGAAAGGCATGAGCCGGTTGAGGTACGCCACGGGGGGCGTGCTGGAGATCAGGCCCGATCAGCCGGGGCGCCGGCGCGGGGATACGGACACGTAGATCCTGCTGTACCCGGCCGGGCCCGACCAGCTCAAACCCGGCGCCGGAAACCGGATGCCGAGCGACGGCTTCGGCACGCACCTGCGGGCCCGGGGCCCAGACCCCGGGCCCGTCGGCCGTGCGACTGCCGGTCGCCCTCCGCGAGAACGCCGGACGGCCCGATGCCGACGGGGAGCGGGCGTGGGGAGGAGAACGACACCTTCCTATCAAGATCAACTCAGGGAAGGTGGTCGATGTGACCGGCCCCGACGTACCCGACTTCTCCGGCCTGGACGGCGGCGAGGAGCAGGACGCGGCCGACCGCGTCCAGGATGTGGTGACCTGGCACAGCACCCGGCTCGCTGCCGAACGCATGACCCCAGTACCCGATGAGGGGCGGATCGAGGAGCTTGCCGCCGGGTGCCGGGCTGCGGTCGCCGACCAGCAGCAGCCGGCGACCGCCGACCCGTAGGAGCGGGCCCGGATCGCCGAGGCCTACGCGGCTTTGTTGAAGGACCCCGAGGAGCCGTAGACGGGCCGTTCCTCCATCCGGACGGGCAGCAGCCGCGGGGAGGGGTGCGGCCGGGTGAGCGACGCCGGCCGCATCTCGGGCGGCAGCAGCGGGTGGGCGAGCGCGAGTGTGCCCTCCAGCTCGCCTCGGTGCCGGTGCCGGTGCCGGTGCCGGTGCCGATGCCGGTGCCGATGCCGGTGCAGCGCGCGGCGCAGGCCCTGGTAGAGGCGGAAGAAGGCGGTGGCCTCCTCCTCGGTGTGGGGACGCAGGCGTTCGACGGTCAGCGCCCACGACGCCCAGCTCGCCGAGACCGTCCTGACCCCGGCCAAGCGCGCCGAACGCGCCGAACAGGCCCGGGCCGCCCTGAGCACCTGGAACGGCTACGCCCCCACCGCCGGCGAACAGGCCGCCCTGGACGACGAACTCGACCGCCGCCTCACCCAGGCCCGGCGCCCGTGAACGACACCACCCGCATCGTCCTGGACGAGACCGCGATGACCGCCGCCGGCACCGGCAACATCCTCGTCTCCCGACTCGTCCACCGCGCCCACGCCGAACCCGGCTGGCACCTCTACGCCCCTGCCTGCGCACTCGTCGAAGCCGACCGCACCCGGCCCGGCACCGCCGAACACCTCGCCGTCCTGCCCGGCATCACCGTCCTCGACCTCGATCTCCCTGCCGCCCTCGCCATCACCCAGCAGGCCACCTTGGCCCAGGCCCACACCTGGCACACGGCCCAGCCCACCCCCGACCGACCCGACGGCGCCCTTATCGCCACCACCACACCCGGGCGGTGGAAGGACGAACCCGTCCGCGTCCTGGACCTCACCCCCTGAACCGGGCGCGACCGCGGTGCCCGAAACGTGCACGGCAGGTCGGCCGGCGGGGACTCGTCACGAGTTCGCCGGCATGCCTGGCCGTGTCCGCACGAGGAGCGTGCCCGGTGGTGGGCACGGCGCAGGCGTCCCGGCGGAAGAGCCCTGTCGAGGCCGGAAACCACCGGGTGGAAAAGAACGGGATGCCGCAACGTCATCACCGTGGGTGGAGTCGGGAAGTGCTCCGTTATGAGCGACGGATCAGGGCGCGGGTCGGGTCCGGACGCGGGCCGCGAGGATGGCGACGTCGTCCTCGGCACGGTGGGCGTCGAGCCGGCCGAGCACCTCGTCGACGACCTGTTCAGGTCCGGGCTCCGGTGACAGCCGCAGTCCGGCCAGCCGGGCCAGCGAGACGTCGATGTCCTCGCCCCTCCGCTCGACCAGCCCGTCGGTGAAGAGCAGCAGCGTGTCGCCCTGTCCGAGCTCGCGGGTGGTGGGGTCGTAACCGCCGACGCCGGTGCCGAGCGGCGGGCCGACAGACAGGTCCACGAGTTCGGCCGAGCCGTCCGGGCCGAAGACCGCGGGCGGGAGGTGGCCGGCGCTGGCGAAGGTGGCGGTGCCGCGCCACGGGTCCACCCGGACCAGGAGGCAGGTCGCGGGGCGGCGGGCGCTGTCCTGCGCGACGAGCGCGTCCAGGTGGCGCAGCACCCGGTGGGGAGGAAGGTCGGTGGAGGCGACCTCGCGCAGCGCGGAGCGGTAGGCGTTCATGTCGACAGCGGCATCGAGGCCGTGCCCCATGACGTCGCCGACGACGAGCAGGCTGCGGCCGAAGTGGAGCCGTACGGTCTCGAACCAGTCACCGCCGACCAGGGTGCGCGATCCGGCCGGCAGGTAGCGGCCGGCGATCTCCAGGTTGGGGTGGGGCCGCCCGGGTTCTGCGACGAGGGCGCGCTGGAGGTGGAGGGCGACGTCCTCGGTCGCGGCGAGCTGCCGTGCGTGTTGGATGTGGCGGGCGGCGAGACGGGCCGTCTGCCGCACCACGGTGAGGTCGGTGTCGGTGTACGGGGGAGCGGTACGGGCGACCGTGACCGTGCCCAGGGGGCGCTCGCGGTCCACGGCGAGAGGGGCGGTGAGCGTGTGGCCGGGCTCCGGGACGGCCGGGGCAGGCGGGACGGCCGGGGCGGTGTCCGATCCGGGGTTCCCGCCCCTGTCGGGGGTCAGCTCGACGGTGGCGGTGCCGCCGAGGTGGCAGGCGAGGAAGGCGGTGAGTTCGCGGCACGTGACGGCCTCGTCGAGCGTGGTACCGATCAGGCCGATCGCCCTCTCCAGAGCGGACGACAGGCGTTGCGCGGCTTCGTCTCTCTCCGCCACGACACCTCCACCGCCGTGCGGCCACCGGGCTGACGGCGTACGCCCGCTCATCCCCATTGCACCAGCGGGCGGCGTTCCGCGCGCGGCACACGACGACATGGGAACATTTGTACGACGATCCAGGATCTGATCAAGGACACCCGGAAGCCACCAGTTAGTAGGCACCTCATTCCCCGGGGCCCATGACGAGCGGGTTCTCCGGCTTCGGCTACGAGGTCGTCGAGCCGCTGAAGCCGTCCCCGCGGATCACGGCCCGGTACCTGTTCCACGACGAGACGGAGAACCGGGAGTCGCCCGACTCTCCCGGCGGCACGCCCTCACCGCCGCCGCTGCTCGGCGACCGCTGCCGGGCGCTGGCCGGCGTGTACCTCGACCCGGTTCTGGTCCGGTGGTCCGTCTCCGGAGCGGTCGCCCGCCTTCCCCGGGAATGCGCCACCCTCGCAGCCGCTGCCGTGCCGACGCATCCTTCGCGGAAGCGCCTCGTCGGCCTGAAGGAGGAAGGCGGAATGGTCCGGGAGGTGAAGGTGCTGTCGGCGATGATCCGGCGCCGGTATCGCGAGTGCGCCGGCATCGCCGTGGTGGCGAGAGACCTGGGGGTGTCGAAGTTCCACCGTGCAGCGTCACCGCAACCGGGCGGAGAAGCCGTACGAGAAGGCCCTACGCGCGCAGGTCGTGCGCCTTTATGATTCGGGGATGCTGCAGCAGCGGGTGGCGGCCATGCTCGGGATCTCGGTCGAGGCGGTGGTGGCACGCCTCGACCCGTTCCGGAGGCGTTCCCGGCAGGAAGCGGCCCGGCTCGCCGGCGAGCAGCAGGGCGAGCTTCTTCCGTTGCACGAGGTCATCGACTAGACCATGGTGATGATGGCGTGTTGCGAGGGCGGCAGCTTGCACCGGCGGTCACCCTCGTGGGTGACGATGAGCATGGATACCCACTCGACCAGGGCGTGAGGCAGGTCGAGTGCGATGCCCTGTGGATTGCAAGTAGTGCTCGGCATGAGCAGATTGGCCCGGAGGATCTTGTAGGCGGTCCGGGCGAGGTAGCGCTTCAGGCAACGGATGATCTCTCGCTTGGACAGGCCTTCCGCGGTGCGGCGCCGCGTGTACTCCTGGGTGACTGGATTCCAGCGCAAGCGGGACGGCACGGCTCGGAAGAGGGCTGCGTTGGCCTGCCGGTTACCGCCGCGGCTGAGCCTGCGCCGACTGGTCTTTCCCGAGGATGCCTCGACCGGACCGGTGCCGCAGAGCGCGGCAAAGGACGTCTCACCCCTCAGACGGTCGGGGTTGTCGCCCGCCGCGATGAGCAGAGCGGCAGCCGAGTCCGGCCCGATTCCTTACCCGGATCGCCTCAACGGGACCGTCTCCGTTCTTCGGCACGACTGCTGCCTCACCGCTGAACACGGACCGAGCGGCGGCTTCCGCGTCCACCACATCGCTCTTGCCGCGCCTGCGACGCATCGCCGGGTTGGGCGGGTTGACTTCGACGACCTCCATATCGGCAGCCCGAAGAGCCCGGGTCGGACCCGCTCCGTAGGAACCGGTGCCCTCCACCCCGGCCCGCTTCACCAGGCCCAGGGTCTGGACCCAGTCCAGCAGTTCCCGGTCGTCGGCAGCGGTCGCGGCAAACGATCCGGTCCGGAGAACCAGGCCAAGCATGCTGATGGTCACAGCAACGTGGCAGTCCTTGTGCGTATCGACACCGATGACGATCTCAGTCTGCTCGACTTCCGCAGGAATGGTCACGAACACACCTTCCCTGCACTGGCCGGAATATGACGCCACCGGGCGGGAAGAGCGGTCAGACCTGTGACGATGCCGGAGCAAAGCCCCTATTGGGACACGAGCGTCCCGCTTCGGAGGCGAACCCGCACCGCCCCGGGCACAGCTGGCGGATCGTACTCGGGGCATCCGTGAATGAGCCAGGCAGGATATGGGCCAGGCCGCACCGGAACGGCACCTCCGGTTCTTACAAGCAGGACAGGGAACCAACGAGGCCTCCGGTCACAGTGGTTGAGACGTCAGACATCTCGAACCACTGCCCGAAGGCCTCGCCTGCTATCCGCAGACGGCCATCACCCGATCGGTGGCCACTCTGAAGATCCTTATTGAGCACTTCCGACGGTTCCTTCGCAAGGGAACGAGCGCGCATCGGATTCCCGAATGTGCGCGGCCCCTTGGAAGTCATCTCATTTGGTGAGTCTGCGGTAGCAGATGAGGGCTGAGGCGATGCCTGCGAAAGCGAGGAAGTGGCAGGCCTTGCGTTCGTAACGGCGATGGAGGCGTCGGTAGCCGGCGAGCCAGGACACGGTGCGCTCGATGACCCAGCGGTGGCGGCCAAGACGGTTCGACGGTTCGATGCCCCGGCGGGCGATGCGGTGTTTGATGCCGCGCTCACGCAGTCATTTTCGCAGGCTGGGGTAGTCGTAGCCCTTGTCTACGTGCAGCTTGGCAGGCTTGCGCCGGCGGCGGCCACGGCGTGAGCGGATGGGTGGTATTCCGCGGACCAGGGGTTCCAGGGCCTGGCTGTCATGCAGGTTCGCTCCCGAGATCCCTATGGAAAGAGGCAGACCGGAGCGTTCGGTGATCAAGTGGACCTTCGGCCCGTACTTGCCCCGGTCCACAGGATTCGGACCCGTCAGATCCCCCTTTTCATCGCCCGCATGTCCACCGAGTCGATCGCACAGCGAGTCCAGTCCAGTTCGCCGCGGGCACCGAGCTCGTCGAGCACGACCCGGTGGAGCTTCGCCCATACCCGGGCCCTGCTCCACTCGGCAAAACGCCGATGAGCCGTTGCTCCCGACGGGCCGAACGAAGCAGCGGGCAACTGCTGCCACGTGCAGCCCGACGTGGCCACGAACACGATCGCGGCCAGTACCTCACGGTCACCGTGCCGACGCCGGCCACCACCCTGAGGCCGCGAAGGAGCCTCCGGCACCACCCGCTGGAACAACTCCCACAGCTCATCCGGCACCAGCCGCTCAACGATCCCTACCATGCCGCACAGGCTACCGAACCAATTGAGATGAGTTCTTAAGCCGGCGTAGCCTCCTCGACCACCCAGGACAGGTACGCCTCCGACCCGCCGCTCACGAGGAGGGTGATCCACTCCGGGACCTCGTACGAGTGCTTCTCGGCCACCCACGCGGCCAGTTCGGGGAGCCGGCTCGTCGTCGTCTTGTACGAGATGCGCCACTCCTGAGCGGTCTCGATGCTGCCCTTCCAGCGGTAGACCGCGGTGAAGGCCGGGTCGATGTGCGCACAGGCGGCCACGCGGGCCTCAACGGCCCCCAGCGCCAGGGCCTTCGCCTTCTCCTCGTCGTCGATGGTCGTCTGCGCGATCACCATCTCGGTCGCCATGCGGCTGCTCCTCCTTGGACGGTATGTCTCGACCCTACCCATGCGGTCAGAGACATGATCGGCCTCGGCCAAGGCTTCAAAAGACTTCACCTTGGCCGAGGCCGACCTCGTTGCTGAGCTAAGACAGGAGGAACACGAGAGCTGGTAGGAAAACCGCCATACCCGAAGGCATCCTTCATTGCCTCACACCAGAACAGGCAACGATTCCAGACCGCGGACCAGTCGGGTCCGTCGCCAGTCCAGCTGATCCACCGGTACGGCAAGACGGATTCCGGGGAATCGAGTCAGCACCGCTCGCAGGGCGATCTCCACCTCGGCCTTGGCCAGGGGAGCACCCACACAACGGTGGATGCCATGACCGAAAACGAGGTGAGCAACCGCGTCCCGGTCCAGGTCGAGCTGGTCCGGTTCCGGGAACCGCTTCGGGTCTCGATTGGCCGCCCCAAGGACGACTTGGACCGGGACGCCGGCCGGGATGTCGGTGCCGCCGAGCGTGAGGGCTTCCGTGGTGAACCGGAAGGTGGCCGTACTCACTGCGGAGTCGAAGCGGAGAAGTTCGTCCAGCGCGGCAGGGATCTCATCCGGATTCGCCCGAAGGCGATCCAGCTCGCCTGGGTGCTGGAACAGCGCCAGGAAGACGTTGCCCAAGGCGTTGGTGGTGGTCTCGTGTCCGGCTACGAGCAGCAGCACGGCCAGGGAGACGAGTTCCTCCTCGCTCAGGTGGTCGTCTCCGTCACGAGCAGAGATGAGCCGGTCGAGAAGGGAGTTGCCCGGGTTCCGGCGCTTGGCGGCGATGAGCCCCGTCATGTAGTCGGCCACGAAGTGGGAGGCCGCGTCGATGATCTCGGGCTCTCCCGCCGCGAAGAGCTGCGCGGACCAGCGCTGGACATCGGACCGGTCGGCCTGCGGAACTCCGAGCAGCTCGCAGATCACGATGACCGGTAGCGGCGCCGCCAGGCCGGTCACGAAGTCGAACGGTTCTCCGGCCGGCCACTGGTCCAGCAGCTCGTCGGTGAGCCGGGAGATGAACGGGCGCAGCTCCCCGACGGCCCTGGTGGTGAATGCCTTGGTCACCAGCTTGCGCAGCCGGGTGTGCTGGGGCGGGTCGCTGGCCAGCATGGTGTGAGCAACCGAGGGATGCAGACGGCGTCGTGACCCCTTGCCCGCGAAGAACGCAGCCGTGTCCTTCGAGAGCCGAGCGTCGCCGAGAGCTTCTCGGGCTTCCGCATAGCCGGTGACCAGGTAGCTGGAACGCCCGCCGGAGCCGGCGGGTACGGGCTGTACCGGACTGGTGGACCGCATGGCCGTATGGGCCGGATAGGGATCCCGGAGGAAGTCGGCGTCCTGAGTCGGGTCGGTCATGACCTCAGGCTCCAACGGGTTCCGGTCGGCCGTCTACGACGACACGCCCGACACGGTCGGCGTAGGCGTCCGCCACGAGGAGGAGCCATTCTGTGTCCGCACGCAGGTCCTTACGGGAGGCGGCCTCCGCCGGCGGCGGGGCGACATCGTCGGCGAGCCGTCCGGCCTTCAGACCGACGAGCGCCGCCTCCACAACGGCCGCCTCGACCGCTGCGGCGCCTCGCTCCGTTCCGGCGTCGACGATGCTCTGTGCAGTTTCCTGCACCCTGAGGGACCGGTATGGCCGCAGAGCGAGGATGCCGTCGCTGATCTCGATGACCCGTCGTTGGAGCAGGAAGTCGGAGTCGGCCGACACGTTCTCGGTGGCTACGGGCGAGAGGACGATGTGCGGCATTGCGGTCGACAGGTCCTGCCACAGGGGACCGAGCGTCTCGAAGGACCGTACCTCCCAACGTCTGCGGCGGGCCTGGCTGATCGGGTAGGCCACGGCGGGCAAGGTCAGACCGAGGCAGATCAACAGAACGGCGAGCACCGGCGCAGTCACGCTGAAGGCACACCTGCCGACGAGCGATGAGCACTCCGAGCGACTGTCGATGAGGCCCAGCCCCAGACCCAGGTCGACGAGTCGCGTCGCCTTGTAGGCGACGTAGACCAGAGCGAAGACACAACCTGCCGCTGCCGTCCGAAGACCTATCCGGACACTGCCTCGACGTGTCGAGTTCGACTGCCTTACGGCCTGCACCAGGAAGTCGACGACCGCGAAGCCGAGGCAGGAGACGTAGAGGAACAGGTAGAGCGCGTACACCTGCGGAGAATGGTGGGTCATCTGCTCATAGGCGAACAGGAAGGTCATGCCGAAGATCGCCACGATGAGGGAAGCACAGCGCACTCGGATGCGTCGCCGAGCTTCCGGAGGGTCCAGGTTGAGCTGGAACGACACAGCCAGGACCGCCGTGGCAGCCGCCAACGAAGCGCAGTTGCTCAGCAGCCGGGCGACGTGCGGCACGAACGCCTCGACAGTGTCCTCGACGAGCGGCGCGTAGGAGGCGAAGGCCAGGGCGAACGAGATGAGAAGCGCGCCCATGCTCCACGCGCCCGTCGGGCGCGGCGTTCCTCGGCCGAGTACCCAGTAACCGGCAGCCGCAGCGAGCAGGAAAGCCATGCCAAGGAAAACAGCGTTCATCGGCCGAACCGACCTCTCTTGAAGGGTTGGGCGAAGAGGGCGTCCCAGCTGTCCGGTCCCTTTTCAGGCCGGAGCGAAGGAGATTCGCGGCCGAGGTAGATACGGCGGCGGATGACCGACGCCATCGTCTCTGCCTGACGTTCGTCGGGGGTCGAGTAACTCGTACGTCCAGACATGCGCAGCACCAGGGTGGGGTTCACTCCGAGGGCCCGAGCCGTACCTGTGTCGACCTCCAGGCTTCCTGGGTGATCGCAGTACACGTGGCACAGCTCGTGCGTGAGGATGTGCCGCTGATGGTGGACGGACGTGCCCTCTTCATAGAAGAGGAGGTCGGCCGACGGGGTTTCGAGCCTTAGAGGTTGTCTCACGTGGTGAGTTTCGCGAGTTTCTTGTAGCAGGTGAGAGCTGCGGCGAGGCCCAGGAAGGCAAGGAAGTGGCTGCCCTTGCGT
>NZ_JBSHHY010000017.1:97188-166664 GCF_053618675.1 Streptomyces sp. NPDC055632 | reverse complement strand
TCCGACCCGCGCTTCGCCGCCGCCGTCCGCGACCTCGTCCTGGAACGGGCCGCCGCCGAGCGGGGAACCCGGGTGGAGCGGTGCGCCCTGGGCGCACTCGGTCCCTCCCACGACCTGTGCCCGATCGGCTGCTGCCCGGCCAGGACGGAACGGCCCGCGGCGGCCGGCGCCGACAGCCCGTACGCGTGATGCCCGAGAGGCTCGGTGAGAAGAGGACCGCTCGTTCTCACCGGGCCGCCGGAGGTTGCGGGCGCTTCACGACGCCGGGTCGACGACCGTCCGTCAGGTGTCCACCCCGAAACCTGCAGGTCGCACGGTCTCGTCACGTTCGTAGTTCGCGAGTGCGAGGCCGAGCGCGAAGAAGGTCGGGGCCCACTCCCCCACGAAGATGCCCCAGCGGTCGGCCCGTTCCAGGTTCTCCTGCCGGTTGGACGTCAGCCACGAGACCAACGACAGTCCGATCGACCCCACGGCGGCCAGATACGCGTGCTCACTGCGCACACCCGACTCGTGCAGCTTCTTGACGATCATTTTCTCCTCCTGCGTGATGAGGGGCTCCGGTTCTGGAAGCCGGTTCCCTGTCCGTTCAGGCGGGGATCCGCGACTCCGGATCCCGTGGCGACCCGTCCTCCTCGGTCAACCGCCACGAACTTCCGGAACATGCGGGCGGGAGGGACGGGAAGACGTGAACGGCCAGATCGATCCGCCACACATGCTCCTTGGCGCAGGCGCACACGAACGTGCCTGCGCCCGGAGTGCAACCACCGGGATGGAACGACTCGGCTCGGGGCAATTCCCTCTCCTCACCTTCCGCAAGCTCCTTTAATGGTCATTCAGGACATATTTCTTCAAGGCTCGCCGCGCGGATGCAGTCCGGCCGGCTCTCCTTGCGGCGTCTCGCCCACGCGCCCGGCGGCCCCGATGCCTTCACTCGTCCTCGCACCCGGGCGCATCCGTGCGCCCTCCCCGTCGGAAAACCAGGACAGCGGCCCGGTGCCACCGGGCACGAAGACCTGCGCGCACCACACCTGGGAAGAGGAGGACGTGCCGTCCTCCACCGGCTCCACGACGGGGAGCGAAGGCATGGCCGGAAACCGATACGGAATGACCACCGGGGCCGTCGCCAGGCACCTGGGGGTGTCGCCGACCACCGTGCGCTCCTGGGAACAGCGGTACGGCTTGCGTCCGGCGGTCCGCGAGGAAGGAAGGCACCGGCGCTGGACGGCCGAGGACGTCTCGATGCTCGAAGAGCTGTGCCGGCTGACGGCCTCCGGGGTTTCCCCAGCCGAGGCCGCGCGCACGGTCCTGACGAGCCGCGACACGGCCACCGGTGGTGCCTCCCGCCCCGCCCGGCTGCCGGATCCTCCCGCCGGAAGCGAAAAGGCGGCCGTTCCGGAAGGTGCCCGTCAGCCCGGTTCGCGCCACGACCTGCCTCCGGACACGGTGCGCGCGGAATGCCGGGGTCTGGCGCGCGCCGCGGTGAGACTGGACGGTCCGGCGATGGACGACCTGCTGGAGCGGGCCGTCCAGGAGCACGGGCTGGTCGTCGCCTGGGAAGAGGTCGTCGCGCCCGTTCTCCACGCAGTCGGCAAGAAGTGGGAATCGACGCAGGAGCGCTACGTCGAGGTCGAGCACCTGCTGTCGTGGCACGTCTCGACGGCCCTGCGCCGGATGATCGTGGCAGGGTTCGCAGCCCCTTCGACCGCACCGCCCATCGTCCTGGCGTGCACGCCCACCGAGAACCACACCCTTCCGCTGGAGGCTCTGGCCGCGGGCCTCGCCGAACGGGCCCTGCCGGTCCTCGTCCTGGGCGGCACAGTTCCGGCCGAGGCGCTCGACGCCGCAGTGCGACGGTGCGGCCCCGCGGTCGTGGCCCTGTGGTCCCAGGCCCGCGCCACGGCCGACCGACCCTTGGCCGCGCAAGTGGCGGGCACCGCCTTCGGACCGCGAGGAGCCCGGACCGCACCGGTGGTCCTGCTGGCCGGTCCGGGCTGGGCGGGAGGGCCCCGGGAAGCTGGCATGCTGCGGCCCAGCGGGCTGGGAGAGGCGCTCGACGCGGTCTCACGGCGGTACGAACGGTTGCGTCTCGTGGTGTCGGACCGGACCTAGTCTTCTGAGTCGGGAATTCTGTTCAGATATGAGGCGAGGTGTTCGAGGATCTCGTCTGCGGTCTTGGTCCAGATGCAGGGCCTGGGGTGGGGTACGGCACCCTTTGCGGTCAATCTCTCAGACCCCATCTGGTCCACCTCGACACTGGCGTGTTTCTCGAACCAGGGCAGCAGCCAGTATCGAGCGCGCAGGTCAGGCTCGCCGTAGCGTTCGCCGTCCCCGCCGTCAGCAGGATCGCCGTGGGCACTACCTGCCCGGACCACCTTGCCGAGCTGGCCGCCGCCAGCAGTCTCGCGGTCAGCACCGACACGGTTTACGCCTACTGCCGGCTGTTGAGGGAACAGGTCGGCGGGTGCAGAAGGGAAGCCGCCCGTGCCACCCACGATGGATGACCTCTCCACGATCGATCACGAGGACGTCCTTGCCGGGGTGGAGAAGCGCACCGGCACCGGCCACGTCCTGGGCCGAAGCCGCGCCGACTACTCCCGGTACAACGGCACGGCCGGGTTCCCGACGGTGGCAGGCACTTGGCTGCGGCTTGCATGGGTACGGCCCGGCACGTTCAGCGCACAGCCGTGGACCGGGCTGGAGGCGTCCGTCGCGATCCACGGCGTCCCCGGGCCGAATGGATCGCGGGCGCCATGTGGCACGACCACGACCGCGACGTCGTGTGGCGCGTGGACGAGATGAGCCAGGCTGTGGCCCCGGCGCTCTCGCCGACCGGGACTATCGACCGCGTCCTCGACCTCGCGGACACGTGGTGGAGCGACCTGCACACCGCGCTCGGCAACCTGGCCAGTCATGACACCAACCGGGTGTGGGTCCAGCAGAGCCATCCCTCCCAACGAATCAGCGAGGTCTGCGGCGACCAGGTCGACACCACAGTTGCGGAGTGGGCCTGCGCGCACGGGGATGCCGGTACGCCAACCTCATCGCCGCCCGCTCACGATCCTGGACTGGGAAGACTGGGGGAAGGCGCCCGTCGGCCGGGACGCGGCCTGCCTGTGGTCCGTCTCCCTGGCGGTGCCGAGCCTGGCGGACCGTGTTCTCGCTGAGTTCGCCGACGTCCTCGACACCCGCGCCGGCCGGCTCTCTCGGCTGATGCTCTGTACGAACGTGGCGCGGGCGCACCGGCGGACAGGCCGCATCGGACCCCCGACCCACGCGATGAAGGCAGCAGGACCGAATCTCCTCACGGCCCTGATCTGACGGCGCCGCGCATCGTGGCGTATGTGGAAGCCCTCGTCGGGTGATACCCGGACGACATCGGCCGCAGTGTCGTGTGGGCGTCGCCCCGGTCATCGAGGAGGCATTAGGCCCGATCGTGTATCTGCTCATGCCCTATCGATCAGAAACGGTTCGGCTTATGGGTCGTCGTAGGGGTGTGTGAGCGATCTGGTGGGGGACGCGCGGCATCTGTCGCCGTCGGCGCAGGAGGCCTTGCGGTTGCGGGCGGTGGCGGGGCGGGACCGTGAGGACGTGGCGGCGATGTTCGGAGTGTCACTGAGCCTCTTTCATCCTGATGTCCCAAGAGTGGAGGCCCAGAACATCACCGCAGGTCAGAGCCGCTTAAAGCATCACGCCGAGTCGAGGATGAAAGAGGCTCACTGAAGGCGGTGGACATCTGGTGGGCCAAGTGGCAGGACGGTGGCCGGGAGGCGCTGGTCATGCGGCCGCGCGGCAAGCCGGTCGGCGTGCACCAGGTGCTCGGGGAGACCGAGCAGGGTGCGGTGCGGCAGGCCGTCCTCGATCACCGGCCCTGTGACGTGGGGCTGAGCGGGCAGCTGTGGACGCGGCGGCTGATCGGGGAGCTGATCGCGAAGCTGTACCGAGTGCGGCTGACCGAGCCCGGAGTGGGCAAATACCTGAAGCGGTGGGGGCTGCCGTTCCAGCGGCCGGACAAGAGGGCCGTCGAGCAGGCCCCGGAGGCCGTGGCGCGCTGGCATCAGGAGACCTGGCCGAAGGTCCGGGCGAAGGTGAGGAAGGACGGCGGCGAGGTCCTGTTCGCCGACCAGGTCGGTATCCGCTCCGACCAGGTCACCGGCCGCACCTGGGGAGAGAGGGGCAGGACTCCCGTGGTGCGGCGGAGCGGGAAGCGGTTCTCGGTGAACGCGATGTCGGCGATCAGCACCAAGGACCGTATGCACTTCATGGTCTTCGCCGAGTCCTCCACCACCGAGGTGACGTGCCGCTTCCTGGACCGGCTCGCCGGCCACTTCGACCACAAGGTCCACCTCGTGGTCGACGGGCACTCCGCCCACCGCTCGAAGAAGGTCCGCGACTGGCTCGCCGCCCACCCCGACGATGTTGAGCTGCACTTCCTGCCGCCGTACTCGCCCGAGCTGAACCCCGACGAGCTGGTCAACGCCGACCTCAAGCACAGCCTGCCCAAACAGCACCGGGCCCGCAACCAGGCCGAACTCGCCGCCGAGACCCGCCGCCTTCTTCCACCGACGCCAGCGTCAACCGCACATCGTCCGCGGCTACTTCGGCGGCCCACACGTCCGCTACATCCTGGACGAGAACCCCATGAGTTTCTGATCAATATGGCAAAGCTGAGGAAGTCTCCGAGTATGCCGCTGCACTGGTTCGCGAATACGGCCTCGTTTGCTTCGATCCGCAGGAAGAGTGCCTCCGCCCGTGAGCTGCCTGCTCCTGAGCGGGCGGACCAGAGGAAAACACCCGCGACGAGAAGACTGGCGCGGTAGATCTGGGCGGTCTTCTTGTGGCGGGTGGCCAGATCGGAAAGCAGGGTTCGCAGGATGCCGAGCGGAGGGTGAAGTGGGGGCGGCCCGGTGGTGCTGCGTCCCAGAGCGCATCTGGGCACCGGGCCTCACTCGTGAACGCCGTATGGGCACGAGCTGACACGGACCCTATCCGCCCCGGCCAAAGCCACTGCGCCAGGTCCCGCGGTAAGTCCCTCACAGCCACACAGATGCACGACTACTGAACTTGAACTCGTGATGTCGGCCCGAGTCCCGCCCTGCTGCCGGAGCGGCCGCTCTACGATCCCGTGCTTGCCAGTCTTGAGGCGACGAGGGCCACGAAGTGCTGGAGGACAGCGAACGGCAGCGTTTGCGTTGCGTCGAAGTAGACCTCGGCCGGCTTCTCCTCCTCGGGCGCGTAGACGACCACCGTCACGGCCGTCGGCCCTGGGGCCGGTGAAGCAGGCACGGAAGGTGTTCCACCCGGAACCATGCGGGCCTCGCTGAGCTCGAAATGCGTCGTCCGGCCCTCGCGCGTACCCGTCTCGGTGGTGAGAGCGCAGAACAGATCGCCGCCGTAGTCCCAGGTCAGCAAAGGCATGGCGATGATGCTGCCATACCTATTGCGGTCAGCGGTCGGGCATTCGCTGCCGCGTCCGTCATCGGGCGGGATCCAAGCTCAGGCCAGTGCCAGCGAGACAGCCATCGACGACATCAGGGCGGTACTGAATCTGCTTGAGCCGACGTTTCACCGCCCGGGTGATCTGGCGTAGATCGGCCGCCGCGAGGTTGCCGATGTCGCGCTTGACGAGCGACCAGATCCCCTCCTGTGGGTTCAGGTCGGGCGTGTAGGTGGGCAGCTGGAATACGGTAAGCCACTCGGCGTTCGCGTCGATGAACTCCCGCATGCCCGCTGTCAGGTGCAGGCGGATGTTGTCCCAGGCGAGCACGATCGGTCTGCCGAGCTGGATGCGGGCACGGACGATCAGGTCGCGGAAGTCGCGCCAGCCAAAGCCCTTCGGCTGGTCCTTGCGGCCCCAGTACTCGCGGATCGCGTAGATCAGCCGGGACCGCTCCCCCAGTTTGTAGCAGGCCATGCCCGCCATCGACACTCGACCGGAGCCCCGACCCCTGACCCTCACGACAGGCGTCTGGCCGATCCGGCCCCAAGTCCTGGTGCGCGGCGGAGCCAACGACTGCCCGGCCTCGTCCTCGAAGACGATCCAGGCGCCGCGCTCCGCCGCGGTGCTCTTACCCGCGGCCAGGTCTCCTCTTTCCACACCTCGACCGCCGCATCGCCGCGCTCGATCGCCCGCCGAGTGGGCTGCTGCCAGCTCCAGCCGTACCGCTTCAGTAGCCGCCAGGTGCCCTCGACCGTGCAGGAGACATGGAAGAGCCGACCGATCACGGTCTTGATCCGCGCCAGTGTCCACCGCTGGTCGACCCAGCCGTGGGCCAACGGGCCACGTTCCAAATTCCGTTCCAACCTGGCGATCTGGGCTGCGCTGAGCCGAGGTCTTCCGGGCGACCCCTTCGACAGAACCCCAGCCTCGCCGCCCTCGCGCCAGGCCCGCCGCCACCGTTCCACGGAACGCTCGCTCACCCGCATCGCGGCGGCAACCTCCGCGTTCTTCTGCCCGACCTCGAAGTGCTCGACGGCCTGGAGCCGCAACCGCTCCCGCGCGGCCCTCGCGGCGTCGGTCAACCCTCCGCCCTGTGCGTACCTCACGCCCCACGACTACCGGTGCCGACAGTCGCCTGTCAGCCGAACGGCACCGACATCACTCAATCAAGTTCAGTAGACGGGGCGACAGGCTGGCCGGGTTCGACAAGGAGATGTACAAGCGGCGCAACGAGGTCGAGCGCACGATCAACCAGCTCAAGCACTCCAGGGCCGTGGCGACCCGATACGACAAGCGCGTCTACGGCTTCACGGACACGGTCACCGTGGCCTCGACTCGACTGCGGCTCAAGCCCTGACGGGCTGGCTCCGTCAGCGGGCTTCCAGCTCTTCGGCTCGCTGCGTCAGCTCCGCCGCGATGTCGTCCCAGTCCGGACCGTGCAGCCACAGGTTCTGCGCGGCCTCTCGCAAAAGAGCCGGCTCGTCGCTCCTTTGCAGTAGCACGAGACGATAGGCGAGGTTGCGAATCCACACCGGGAGCTGGCCGTCGACCAGGTTCGGGCAGAGCTCCCGCAGCATCGACAGGATCGCGTCCGCATCGGCGAACGTCAGCTCTTCGACGAAGTAGTGCTCGCGGTGCTCCTGACTGCACGCCGGTGTCGGACGGTACTCATCTCCGTAAAGACACCGGGCGTGCTCGGTCAGCGTGCTGTGCATGCGCTGCAGCCTACGACGTCATGATCCGCCGGACAGAACCTGGGTCGTCCCGGCCGACGCACGTACGTTGAATGTGCAGCTGCCGCCCTGGAATACCAGTCCGATCAGTCCAGGCTGCCGGTGGCTTCGAGGTGGGCGAGGAAGGTGGCCACGAGGCGTGGGTGGGGGACGTGGGGAACGAGGGCATAGGGCAGGTCGGCTTCCAGGCCCCACTCCGTGTTGAAGGTGATGCTGCTGCCGTCCGGGAGGACGCTGTCTCGTAGCCACGGGGTGAACTCTGCTGCGGTGTGGGCGGTGCAGTCCTCGACAACGATGCCTTCCGGGGACAGCTTGGCCATGCCTTCCAGGTCTTCCTCGCCGACCGTGATGCCGAAGTGCAGGACAGAACCGCGAACGGGGCCTTCGGTACCTTCGTCGATACGAATGAACGTATCGGTATCGCGTTCGCGCAGCCTGGCCTCGATCTCCTCATAGGTCAGGCCCCAGGTGGAATCCTCGGTGGGTCCGAAGATGTACATGGTGCGCAGTTCGGCCAGTTCGGATGCGTCCACGCGCTCGCTCCCTCCTCGTGTGCCGCCATTGCTCAGGGAACGTATCGGGCGTAGCCCTTGACGCCGTAGGCAGCCATCATCACGCGCCAGTAGGCCACGGAATCCGGGGTGTTGGTGACAGTGAGCCTTTTCCAACTTCATCCTGAGCTGGTCAGATGAAGGGTGAGGACGGCTTGGACGAGGCTGGTGATGTGGGTGGTCGAGCACCGCAGTTTGCGCAGGAGTCGTCAGGACTTGAGGGTGGCGAAGGCCTGCTCGACGAGGACCCGGACCTTCGCGTGGGACCGGTTGACCGCCTGCTGGCCTGCGGAGAGGCTCTCCCACCGCCCCCAGCACGGGATGCCGGCATCGGCCAGGGCGTCGATGATGCCGTGGCCGCAGGCCGCGCGGATGTCGTGGACGGCTCCAGGCAGGGCCGGTGAGGCCCACAGCAGCCGGCCGAAGGGGTTGGCGATGACCTGCACGTTCGTCTCATGCCTCTTGTGTTTGCCGGAGTAGAACGGCCGGTCCGCGGCGATGCGGTCGATCGGCAGGATCGTGCCGTCCACCAGCACGAATGCCTTCGCTGAGGCCGTCCGTGCCGCCTCGGCGAGGCTCGGAGTGAGAGCGGCCAGGACCTCCACAGCCTCGGCGATGTACCGGTAGGCGGTCGTGGTCCCGATGCCGGACCCGGCCGCGAGCTGGGCATAGGGGTGGCCGTTGCGGAGGTGGGCGAGGGTGAGCAGGGCCGGCCGGCCCGTGCTCAGGCGCCGCCAGCGGGTGCCGATCTCCTCACGGCGTCGGCGGAGCTTGGTGGACAGCAAGCGCAGGGCAGAGCTGGACACGTCCAGCCCGGACGGGTAGACAAGCACACGAAGCCTCCGGTGGGGCGAGGGAATCTTGGTCGTGACCCCGTCTACCAGGGGCTTCACCACGTTGTCAGCCCAACCGCCCCGCATCAGAAGCAGGTTGGAAAAGGCTCACTACTACGCCGAGTGCTGAGCGGGATCGGCCGTGCCAGGTACGGCAGCAGAGCTCCAATACGGAAGCAGGGCCCGGACCGCGCGTCGCGGTCCGGGCCCTGCCCCGTGAGGTGCTGCGCTGCGTCAGCTCTGTGCGGTGTCGTCGCTCGCCTGTCCGGCGTCTTCAGCTGTGCGTACCTTCTCGCGCATCTTGCGCACCAGCTCTGCCTTCTGGTCGGCGGCACCCTGGCGGTCGAGGTTGCGATGCGGACCGTTGTTCTGCCGTTCGGCGCGGGACAGCCTCTTGCGCTGGCCGCCGCCCTGGCCCACGGGGTTGTTGATGTTCTTGCTGTCGGTCACGGGTTCTCCCGGTGGTGATGTGAAGTGATCTGGGTATTCATCGGTGGGGACGGGCGGCGACGTTGAAGGACGTCAGCGGGGACCCGTCACGCTCTCACTCGCACATTGGCGGCTGGGAGAACATGACAAAGACGCTACCCGGTTCCGTCGGCCTGGCGTGCCAAGCGCGGTGTTCTCGTGCTGCTGGCGGATCTCACCGTCGATATATGCCACGATGTGGCGGGGCTGGTGTAGACGCCGAGGAAGCCAGTGATCTCAGCGGTGATCCCCGTCTCTTCCAGGTATTCGCATACAGCGCACTCGGCCGCCTGGCTCGCCCGGCGGCCAGGGAGCGAGATTGTCTGCCGGGACCGCGCGCCGTTCTTCGCGGAAGGCGCCACTGCCGGGGCACACCAGGCGACGCAGGCGGCGCAGGTCGCCGACCGCCGGCATCTGTGGCACAACCTCGGGGAGACTGCTGAGCGTTCTGTCGCCCGCCACCGCCAGTGCCTTCGCGTCCTGGTCCCCGGCCGCGAGGGGAAGGCCAAACCACCGGCGCTGCCTGAGGAGCAGGCGGACTCTCCATGGCGGAGCGAGCGGTTCGCCAACCGTGTCCGGGCCAGGCATGCCACGGTCCACGCGCTGCTGGAAGCCGGCCACAGCCGCCGTTCCATCGGGCGCCAGCTGAACATGACCCACCGCACGGTCAAGAGCCTCGCCGACGCCGCCATGCCGGAAGACCTCTTTCGCGGACAGTGGCGGCACAACAGGACCTCCGTCCTCGACGAGTACGAGCCCTGCCTGGACGAACGCTGGGGCGAGGGCTGCGCCAGCGCCTGGAAGCTCTGGGAGGAGATCGTTCCCCTGGGCCATCGAGGCAGCTACGGCCGGGTCAGCGCCCACCTGCGACAGAAGCGCACCTCGCCGCGGCCGGTCACCGCGCAGCCGCCGGCATCCCGCGTGGTGACGAGGTGGATCCTCAGCCGACCCGAGACGCTGACTCAGATCGAACGGCTCCGGCTCAAGGCCGTCCTGGCCAACTGCCCCGAACTCGCCGCCCTGACCGGTCACGTCCGGTTCTTCGCCCAGATGCTCACCGAGCGGCAGGGCCAACGACTCCCTCAGTGGCTCGACGCCGTCCGCCGGGACGACCTTCCCAGCCCCTACACTCTCGCGGCCGGCATCGACCGAGACCGCAAGGCAGTCATCGCCGACCTGACCCTGCCCTGGAGCTCCGGCGTCGTCGAAGGACACGTCAACCGGATCAAGATACTCAAGCGCCAGATGTTCGGTCGCGCCGGCTTCGCACTGCTCCGCAAGCGGGTTCTTTTCGCCCCGTGACCGATGTCAGTGGCTCCTGGAACCATGCCTTCGTCCGAGACAGCCGTATCAGGAGCCATACATGGGAACGTGGGGAACCGGCCCGTTCGACAGCGACCTCGCCGCAGACTTCGTCGATCAACTTGAGGGGCTCACCCACCAGCAGGTCATCGACGTGCTGGAGCGGGCATTCCAGCGAGTCACCGACTCAGGGGAACGCGTCGACGGTGGAGACGGGGCCGAAGCCGTCGCCGCCGGCGCCCTCGTCGCCAGCAACCTCCCGGACAGCCCCATCGTGATCGACCCCGATGACGGCCCCAGGGAACCGCTGCCCACACTGCCAGCCTCCCTTCGCGCGCCGGCGAGACTTGCACTGGACCGGGTTCTCCAGGACGGATCAGAACTGACAACCGGCTGGGTGGACAGCGCCGACGCCGACCAGTGGCGTCAGGAAGTGCGACAGATCCTCCAAGCACTCGAAACACCCACTGATCACTAATCGTGACCGCTTCACGAAAGTCGTGCCAGAACCCGTTTTTCGTGAACAAAGCCACACGGGGCGTGCCGGGGGAACACCGGTAGGGCCTGGGGGGTCAGCGCCAGGTGAGGTGTTCGTAGTGCAGGAGGCGGGCGCGAGCGGCCTTCTCGGTCATGCCCAGGCCCTCGGCGACCGCGGGCATCGCTCCGCCCTCGTCGTGTTCGTCCGCCAGAGCCCCGGCGGCTTCGGGGCCGATCTCGGTGACGATCGCCTCCAGGACGTCGCAGGCCTTCAGCATCATCGTGTACCCGCGCGCCTTGTCCTCCTCCCACCACAGCCGGTCCAGCCGCTCATGCACCTGACCCAGCAGACCCGCGAGGCCCTCGGGCAGGGGCACCGCGCGCCCGGCGACCTCGTCGAGGTGCGCCTCCCACTGCGCGTACGGGCCCGAGGTGTCGTAGGCATCGGGGTCGTCGTCCTCACGGACCTTCTCCCAGTCGATCACGTAGATCTTCGTCCCGCGCCAGCCGTACGCGCACCGGCCCCGCATCGACACCGCGGTGGGCCGGCGGAACGTCCCGTCGTAGAGCCACCAGTCGCTCGACTCGTGGAAGTTGCTGCCACTGCCCAGGTCGAAGAGGACCGGCTTCGGCTCGCTGCCGTCGGCCAGCAGCACCCCCACCATGCCCTCATGCGACTCGAACCCGTCCCGCCGCCACCCGTCCCGCACTCCGTACACCGCGACCCGCCTTCCGCCTCGACGTCGGCGCCCCGGGCACGGCGCCCGAAGCTTCCCGCAACTGCGGAACGACCGCACTGTCCCGCAGGCGGATCGCGACATATTCCACAGGCAGGTGTAGCACATGCCGCTCCGCACGCTCCTACTTGTGGGTAGGCGCGACGGCGAGCAGAGGAAGGGTGACCTTCCCGGCTTCGCACCGCAACCCCGTGCCCGATTGAGTAGGTGTTTTTGAACCTGGTCCTGCTCTGAAGCGGAAGACGCGACTGTCCTGGATCAGACCCACCGCCGCTTTGCCGGCAGTGCCTCGCACTAAGAGGTCGTTTCTTATGGCGCCCTTGTAGTTATCGTGCCTGGGGTGCCATCGCTGAGGTCTGGACAGAGGGCCGGGGGATTATGGACGAGACGTTTGACGCTGAGGGAACAACGCTGTGTTGCGCCGCGGCCATCCGGTTGGGTGGAGCCGCGGAAATACTGACCGCGCGATCTGGCCTGCTTGATCACTACAGCCCGATCATGGCGGGGCTGAAAAACATCACGGAGTTCCTTGACGGTCGAGGGCTCGACGACGACTTGCTCGGCTCTGCGTTTGCCGAGAGCTGGTCCCTGGATGCCCGGTACCCGGCAAGGCTCACGAGCCACGCCTTTGTTAAGGAATGGTCCTCTCTGGTGTTCGGCACGGTGGTGCTGACCAGGCCGAAGCAGCAGGACATCGTGGCAGCGCGGGCCCTGAAGTGCGCCTCAACGGCAGTGGCAGCCTGGCCGTCCGCCGTCCGTATCGGCCCCTTCGACAGCCTGATCTTCTTCGAGCTGGCCTGCCGGCAAGAGGCGGAAGCCCGGATGCGGGAAGACGGTCTGCCTGCTCTGTGGGAACTGACGGAAGATCGGTCGAAGCAGTATCGCCAGGCAGCGGAACGACTCGTCGAGTAGCCGGCGCCTCAGCCTGTGAGTCTTCGGTAGCTAATGAGGCTTGCGGCTATGCCGACGAAGGCGAGGAAGTGTTCGGCCTTGCGTTCGTAGCGTCGGTGCAGCCTGTGGCAGCCGGCCAGCCAGGACACGGTTCGCTCGACCATCCAGCGGTGTCGGCCCAGCCGTTGTGAGGATTCGATGCCCTTGCGGGCGATGCGGTGACGGATGCCGCGTTTGCGCAGCCATCGGCGCAGGTGGTCGTAGTCGTAGCCCTTGTCGGCGTGCAGTTTCGCCGGCCGTCGGCGGCGGGGTCCGCGGCGGGAGCGGATGGGCGGGATGCCGCGGACGAGCGGCTCCAGGCCCTGGCTGTCGTGCATGTTCGCGCCGGAGATCCCCAGGGACAGGAGCAGTCCATTGCGGTCAGTAACCAGGTGGATCTTCGATCCGAGCTTGCCGCGATCGGTCGGATTCGGTCCCGTCAAAGGCCCCCTTTTGCCGCCCGCAGACTGACCGAGTCGATCGCACACCGCGACCAGTCCAGCTCCCCCGAGCCCCGAGCTCGTCGAGGATCACACGGTAGAGCCGGGCCCAGACCCGCTCCCGGCTCCACTGGGCGAACCTGCGGTAGACCGTTTGCCAGGCCGGGCCGAACACCGGCGGCAACTGCCGCCACGTGCAGCCCGACGTCGCCACAAAGATGATCCCAGCCAGGGCCTCACGGTCACCCGCCCGGCGCCGGCCACCGCCCTGCGGACGTATCACCTCAGTCGGTGGCACCACCCGCCGAAACAGCACCCACAACTCGTCCGGCACCAGCCGCTCAACCAGATCCGTCATGCACGGAACAACGAACGATCACGCCATAAGAAACGACGTCTAAGCTCCCGCTGCGTGACCCATCCCATCGACCGTACTGCCGCGGATGACGACGCGCTGCTGGAGAGGCTTCACACCCTTGCATGGGGTGCTGGAGGCGTGGTCCCGTACCCCACCGTCATGCCGGAGGGGCCCTTCCCTCCGCTTGCTGCGGTCGACATCGAGCGCGCGGAACGGAAGATCGGATATCGCCTGCCCGACCTGCTCCGGCGTATCTATACCGAGATCGGTGACGGCGGATTTGGACCAGAAGGCGGCCTCGCGTCGCTGACAGAGGGCCGCCGACCGCCCGGGCATCTGACGGACTGGCATTGCGCGCTGACTGTCCACGACCAGCGCCCCGGCTGGGCACCGCCGAGGTCGTGGCTCTACCTCACGGGCGGCGGCTGCACCATGGAGTGGTACGTCTCACTGATAGCGGTCGACCACCCCGTACTGCTCTACGATGCCGACGGCTGGGAACCGGACTGGGGACAGGAACCTCACGACGGCCTGCGTTACGCGGCGCCCTCGCTGCGCCACTGGCTCTGGACCTGGGCAGAGGGAGGCAACGTCTGGGACGAAGCGCTGCAAGCAATCGGTGAGGACTGAGCAGCCAGAAACGTGCGTCACCCGTTGACCCGGCCGGTCAGGGAAGAGGAACGCATGTGCACGCGCGGACACCACGGCCGGGTACGGCCGGAGTGCGATGGCCGACGTCGACGTCTTGGTCGCGGTTGCCGGTCTACTCGGTCTGGGTGCCGGGCAGGCCGTGGACCATGTCGGCGTAGAGGGGTGAGTCGGCGAAGGGCTGCTGTTCGCCGACTTTGCGGTAGCCCCAGGTTTCGTAGAGGGCCTGGACGCGGGGGTGGGTGGTGTCGACGAGCAGGACGGTGAGCGGTTCGGGACGCTGGTCGAGGAGTGCGGTGTGGAGCTGGTCGGCCAGGCCGGTCTTGCGCCACTTCGGCCGGACCATCAGCTCCGAGAGCGAGAACGTGGCGGTCTGCTCGGGAGCGGGGGAGAGGTGCTCGCGCCACCACTCACGCACCTCGACGGCCGGGGCGCCGTAGGCGTAGCCGGCGGGTTCGTCGTCGTGGGCGATGACGCAGGCGAAGCCGGGCAGGGCGCTCCAGTGGTCGACGAACCAGGCGAAGCGTTCCTGGTCGTGGAAGCGGTCGCCCGCTTCGGCGGCGTCGCTGTAGGCGTCGGCGTGGACGTCGAGGAGTGCCTGCCGGATTCCGGCTGCCTGATCGGGTCCGTAGTGGGTCAGGGTGTAGGCGGTGGGCACGGGCGGCTCCATTCGGCGCGGTAGCGGTCGGCCCAGTCCAGCACGGTTGCCGCGGCGTCCCCGATCCGGTCGCGGACGACCGCGGTGAGCGCGAAGAGTTCGGCCGGCCCGTGGAAGGCGATCCAGCTCGGCCGGAGCAGGCCGGGGTCGGCCTTGGCCAGGGAGGTGGCGGCGAGGTCAAGGGCGCGCAGGGCAGCGCGGTCCTCGCCGAGGTGCGCGTGGGCGATCGCGGTACAGGCGTGTGCGAGGCTGGCGAACAGCGGATCGCGGCGCGTGATCGGTGCGGTCCGGGCCGCCTGTCCGGCATGGAGTGCCTCGGCGTGGTTGCCCTGCTGGTAGGTGAGCGTCGACATCGAGTTCCACACCCGTAGGGTGCTGGCCGGGTCCTGGGCGAGACCGGCCAGGTACAGGGCCCGGTCCAGATGGGTGCGGGCCCGGGGGAGTTCGCGGGCGTCCACGCACGACCAGGCGGCGGTGGCGGTGTAGTCGGCGGCGAGCGCGAACAGCTTCTTGCGGGTGCGCTGGATGGCGGCCCGCTCCTGGAGTGCGACGGCTTCGGCGGCGCCGGCGAGCGCGGCCTTCTCCAGGCGGTCGTGACCGCCGCGCTGGTCTTCGAGGGCGTTGACAGTGTCGAGCTGCTGGCGCAGCCGCAGGACGTCATGGCTGCCGACGGGCGGGGCGGCGCCGGCGAAGGCGGCCGCGCCGGCAGCGGCGGGGGCGGTGAGGAAGGTGCGGCGCAGCAACGGACCCTCCGGGGCAGGGCGGGTCTTGCGGCGGTCGGGCCGACGGAACCCTAAGTCCACCGCCGCAAGCCCGCTGACCTCCTCCAGGGCCATCCGGACTTTGGCCTGCGGCCATGTCGTCCCGCCCGCGCGCCACTTGCGGACCGCCACCTCCGACAGCTCCCCGCGCGGGAGGTCTTCTGTGTGACGCGGCGGATGACCGTGTTCAAGACGTGGGCGAGTTCGGGCGCCGTCCAGCCGCTCACCGTCATCCAGGCGATGAACACCTCGTTCCGCACGCGAGCCATCCCCACACGGTAGAGGGGCGCGGTACCTCCGCGAAGGTCAAAGAACAGTCAACTCGCTACGCAAGCGGCAGGCAGGGAAAGCGACTTCGATATGCCCCTCCACCCCCGCCAGGCGGTTACCTGATGTGTACGGCCCTGCCGCGCCCCTCCCCCGTGGGGCACGGCAGGTCCCGTCTTCTCATGCCATCTGACGAGGACAGCGATGAACGGTGCCGATACCACCCCGGGCGAGACCGCCGCTCCGGCGACTCCGGCCTTTCCGGCCGTGCTGTACATCTGTGCCGACCGCGGCACGGCCATGCCCGGCCTGGCCGCCCGGCGCGCCGAGGACGAGGGCCGCGCCTTCGCCCGGGAACGCGGACTGACGATCACCGAGGTTGTCACCGACCAGTACGGCGAACCCGACCCGGCCCGCCGCGACGGATGGCAGCGGGTCCGCGAGCTCGCGCAGAGCGGCGCCGTCGAGGCGGTCCTGGTCCGCTGGCCCACCGCCATCGCCCCCGAATCCGCCGTCGGCCTCCGCCACCGCGAGACGTCCTGGCTCCAGGACCACGGCGTACGCCTGCGCTACACCTGGGCACCCCTGACCAAGACGGCGAGCGGCGGGAGCCGGTGCTGAACTTCCTGCACAGCGCGCACCGCTGGCCCGGCCGGGAAGTCGAGGACACCGCGACCGGACGCCGCGGCATTCTGCCCGATGGAACGCGACCGTGATCGGCCGGACAGTGCCTAAGTGATGACTGTGGACCTTCGAGGGTTGGTGCTGCGGAAGGTGAGGATGGTGCCGAGGATGAGCCCGGCGAGGGCGGTGAAGATCATGATGTTCACCCAGACCGGGACCAGGTCCATGTGCGTGCCGTCGCTCCAGTGGCAATCGCGGGACAGTGGAAGGAAACCTTCGGTGAGTGTGAGGTTTCCTTGCGGGCCTTGGTCTCTCATCGGGTTGCCGACGGCCCGCACGCATGCGGAGTGAGAGCCGTCGGTGTCGAAGCCGCCAAGAAGTCCCACGGTGTACGAGGGCAGGCCCGCGGCGAAGCTGAGGGCGATCAGCTCCAGTCCTCGCCATGGACCTGTGACGGCGCGGGAGAAGAACCACCGCCGGGTGGCGAGCAGGTGAACCACCTTGATCGCGAGCAGTCCGACGCCAAGAGGAAGAGCGGCGAACGCTACGACGACAAGGGCAGCAGGGAGGTCGAAGCTCAA
The DNA here is from genome assembly GCF_053618675.1 of Streptomyces sp. NPDC055632. Classification (NCBI taxonomy): domain Bacteria; kingdom Bacillati; phylum Actinomycetota; class Actinomycetes; order Kitasatosporales; family Streptomycetaceae; genus Streptomyces; species Streptomyces sp. NPDC055632. The sequence continues at coordinate 149,859 of NZ_JBSHHY010000017.1, read as the reverse complement.
CTGGTGGTCTCCAGCTGGCTGCGGCGCTGTTCGGCGAGCTCCAGGCGCTGGGTGTACCCGCTGCGCTCGTGGTCGCGCACGGCCTGCAGGGTCACGAGCGTGATCTCCTCCGACGCGTCGGAGACCAGGAAGTGCTGCGGGTCGGTCAGGGCCCACGGGCACTGCCGTGCTGCCTCCAGGACCTCTTGTACATCGAGACCCACGGCCGGTTCTCTCCCTGGTCCCTCCGGAGCCCCAGCATCGGGCCGCTGAAGCAGATGGTGCTGTTGCACGGGCGTCTGATCACCTGAAGACATCACGCCGATCCTGCCTGTGCAGCCTACTCCGGCCCGAGGGCAGCCAGCAGGTCGGACGGGGCGGGCTGGATAGTCCCTGCGAGAAGGGGTCGGGTGTCGGGGCGGTGAAGGGGTGGCGACGGCGTGAGGCGGTGCGCCATCCGGTCTGTTCCTCCCAGACGAGCGCCGCGGCGGGGGCGGTCTCGGTGAGGGGGAGGGCGGCGCGGAGAGTGTCGTCGTTCTGCTGGACGGCGGGCGGGCGGGGCGGCGGTGGCGGTGAGGCCGGCTTCGTGGAGGGCTTCGGTGATCTGCGCGAGGTAGGCGCCGGCCGCGCGACCGCGGAGTTCGGTGACGGCCTGGGCGAGCGCGGCGCGGGTGTGGGCGGCTGGGTAGCCGAGTTCGCCGGCGGCCTGTCCGGGCGTCAGCCCGGGGGTCTGCTCCAGGCGGTCGGCGATGCGGCGGGCACGGAGCTGGGTGAGGGCGCGCTGGGCGGTGGCGGTGTGCACGCCGAGGGCTTCGGTGACACCGGCGGCGCTGAGCGCGGGGTCGGCGTCGAGGAGGAGCGCGGTGCGCTCAAGGAGTTGCTCGCGCGGGATCATGTCGCCCGCCCCCTTGGGACGGCCACCGGCGGCGGGTCGGGAGTCCCGGGCCGAGCGGAAGGCGAGGGTCACACCGCGGGGCCAGTACTCGACCCCTCCGACGACGACGAGGTGCCCGGCGACCTCGGGGCGTTTCTTGTAGACGTCCCAGCTGGCGACGGCCACGCCGATCAGGCCGGCGGCCTCGCGGCGGTCGAGGAGGTCCTGGCCGTCGTCCTCGGCGGGCAGCGGGGGAACAGGACAGCCCGCGCGGTGGGCGGCGACCTGTTCGGCGTCGAAAAGCCGGGTACGGGCGTCCTTCGAGCTGATCGGCTGCGGGAAGCCCTCCTCCAGATAGGGCTTGTCCTTCTGGTACTTGCTCAGGCTCGCTCCCGCCTCACGGGCGAGCTCGGCGATGGTGCGGACCTGCTGTGCGTGGCCGGTTACAGATCACGCTGGTCTTCCGAACGACTCGTCCGCCTCATTGTGTAGGGCATGCTCTGAAGGTCGAGTCGAGAAGGTGTCTTTCGGGGCAGGGCTGCGGCGCGAGTTTGAGGACGAGTGCGGGCACCACGGGCTGTGCCCTGTGCTCGAGGGATTGCCCCTCCGCACACAGGGCACTTCACCGTGCCAGCCACGCGATGTTCAGAACCTCAGGAGGCCCAGTTGGCCGCTCCGCGCAGGAGGCGGTGGTCGGAGGCCTTGGCGTCGAGGGGCAGGGAGTCGCCGACGACGTCCTTGAAGTGCCGGGTGCTGAAGAACAGGTAGTCGATCTTGCAGTCATAGTCGTCGGCGGGGTCGTTGAGGTCTTCGCCCTTGGAGCGGAAGGTGGACTCGCCTCCCTGGCAGGGGACGGTGCCGGATGCGCATGCCGAGTCGTTGCCGGTGTCGGTCTCCAGGGCGGGGTCGCTCTGGTCGGCTTCGGTGAACACGCCCTTCGCGCCGCTGCCTACGGCGGGGCCGTAGTAGCCGTCCATGAACGTCTCGTTGGGGAAGCCGTTGAAGTCGCCGCCCAGGATGACCGGGGTGCCGGTCTTCTCCCAGGCTTCGGCCTGCCAGCGCAGCTCGGCGGCTTCGACGTCTCGGACCGGGTTGTCGGCCCAGTACAGGTGGACCGTGCAGGCCCAGTTCAGCCGGCCCTTGAGGTTGCTCTTGACGCAGGGTACGAGGATTGGTTCGCTCTCCGTGCCCTGCGTGAGGTCCAGGGTCTTGGTCTGGACGATGGTGCCCTTGACGAAGAGGGCCACGCCGTAGGGGTCGCCGCCACACGCGCCGCTCTGCCCGGTGAGGGCGGCGGCGAACCGGCCGTTGAATCCCAGGGGGGCGAGCTTGGTGCTCAGTTCGGTGTACTGGTCCTGGCACACCTCCTGGAGGAAGATCTGGTCGGCCTGCCAGCCGGAGGAACCGGCCTCCGCGACGATGCTCTCGATCCGGTGCGCGTTGTTGTAACCGGCCGGGCCGGTGCCTTCCTTGCACGCATTGCCGCACATGTTGTAGCTGACGAACCGCAGCGCCTGCGTGGTGTTGACGGGGACGGTGTCCGCGGCGGCGGGGGTGGGGGTGGCGAGGGTGGTGAGCAGCAGTGCTGCCGCAGTTCCCAGAGTGGTGGCCAGTGCCTTGAAGCTCTTCAACGCAGTCCTTCGGGCTGATGCGGTACCCCACGTCGGCGCCGGTGGCCGCGTCGGTTACGGCTGTGGACCGGTGTCCGCAGGTTTACTGTGGCGTCGTGGCGCGGGGGAGTGGGATGAGTGGGTGGGCGTGCCGGGCGACGAGGGCGCCCGGCACGCTCTGTGTGAAGCGGCCTGGTGCTCAGGCGAGCTGGCGGGTCGTCTTCCAGGTGTCGCCGCCGAGCGTGACGGCGGTCTGGGCGTTGATCTGGCCGTTGCCCTTGCCCGTGTAGCTGTGCAGCGTGCCGTTCGCCCAGATCGCCATGAGGTCGGCGACGCCGTCGCCGTTGTAGTCGCCGCTGGTCAGGTGCAGTACGGTGCCCCAGGTGTCGCCGCCGACCGTGACCGGGACCTGCGCGGCGAGGGTGGCGTCGTTGCGGCCCTGGTAGTAGTGCAGGGTGCCGTCGGTCCAGATTGCCATCAGGTCAGTAACGCCGTCTGCGTTGTAGTCGCCGGCGGTCAGGCCCTTGGTGGTGCCCCAGGTGTTGCCGCCGAGAGTGATCGGGACCTGCTGGTCGATCGTGCCGTCGCCCCTGCCGCGGTAGAGGTGCAGGGTGCCGTCCGCCCAGATGGCCATGAGGTCGGCGATGCCGTCACCGGTGAAGTCCCCGGCCGTCATGTGCTTGACGCTGTCCCAGGTGGAACCGCCCACGGTGATCGCGGTCTGGCCCGCGACGATCGTGCCGTCGCCCTTGCCGCGGTAGAGGTGCAGGGTGCCGTCGCCCCAGACGGACATGAAGTCGGCGACGCCGTCGTTGGTGAAGTCGCCCTTCACCAGGTGCTTGGCGGTGAGCCAGGACTTGTCCCCCCAGAGCTGGGTCTGGGCGTTGATCAGTCCGCCCCGGCCGTCGCCGGGGTAGGCGTGCAGGCTGCCGTCCGTCCACACGGCGGCCAGGTCGGCGATGCCGTCACCGGTGAGGTCGTCCTGGGAGTGGACGCGGGTCTCGTTCTTGACCTCGGTCTTGAACGCGGTCATCCGGGTGTAGACGCCGTAACCCTTGGAGTTGTCGCAGCCGGGTGTGAAGGAGGCGATGCCGACGAGAGTGCCGCCCACGACAAGAGGACCGCCCTCGTCACCGCTGCAGAAGGTGTCGGGCACAGTGACGGAACCTGCGCATACAGCAGTCGTCATGTCGAGCGAAATGCCGGGCTTCGACGGGTCGGGCTGGTACTGGGCTGTGCAGGTGGCGTCGGCGACCATGGGTACCGGAGCGCTGCGCAGGTAGGCGCTACCGTCAGGGTCGCCGGGGTAGGTGCCGCCCCAGCCGTAGACGGTGCCGTACGTGCCAGGCGTGTAGACGGCGGCGCTGCTGGCGATGGGCAGTGGTGTGATGGACAGCGGCTTGTGCAGGCTGAGCAGAGCCAGGTCGTTGGTGTAGGAGCCGTCGCCCACATTCTTGTAGGCGGGCTGATTCCACTTCTTCGTGACGAAACGCTCGTCGCCGGTGTCCTGCTGGAGGTTGGTGCGACCCGAGATGACCTTCAGGTCACCGGCCGTCCGGAGCTCGACGCAGTGAGCCGCCGTGGCGACATGACTCGGACTGACGAGAACACCGCCGCAGCGGAACGCGTACCCGGTGCCGACCTTCTCGTAGACCGCCACCATCCAGGGCGCCTGGGCGATGTCCGCGGGCGTCCCGCCGATGATGTACGGCGTGACGGCGGGGCCGTCGTCGGCTGTGGCCGGGCCCGCTGCCGCGGTTGCGCCGATGACTGCGAGAAGAGCGCCAGCGAGGCCTGAGATAAACCGTCGCCCCGTTCTCCGGTGCGAATTCATACCCATGTGATGCTCCAGCTTGAAAACCAGGCAAAAGCGGTTCCACGCGGGGAAGGGTAAGCACACCGAATTCGACGAATCCCGAAATGGAAACGGGCGCCGTCATGGGCGTGAAGGTGATCCCCCCCGACTCCTGTGGGCCCCCCAGCTTGGCAGAGTCGATTGATCGACTCAATGTAAGTACAGGCCAGAGGGATGTCAACTCATTTTCTGTCGCAACGTCAGGTGTGCCGTGATCTGGGTCACTCCGCTGACCTTCCGGTTTGTCCAATTCATGACCAAAGATCAGGGGGGAAGATCGGTTAAGGCGGAGCAAAAAGGGCTCGGCGCATAAATTCCATTCCCTGGTCGAGCTCTTTTCAGGCGTGCATTCCGCTGATATATCTCGTTCCTTCCTGCGCCTGAAGTAGGCGCGTGGGGGGATTGAGAGAAGAAGTGAAGAACCCAAGTCGCCGCCTCGGAAAGCGAATCCGCGGGCGCGTGTTCCAGCGCCGCCTGAAGCTGGTCGCCGGGGCCACGGTGCTTGCCTTCGCGGTGTCGCTGACGCCCGCGGACACCTTCCGGTCCCAGCCGACCGACGACGCGCGGGCCGTCGGCGGCTCGACCGAGGCGATCACCGCCGGCCACGCCCCGAAACCGCTGGCCGCCCTCGAAGCGCTGCCCACCGCGCCCACGAGCGCCGCCCCCGCCTGGCCGCAGACCAGAACCACAACGCTCACCCCACACTCAGGGCAAAAGGCAACCGCGGCCGACCCGGTGACGGTGACCCCCCTCGGGGCCGCGGCTCCTGGGAAGGTGCGTGTCAGCACGCTGGACCACGCCAGTGCGCGCCGGCTCGGCGCGGGCGGCATCGCCTTCACCCTCACCCCCGACGAAGCCGCCGCCCCGCACCCCGGTGACGCGCCGTCGGCCACCACAGCCGATAAGACCGCGTCCGGGCGCGCTGCTTCCACGTCGAAGCCTGCTCCCGACGAGCGGCGGCAGACACGCGTCCATGTGAACTACACCGGGGTCAAGGGCGCTGCCGGAGCGAACTTCTCCGACCGTGTCCGCCTGGTCCGCTATCCCGCGTGTGTGCTGACCCGGCCGAACGACGCCAAGTGCACCAAGGCCGAACCGGTGGCCACCCGCAACGACCGGCGCGCCGGGGAACTGACCGCCGACGTCCCCCTCACCTCCGCAGTCCCGTCCGGGACGCCCTCGGCCTCACGGGCCGCCGCGGCACCCGCCGTCTACGCGCTGTCCGCCGGCGCCTCCGGCGACACCGGCTCCTTCAAGGCCACCGCCCTGCCTGCCGCGGGTTCCTGGCAGGCAGGTGGGAACACCGGAAACTTCTCCTACTCCTACCCTCTCACTCTCCCCGACGTTCCCGGCGGATCCGACCCGGCCCTCGGCCTGTCGTACTCCTCCCAGGCCGTCGACGGCCGCACGTCCGCCAGCAACAACCAGGCTTCCGCGATCGGCACCGGCTGGGAGATCGGCCAGAGCTACATCGAACGCCGCTACCAGTCCTGCAGCGAGCAGGGCGAGCCCACCTGGGGCGACCTGTGCTGGGCCAGCGACAACGCCACCATCTCCCTCAACGGCGTCTCCGGCGAGCTCATCAGGGTCGACAAGAACAACTGGCGCCTCAAGAGCGACCAGGGCTGGAAGATCGAGCGCTGGAACGACGAAGCCAACGGTGACGAGAACGGCGAGCACTGGATCGTCTCCACTCCCGAGGGCACCCGCTACTACTTCGGCCTCGCCGCCCAGCCCACCACGGGCACGGCCACCAACTCCACCTGGACCGTTCCCGTCTACGGCAAGAAGGCCGGCAGCCCCTGCGAAGGCACCTTCTGCAACCAGGCCTGGCGCTGGAACCTCGCCCTGGTCAAGGACCGCCACGACACCGAGGCGACGTACTTCTACGGCAAGGACACCAACCGCTACCACCAGAAGGGCGGCACCGCCCCCACCGTCTCCTACGACCGCGGCGGCTACCTCAAGAGCATCGAGTACGGCCACCGCCCGAAAGCCGAGGCCACCAAGGCCCCGGGACGTGTCGCCTTCACCTACGCCTACCGCTGCACGGCACTGGACGACACCTGCGCCGCCCCCGCCGCGAGCAGCACCGCCGCCTCCTACCCCGACGTGCCCGTCGACCTGATCTGCACGGCGACGTCCTGCCCGGACAAATTCCAGCCGGCGTTCTTCGACACCCGCTTCCTGACCCGCGTCGACGCCCAGGTCGCCGACCGCGACCCGGCCAAGGCCCACCGCACCGTGGACGCGTACACCTTCGTCCACCAGTTCCCGGCCACCGGGGAAACCAACTTCGACCCCAGCCTGTGGCTGTCGAAGATCACACGCACCGGCTACGCCGCCAACGGCACCACACTGGCGCTGCGACCGACGGACTTCAACGGCACCCTCCTGCCCAACCGCGTCGACCCGCCGGCCGGCAGCCCGAAGATGAACTCCTGGCGGATCGGCACCGTCACCAACGAACTCGGCGGACGCACCCGGGTGACCTACGGCCTCGACGCCAACGGCGACGGCCAGGCCACCGAAGGCTGCACCCCCGCCACCCTGCCGGCCGACGAGTCCACCAACACCCGCCTGTGCTACAAGGTCCGCTACGTGCCCGCCGGCGGCACCGAGACCACCGGCTGGTTCCACAAGTACCTGACCCTCAAGGTCACCGCTCAGGACGGCGCCAACCTCACCCCCGAAAAGCCGGTCACCTACCAGTACCTCGGCGGCGCGGCCTGGCACTGGAGCGACGACGAGCTCACTCCGGTGGCCAAGCAGTCCTGGTCCGACTGGCGCGGCTACCCCGAAGTCATCGTCAAGGCCGGCACCGGCACCTCCCCAGCTGTCTCCCGCAGTCGCTACCACCGCGGCATGAACGGTGACCGCACCGCGGCGGGCGGAACCAAGAGTGTCAAGGTCGCGGCGGACTCCTTCGCCGACCTCTACCCGGCCGAGGACCTCACCGACCACGAGTACCTCGCCGGCCAGGTCCGCACCACCGAAGACCTCACCAGCGACGGCGCCACCATCCTGAAGGCCACGAAGACCCAGCACTGGTACAAGCGGCTCGTCGACGGCGCCGGAGACCACGACTCCTACTTCATCCGCCCCCAGACCACCACCAGCAAGGCCCGCACCGCCGCGGGCGGATACCGCACCACCCGCAACACCACCACCTACAACGGCACCTGGGGCATGCCGGAAAAAGTCCTCGACGAAGGCGACCTCGCCATCGGCACGGACGCCAAGTGCACGGTGACCAGCTTCGCCGTCAACAACACCACCCCCAAGTTCCTGCTGGTCACTCCCTACCGCGTCGAACTCCGCAACGTCACCGGCACCACCTGCGGCACCACGGTCCACTCACGCAGCGACAGCTACTACGACAACAAGCACGCGGTCACCGACCTGGGAGCACCCGCCACCCAGGGAGACGTGACCCGCGTCGACGTCTGGTTCAACGCAGAGACCTCCTCCCGCGCCTACACCACGTATGACGAGTACGGCCGCGGCCTGAACGCCGCCGACCCCGAGGGCGCCACCACCTACACCCGCTACACCCCGCCCACCGGCAACCCCGCGCAGATCAGCGTCACCAACGCCAAGGGACACACGACCGACACCGACCTGGACCCGCTGCGCGGGAATCCTGTCAAGGTCGTCGACAGCAACGGCGGCACCACGACCACCGTGTACGACGCCCTCGGCCGGGTCACCGAAGCCCGCCTGCCCGGCGATCCCACCACCGCCGAGTACCCGCCCAGCTACGCGTTCGAGTACCAGATGGCGGCCAACACCGCCTCCCGCATCACCACCCGCCAGCTCCTCGGCTTCAAGACGAAGGACGGCTCCGCCCAGCCGTACTTCTCCACCTCCTACGCCTACCTGGACACCCTCGGCAACACCGTCGAGACCCAGACCCCCTCACCGCTCGGCGGACGCATCGTCAGCACAGGCACCTATGACGACCAGGGCCGGGGCGTCACCTCCTCCGGCCCCCTCTACGTGACGGGCGCGGCAGGCAGCGGACTCGCCTCGCCCCCCGCCGCGCAGTGGCCCTCCGAGACCCGCACCATCTACGACTCCCTCGGCCAGGCCACCGAAAGCGCCCTGTACTCCAAGGGCGTCTTCAAGTGGAAGACCACCACCGCTTACGCAGCCGACCAGACCACCGTCACCCCGCCGACCGGCGGTGCCGGCACCACCTACGTCAACGCCCTGGGGCAGGTCACCAAGTCGATCGCCCAGGTGGCCGCGGGAAAGACCGCCACCACCACCTTCGCGTACAACATCCGGGGCGAAGCGGTCTCCAAGAAGGACGAGAACCTCAACGTCACCTCCAGTTACCTCTACGACTGGCAAGGACGCCTGCTCGAGACCAACGACCCAGACCGCGGCCGGCAGTGGTTCGCCTACGACCTCGCGGGCCGCCTGAAGTCCAGCACGGACGCCGAACTGCGCGAGACCGTCTACAACTACGACGAACTCGGCCGCCCCATCGACATCCGCCGCATCAGCGGCGGCACCCAGGCACCCGTCGCAGCTTTCACCTACGACACGCTGCCGAACGGCCTGGGCAAGCCGGTGCAATCCACCCGCTTCCACAACGGACGCGCGTACACCACCAGGACCCTCGGCTACGACGAGCACGGGCGCCCCACCGGCAAGCAGACCGTTGTCCCGGCCGAGGAAGGCGCCCTCGCCGGCACCTACTCCTACTCCTACGAGTACACCAACGGCGGCGCACCGACCTCGATCGTCTACCCGGCCGCCGGAGGTCTCCCCGAAGAGCGGGTCAACACCGCCTACGACGACCTCGGCTTCGTCACCGGAGTCTCCAGCCCCCTCGCCGACTACACCTCGGCCCTCGTCTACGACGGCCTCGGACGGCTCACCACCCGCACCGCCGGCAGCGGCGAGCGCCGCGTCGACCGCGGCTACATCTACGACGAAGTCACCGGCCGCCTGACCAACATGAATGCCGTCTCCTACGGCGCCCGCGTCCAGGACCTCAACTACCGCTACGACCAGGTCGGCAACGTTCTCGCGGTCAACGATGCCCTCACCGCCCAGCAGCAGTGCTACGGCTACGACCTCGGCCACCGCATGACCCGTGCCTGGACCCAGATGTGGTCCAACGGCGGCACCGGCTGCACCCAGCCGAGCGCATGGGGCCCGGCACCCTACGACGAGCAGTACACCTACGACGAGTCCGGCCGGATCCTGAACACCACCAAGGACGGCATCACCACCGCCCACTCCTACGGACCCACCGGCGACACCGCAGCCCACTCGCACGCACCCGTCAAGGTCGGCGGCACGACCTACCTCTACAACAAGGCAGGCCAGCTCGACAGTCGTACCACCGACGGCAAGACCGACACCTTCACCTGGGAATTCGAGCAGCTCACCAAGATCGCCACAGCCGACGGCAAGGAAACCTCCTTCGTCTACGGCCCCGACGGACAGCGCCTGATCCGCAACGAACCCACCGGCTCGACGCTCTACCTCGACGGCATGGAGGTCACCACCTCCACCACCGGCACCAAAGCGACCCGCTACTACGACGGCGGCGTCGTCCGCACCAGCACAGGCGCCGGCACCAGTACCACCAACGTCCTGGTCAGCGACGCCCAAGGCACCGCCTCCGTCGCCGTCGACCAGACCACCGGCGCCGTCACCCGCCAGCGCTACACCCCCTTCGGAGCACCCCGCGACGGCGAGAACCAGCTCGAAGAGACCACCGACCGAGACTTCCTCGGCCAGCCAAGAGACGACTCCACCGGCCTCATCGCCACCGGAGCCCGCTACTACGACCCGGCCATCGCCTCCTTCATCTCGGTCGACCCGCTGCTCGACAAGACCGGCGACGCCTACGGCTACGGCAACAACAACCCCGCCACCTTCTCCGACCCCACCGGCCTCGCGCCCGACGACTGCAGCCTCATCGGTGTCAGCTGCAAGCCCACCGGAAACGGCGGCTTCGACGTCAACTACAACGACGAGTACTACTCCAAGCGGGGCATGGCCAAGCCCAGCGAGACCAAGGCGGAGAAAAAGGCCCGAGAGGCCCGGGACAACAAGGAGGCCGCCCACCGGAAGGTGGAGGCGATCAAGAAAGAGATCGTCAACATCATCGGCGATCTCATCGGCTACAACGACGCCCGCGACTGCTTCACCAAGGGCGACGTCTGGGCCTGCATCAACACAGCCCTCAACTTCGTCCCCTGGGGCAAACTCTTCAAAATAGCCAAGGCCGGCTACAAAGCCTGGAAGGCGTGGGGCCGCCTCTCCGAGGCCTGGGGCGACATCCGAGCGGCCGACAAGGCCCTCGCAGCGGCGGACGAAGCCGTGGCGGCCGAACGCCAGGCCGCGAAACTCGCGGACGAGGCAGCCGAGGCGAAGGCCCCGGACGAGGCCCTGGAAGGCATCACCTGCAAGAACAGCTTCACTCCAGGAACACCTGTCCTGATGGCCGACGGCACGACCAAACCCATCGAGGAGATCACCAACGGCGACGAGGTCCTGGCCACCGACCCCAAAACCGACACCTCGAAGTCGGAAGAGGTCGTCCACACCATCATCGGTTCCGGCGAGAAGCACCTGGTCGAACTGACCGTGAACCTCGACGGTTCCACCGGCACCAAGACCGGCAAGATCACCGCGACCCACAACCACCCCTTCTGGGTGGTGAACACCGGCCGCTGGACCGACGCCACCGCCCTTGAACCGGGCGATACCCTGCGTACCTCGGCCGGCACCTACGTCCAGGTCACGGCGATTGCCCGCTGGACCCAGCAGGCCAAGGTCCACAACCTCACGGTCAACAACCTCCACACGTACTATGTGCTGGCAGGAGCGACGCCGGTACTCGTTCACAACTGCGGCGGCAATAGTGCCCCCTTCGAGAATGACGTGGAAGGGCAATACAACCTCGCCGACGAGCTGGATGCAGCAGAAGCGCGGGGAGTACGTTCGGTCAGCCCGGGGCAGGCCGGTTGGGAGGAGGCACTCAACTCGGGTGTTGTGAAATGGGTTGTCGACACGAACGAAGTGCTTCATGTGGTGCCTGCGACCGATGATGCAATCAAACACAGCATCATGACCAGAGGCGCTCCAGTGCTTGCGGCGGGCGAGGCAGACGTGGCCGGCGCGGGTGGAATGTTCTTCGGGCTTCGAATCTCAAATCAGAGCGGTCACTATCTCCCCTGTAGATGCAGCATCAATCTAGGGATTGAAAAATTCCGACAGGCTGGGATCGACTTCTCCCCCGGGAGCGTGGAACTTGTTGGGCCCTAGCGATGAGGACATCCGTCATCTGGTGGAATTGGGGGAGGAGGCGCGACGGGGCTGGTTGTTGACCTGTCAGCCAGCCGATCCGGATGACCGTTTCTACTGGTGGGAGACGCTCGTGGAGGTCTCCCTGGATCGGGTGCGCAGCAGCACACTGTCGACCTCGATGCGGCGCAAGTATTCGTTGTTGGCCGCACAAGCGACGAGGGAAGCCGTGAAGCTGCAGGTAATGCCCTCTTGGAAGGGGTGCATGCGACTTGCATTCCTGGTTTCTGAGTACGGACGCTACCCGGGCAGTGACGTTCAGGAAATTTTGCACCCGGATCAAGTAGTAGAGGATGCGCTTCGGGCGATTGGGAAATCGCCCGAAGAGGTCGTCAGGGTCGCGGACAATTGGCCAACGCGACCTATTGATGAGATAGCCGAGTTGCGGAGGGTGAAGAATATTGTTCACGCCTTGAGTGCAATGCGGTCACACGTTCTTGATCCCAAGCTGCGTGCAACCATCTCGCGGTGGCTAGACATCTGCGAAAGGCTGCCGTAAGTGGTGTGGGAACGCTAATGTTCTAGCCTTGAGCGCGCAGATTCATCTATCAATCGCCTGCGAGCCAGGCAAATACCTGAACCCCCTTCCCAGAGCATGGGTGAGGGGGTTCAGGGCTTCATGACGGCAACGATGACGGCAACGTCAGCGGATGGCTGCGGCGGTGGGTGGGGCGTCAGGGTCGTTGCCGGTAGGGCTGAGGGCGTCGCCCAGGGTGCCGATGGCCTGGCGTTGGAGGCTGAGCCGTACGTGGGCGTAGACGCCGGCTGTGACGCCGATGTGGGCGTGGCCGAGGAGCTCCTTGATGACGACGAGGTCCACGCCCTGTTCCAGGAGCAGGGTTGCGGTTGAGTGTCGGAGGTCGTGGAAGCGGATGCGCCGGAGGCCAGCTCGGTCGAGGAAGCTGCGGAAGCGGCGGGTGAGGCTAGCAGGGTCGAGAGGGCCGCCAGTCGGCGTGGTGAAGACGAGTCCGCTGTCCCTCCAGGCTGACCGTGCCGTCTCGCGCTCCTTGTCCTGCTGTTCCTTGTGTTCCCTGATGGAGTGGATACATTCGGTCGCAAGCGCGATGCGGCGCTCGGATGCCCGGGTCTTGGTGGGTAGGTGGGTGAGGCCGCCGGTGCTGGTGCGCTGGAGCGAGCGCCGGATGCTGGCCGTTCCGGTGGTGAGGTCGAGGTCTTCCCCGTGGAGGCCCAGGAGTTCGCCCTTGCGGAGCCCGGTACGCAGGGCGAGTTCGTACAGCGCGTGGAGCCGGTCGGTGCGAGCTGCGTCGAGGAACCGGCGGGCCTCGGCCGCCGTGAGCGGCCGGAAGCGCTTGGGCCGGGGTGCGCTGGTCTTGACGTTACGGGCGACGTTGCGGGGCAGCTCGTCCTCTCGGACGGCGTGTTCCAAGGCGGACTTGAGGACCGAGTGCACGTACGTCACCGTCGAAGGGGACAACTGCTTCTGGCAGCAGTCGCTGATGGCGCAGCATGCCTGTTGTTCGGCGTCCAGGCCCTGGGTGCAGCACTGGCAGGTGGTCCGGAGTCGGTCGAGGAAGGTTCGGACGTCCTTGGTGGTGAGGCGGGCGATCTTCTTGGTGCCGAGGTTGGGGATGAGGTGCAGGCGGATGCAGGTGGCGTAGCGGGTGTGGGTGTTCTCGCGGAGCCGATGGACGGCGACGCTGCCGAGCCAGTAGGTGAGGTAGTCGCCGACGGTGCTGTCGGCGGTGGCGACGGGGAGGCCGCGGTTGCTGTCGGCGATCTTCTCGGTGAGTTTGTCGGCCGCCTCTCTCCGCGTGCTTCCGTAGACGCGGACTCGTTTGTGGGTGCCGTCGGCGGCGAGGACGTAGCCGGCGGCTTCCCAGCGGCCGTCCTTGCGCCGGTAGATGGTGCCCTCGCCGTTGGCGCGGGCCTTCTTGCGCTTGGGAGCGGTCATCAGGCGGCCTCTTCCAGGTGGCGCTGGACGTAGTCAGTTGAGACGTCGAACACCTCTCTCAACGGCACAGGAGCCTCGTGCGTTGTGGGACGTCTGCCCGTCACCCGATCAGTGGCCGCCCTGAAAGAGCTCACTGTCCCCGGGCGCGCCAACCTTGTGACGGTTCCAGGAAACGGACCTTGTCCAAGGCAGACCCTGGGCGGCGCAGCTACCGTTCTCCGGGTCGCCCTTGAAATTCCGCCAACTGTGAGGGCGACCCGGAGAAGACCTTCTACAAGCTGGCTTTGTTCACGACTTCGGGCTCTGGTCCAACTTCTGTGGTGTGCCTCCCCCCGTGACTGCTGGCCTTGCTGGTAGGTCTGATGAGATCGTCCGGCTGGGCTCCCCGGCGTGAGGGCGGCGCTCCGGTCGTTGGCCGGGGCTATGGCCGGTCGGCCGGAGCCGGCTTGATGCCATCGCCGCAGAGCAGGTCCCGCTCGTAATGGACGAAGCGGTCGGCCGGGACGAAGGTGTCATAGAGGTGGCGGGCGGGGTTGTCGTGCGCGGTGAGCCAGTGCACGCGCGCCCAACCGTGGACGGTGGCGAGGTCGAAGAGGTCCTGGAGGAGCAGGCGGCCCGCCCCGAGCCCGCGGTAGGCGGGGTCCACGAAGAGGTCCTCCAGGTAGCAGACTTGACCGGTGAGCCATGTGCTGTGGTGGAGCACGCTGTTAGTGATGCCGATGACTGTGCCGTCGTGCTCGGCGACGCGGCCCAGCAGCGGCTGGTCCGGATGGAGGAGCCGTCGCCAGGTGGAGTCGGTGACCGCTGAGGGCACGGTGGACTCGTAGAAGTCGAGGTAGCCGGCCCACAGTCTGCGCCAGTCCTTCTCGTCAGCCGAGACGAGGTCACGGATGGTGATCGTAGGGGTTTCGGACATCCGGGCTCCAGGTGAAAGTGGTCGGGGCGCTCGTGGGCGGGCGAGCCGTGGTGACGGCCGGTACAGCGAGAGTCTCGCTCAGGTCCTCCACCCCGCTCCACTTGGGGCAGTGACTGATGAAGGCGGCCGCGCCGCCTACGGCAAGGCCTGATCGTCACTCAGTGGTTTCACAGAAGTTGGACCAGAACCCTACGACGTGAACAGAGCCAACAAGCCGCCCGCATTGTCGTGAGTGGTCAGATACCGCCCACTCGGGCTTTGGCGTACCAATCCGGGACATGGCCATCGGCCAATGTCATGATGTGGAGGACCAGGGAAAGCATGTCCGGACGCGCATTGGAGACGGCGGCACGGATTTCGTCCAGGACTCGGGCGAATTGGACGGATCCGAGAGGCACGTTCCAGGTGTCCTGCCGGTTGAAGGGGTAGTCCTCCAGACCTTGGTGCTGGTGGACCACCCGCAGGTCGAAGGCGAGCTCTCCCGCATCATTGAATTCGTCGGCCAGGCACAGCGCGAACGAAAACCTCACCGCGACCCTGCCGTCCTGATCTGGCGAGGTGAACAGTGCACCGCGTTGATGTGCCCACTGGGACATTACCATCGGCAGCAGACGCGTCGCGTCAGTCGGTTCGGGCTGCGACTCGTAGTAACGGAACCTGCCCTGGAGCATTCCGTGGACTGCGCCCCACAGATCCTGGAAGAGAGCTTCGAGCTCACCAACGATCTGGTCGAGGAAGTCCTGGCGCTTGAAGCCCATCTACTGGGTCTCGTACGACGCAGTGGTCAGGACGGCGAGGCGGTCCTGCATCTCGGTGATCGATGCACCCTCGCGCAACTCGGGTGGCTCGGCCAGGCAGGCGCGGATCTCCTTCGCGAACTCGGCCATCGTCGGCCGGTCCGTCGGGCGGAGCAGGGTGCAGCGCTGCATCAACCGGTCCAGCTCGCCCGCCCACGGCAGCGTGATGTGTCCTTGGAGGCTGTACTCGCCGCCGAGTCGGTATTCCCCTGGTAGCGGCCAGCGGGTCCGGCGCAGCAGCACCCACATCGTCTTCGCCAGTGACCAGACGTCTGCCGGGCCGCCGTCGACGTGCTTGCCGGGCTCGAGCATCTCGGGAGCGTGGAAGTTCACCGGACCGAGTTTCGCCGCCGAGCTGGTGATGTCGCTCTTGCCCGGGAAGCTGACCAGGCCGAAATCGCCGATCTCCCACCGGCCATCACGCTCGAACAGGTTCGACGGCTTGATGTCGCGGTGGTGGACACCCTGCTGTGCCAGGGTGGCTAGCGTCTCAGCGTAGACGGCGACGGCCTCCAGCATCGTCTCCTCGGCCGGGGTATCACCGAGGGCCTCATCCAGCGGGACGGCCAAGGGCATGACGTACCAGCAGATCCCCCGAGTGTCCTCGGGCACGTGCGAGTCGACGAGCGGCACGATCCCCTTACCGGTGTAGCGGCGCAGAAACGTGATCTCGTCGGCGAACCTCTGGCGCCGGTCCTTCAGTGGCCTGCCGAGGCCAAACATCTTGATCGCATACCGGCCGTTGTCACCCTTGCGGCATGCTTCCCAGACCTCGCCGTTGCCGCCCCTGCCGAGGTAGCCGCGGCCGACCAGGGCCCACTCGCCCAGCCTGGCACCCTCCTGCGGCCTCCAGGCTCTGCCGTCGACCTTTCCCATGGTGTCTTCCGTTCTCACGTCGAACTTGTCCCACCGTATTCTCTGCAGCTTCGCCAGCGACCGCGACGGCTTCCCCTCAACTCCTTCCGACAGTTTCGCGCCCTTGCCGGCGGAGTTCCCATGGGCCGCCTAATACTCCAGCCGTAGATTGTGATCTTCATGTCCGTGCCGGGCTGGTCGCCGGTAGCCTGCACGCGTGGGTGAGATCTGGGACGAACGGCGGCTGGTCGCGGACGGATTCGAGCATGTATATGCCGAGTTGGAGTGGTACGACGGTCCTCGCGACGGGCTTGTCTACGTCGATGGGGTGCCTCACTACTTCCAGTGCCACGACGTGGACTTCTCCGTTGCACCAGATGAGTACTTCGTGTGGCCAGCGGACGAGACCTTGGTCGCGCTGGAGCGTGAACAGTGGGCGATTTTCGTCGCGTGGAACGACTGCTACGAAGCGGGAACCGCCGGGATCGACCGCCATCCTGGTCATGGAGGTATCGACCCCCGGTATGACGAGCTGACGGCACAGCTCACCCCACACCGCCAAGCGCCGGCAGATGCGAAGCTGCTGGTTGCCGAGTGGCGGTTCGACGGTGGGGGCCGCTACCGGGTCGACGGGGTCGACTACTGGGTTCGATGGCGCGAACGAGGATGAGGCTGCGCTTGATCATTTCCTGTTGTGTGGACAATCAATGATCAAGCGCGAGCCTCGGCGCCCAGCGTAGACCCCGCCCGCTGGCATGAGTCCTTCGAGGGCCTCATGACTCGAATCGCGGGCCGCTTCAAGCGAATCGAGCCCAGGCGACGGGCCCGGCGCCTGGTGCTCGGTCTCCTGTCCGATCTGCCGCGCAAGAACTGCTGGACCATCGCCGAATGGGTTGGGGACGCTACCCCGGACGGGATGCAGCACCTGCTCGGCCGGGCCAAGTGGGACGCCGATGCCGTCCGCGACGACGTGCGTGGGTACGTGGTAGAGCACCTGCACGACGACCAGGCGGTGCTGGTGGTCGACGAGACCGGCGACGTGAAGAAGGGCACCAGCACGGTCGGCGTCCAGCGCCAGTACACCGGGACCGCGGGCAGAATTGAGAACGCCCAGGTCGCCGTCTATCTCGTCTACGCGGGTCGTCGCGGTCACGCCGCGGTCGACCGGGAGTTGTACGTCCCGCGCTCGTGGACGTCCGAGCCCGACCGCTGCCAGGCCGCCGGGCTCGACAAGAAGACCGCGTTTGCCGCCAAGCCGGAACTAGCGGCCCGCATGATCGGCCGGTTCCTGGACGCGGGCCACCGGGCCCAGTGGGTGTCCGGCGACGAGGTCTACGGCGGCAACCCGAAGCTGCGAGCCGCACTGGAGGAACGCGGCTGCGGCTACGTGCTGGCCGTCGCCCGCACCCACGAAGTCCCCACCCACGGCGGGAGGTTCCGAGCCGACGCCCTGGCCAAGAAGCTGCCAAAGCGGGCATTGCAGAAGCTTTCGGTCGGCGCCGGCGCGAAGGGCGACCGCTTCTGCGACTGGGCTGTCATCGACCTCGCCCACCCGGGCCCCGGCAGCCACCAGCTACTGATTCGCCGCAATCGCAGCACGGGTGAGCTCGCCCTCTACCGCTGCTACTTGCCCCGCTCGGCACCGCTGACCATGCTGGTGAAAGTCGCGGGATCAAGGTGGCGGGTGGAGGAGTTCTTCCGGTCCGGCAAGGGCCTGGCCGGGCTCGACGAACACCAGGTCCGCCGCTTCGGGTCCTGGTCCCGCTGGGTCACCCTCGCCATGCTCGCCCACGCCTTCCTCGCTGTCGTCCGAGCCGACGAGCACGACCGCCAGCCGATACCGCAAGGCCTCATACCGCTCACCTGCAACGAGCTCCACCGCCTGTTCATCACCCTCGTCATCCAGCCCACCCACGATGCCGCCCACCGGCTCCACTGGTCCGACTGGCGACGCCGACACCAGGCCCGATCCAAGACCAGCCATTTCCAGCGGCAAGCCGCTGAAGCATGAAGATCACGATCTACGGCTGGAGTACTAAGGGCAGAGTGGTTATTGGTGTCGAAAACCTGCCAGAGGATGACGCCGTTCCCTGCTGGAATGGAGGTCGCACGCTGCATGTGAGGCCCAACTCAGGACGGAATTCATGTCCACAGCAACCACCCCCTCTGTCCAAGCTCCCGCACCATCGGATCGCTCGCCCCTGGTTTCCTGGCTGGCCGTCATTTCGGTGATGCTAGGAATCTTCTCTATCGTCACCACCGAAATCCTACCGATCGGTCTGCTGACCTCGATCGGGGCAAGCTTCACCATCTCGGACGGAATGGCTGGTCTGATGATGACCATGCCAGGGTTCCTGGCCGCCATTTCGGCTCCTCTGGTCACCGTGGCCACAGGACGAATCGACCGGCGGATCATGCTGGGCGTGTTCATCTTCTTGTTGGCGCTGGCCAATTTTCTCGCCGCCGTCGCGTCGAGCTATTGGCTGGTCCTGATCTCTCGCGTCATGGTAGGTGTCACCATCGGTGGCTTCTGGTCCATCGGAGCCGGGCTCGCCGGCCAGCTGGTGCCGGCCAAGTCCGCAGGCCGCGCGACCTCGGTGATCTTCTCGGCAGTGCCGCTCGGCTCCGTGCTCGGGGTACCGCTGGGTACGTTCATCGGTGACATCGCCGGCTGGCGGACTGCCTTCCTCGTCATGGGCGGCTTCACGCTGGCGGTTCTGGTCATGCTGCTCCTGTTCGTTCCGCCGCTCCCCGCCAAACAGGCGACGCGCCTCGACGTCCTCAGCGGAATGCTCCGCAGCGTCAACACACGCTTCGCCCTGGTGATGACCTTCCTGGTCGTGCTCGCCCACTTCGGCACTTACACCTACGTCACGCCTTTCCTGGAGCAGGTGGCCCACGTGAGCTCACGTCTCATCACGGTCTACCTGCTCATCTACGGAGCAGCCGGCATCGCCGGCAACTTCCTCGGCGGGTCCACGGTGGGACGCTATCCGCGGACCACCTTCGCCGCGGCCGCTGCACTGATCGCCGGTGCGACCCTGCTCCTTCCCATCTTCGGTGGATCGGATGTGGGAGCGGTGGCACTCCTGGTCGTCTGGGGCGTCGCGTATGGAGCCGTTCCGGTCTGCTCGCAGACCTGGTTCTCCAAAGCAGCGCCTGAGTCGCCCGAGGCGTCCTCCGTGCTCTTCACCGCTTCCTTCCAGGCCACCATCTCCATCGGGGCCCTGGTCGGAGGGGCTGTCCTGGACCGCTCCTCGCCTTCGACGGTCATGGTGCTGGGGGGTCTGGCCAGCGCCCTGATGGTGTTGACGGCTTGGGCTCACTGGGCGGGAAAGTACAAGTGGCCTGAAGCCTCGTAACCTCCCGGCGCCAAGTACGGCCGGCTTTCCGGCATCCGCTCCACCCTGCTCGTCGGGTCTTGCCCCCTGATGTTGCACACACGAGACACTGAGCCGTTTTCATCCTGTCTCTGTGGGGTGAAAGGGCAGGTCAACAGGGTGCGCAACGAGACGAGGCTCCTGGTCGTTGCGATGGTGTTCTCTACGCACCACGCATCGTCCGAGGAGCCTCGCCCGGTCCCGTACCGTGCTGCGGTCGACGTCCCGCATGAGCTGGTCGAGCACGTTTCCCGGCTCATCTACCCACCACGGCGTGAACGCCGTTCGCGGTGGCGGAAGCCGAGCTGCTTCCAGCAGGCGCTGCTCGCGCTGGTACACCTGCGCAAGAACGAGACGCTGCCCGCCCTGGCGGCCGGCTTCGGCATCTCGACAGCCACTGCCTGGCGCTATGCCGACGAGATCCTCGATGTCCTCGCGGCCTGGGCGCCTGGCCTGCATGAGGCCCTGACCGGCCCGGGCGAGGGCGACCACGTGATCGCCGGTGCCACCCTCCGCACCCCGTACTACCACCAGTGCGGACAGCCCGTGCACTACCAGCAGTTCAACCGCGACCACGCCCGGCTGAGGGCTCCAGGAGAACGGGCCTTCGCGCAGCTGAAGTCCTGGCGACTGCTCTGACGGGCCAGGTATTCCACTCGCCGCATCGGCAACATCGTTCAGGCTGTCCACACGCTACTGACCTGCAGCTGTTCAGGATGAAAACGGCTCACTGAGCCTCTTTCATCCCGGCCTTGAGAGGGTGAAAGGGCAGGTCAGTGAGGTTTTAGGTGACATGGCGAAGCCTCCGTCGTTGATGTGGTGATCTCACTCATCACATCGGCGCCGGAGGCTTCGTTGGTCTCGTATTCTGTCACGCTGGACGTCCCGCATGAGCTTGTCGAGCATGTCTCGTGGCTGCTCCACGCACGCCGGCGGGAACTGAACTCGCCCTGGCGACGGCTGGGTTGCTTCCAACAAGCGCTGCTCGCGCTGGCGCATCTGCGGAAGAACGAGACGTTCGCGCAGGTGGGGGCCGGTTTCGGGGTGTCAGAGGCGACAGCATGGCGCTACGTCGACGAGACGCTGGACGTCCTGGCCGCGTGGGCGCCGGGACTGCACGAAGCACTCACCGGCCTCGGTGAAGGCGACCACGTCATCGTCGACAGCCGCCCTGATCCCCATCGACCGCATCCGTGCGGACGAGCCGTACTACTCGGTGAAGCACCGCCGACATGGCATGAACGTGCAGGTCATCGCCCGCCTCGACGGCACACCCCTGTGGTTCTCCCGCGCGACACCGGGACGCACCCACGATCTGACCGCGGCCCGATCCCACGGCATCGTCCAGGCCTGCCTCACCAGACAGATCCTCGTCCTGGCCGACCGCGCCTACCAGGGCGCCGGCGCCACCGTCCGCACCCCCTACAAGAACCACCGCGACCAACCCGAGCACTACCAGCAGTTCAACCGCGACCACGCCCGCCTGAGAGCCCCCGGCGAACGGGCCTTCGCCCAGCTGAAGTCCTGGCGCATCCTCCGCCGCACCCGATGCTCCACCCGACGCATCGGCACCATCGTCCAAGCCGTCCACACACTCCTGACCTGCAACTATTCAGGATGAAAAAGGCTCAGTGTGTTGCGGACCAACCGGCACTGATTTGATCCGCTACGGAGAAGCCGGTTTCGCAGTCCGGGCACGTCGCCTCGCCGAAAACGTAGGTCATCGCGCTAGCGACGTCTTGGTGCCCGTCGGCGAGGGCGATGTCGTGGAGCCGGCGGCCAATGCCATCCATGGCCCCAGGGCTGGCGGGATGCAGGGGCCTCGTCTCAACGTCATCCTCCGACAGCGCGTAGTCACCGCTCGTGGAGAAGAATCCGCGCTCGCCGATGACGATGAACAGGGCGGCTTCGCAGCCAGGACAGGAGACCTCGTACTCCTCGTTCACGAGGCCCCAGGCGAGGTCTTCGCCCCAGCCCACGACGCCTTCGAAGCCCAGCATGGACTCCAGGAGATAGGCGTACTCGTTCCGATCGGACGATGTCCGGAGGTGTTCGTTCACCACTACCAGCAGGGTCTCGGCCTCCGCAGCGTGCTGGGCGCGGACGTCGCCGGCCCCGTGCGGCTGGTCAGAGCCCGCCAAGATCGCACCCGCCAGGTCCAAGGCGCTCACCGCCTGCTCCCGGTCATCGCGGCCAGCTACCTCGGCCAGCCACGGCAAGGCCGCGAAGCTTGCCGAGTAGACACTGCCTTGATGACAGAGCGCCGACCACAGATCGTTCCAATGCTCGGGGCTCGGTTCCGAAGCGATCTGATCCAGCAGCACCGGTATGTCTTCCGCCGAGCCGTAGGCATGGCTGAGTTGCGCCCAATCCGTCATGCCCGAATCCAAGCAGGTCAATTCCATCCGCTGTGACTCCGGCCCTCGGACGGGGAAAGTTTCTGATCTGCGCGGTTAAGGTTCGATGTCCCGAAACCGGTAGTCATCATGCTTCGATGGCAAACAAGCAAGATCCGATGGCAGAGGACACCTACGGACTCTATAAAGCAGATATAAAGGGGCATATTTTGAGGCGGCGTGACACTTTTCGGGAAGGGGCGTGACCACCGATGTCACGCCTACTGCCCTGTGCCAGCGGACGGGGGATACGGAGGCGGACCGGGCTTGAGCAACTGCCCCCTGGCCAGGTGAGTATGTGTACTCACGCGCCGGGCTCGGCATGATCGGAGACTAGGCACATGACCCGAACCCACCGCTCCACCAGCACGTTCGCCCGCTCCTCACGCCGACTGCGACTCACCCCGGCCCTGACGGTCCTTGCGGTGCTGGTACTCGGCGCCTGCGGCACAGCGAGGGCCACCGGCAACAACGAGTCGGCCTCGACCGCGGTGGCCATGGCAGCCGCGCCCGCGAAGCCCATGGAAAGTCCGTCCTCTCCGTCCCTCACCGAGATACAGGAGTACATCGCACAGACCTGCCCAGCTCCGGGGACCCCCCGGGAGGGGCCGCCGAACCCGCAGCCGGCTCCTCCCGGTGAAGAGGCTCCGGCCGGCATGGTCGAGCCGGTGATGCCCACGGCGGGACCGGAGGCAGAGCTGAACGCACGCGACTGGTGCGCGAGCAACCATCACGAGCAGCGCATCTACGTGGCCGTCCAAGAGCTGACGGACCCCACCCCGGCCAAGGTCAGGGCGGCCCTGAACGGCCTTGGCTACCCCGACGAGCGCATCCACGACCTCAAGCAGTCCGGTGTGACCACGCAGTTCTTCCTCGACCTGCGCGAGAACGGCGGACGGCTCTGCCTGGAGGGTTCGGTAGGTGGCGAGGAGCCCGTCGTGGACAAGTGCGTGGCCCCCGCGACCGGCCCGTTCACGGCCGGGAGGACACAGCACTGACCAGCCCCGTACCGACCCGAGGTCCGTGATCTGTTCGTCGACCGGTCGTCCGCGCCGCCTACACGATCCTTCCGGCGCTGTACGGCCGTCTTGCTCGGGGGAGCCTGCCTCCCCGGCTGAGCTCGCTTCGCGTGCGGCACTGCCCCCGGGTGCGGATCGGTGACAGCCAAACAGTTCTGAGTCTCGGGTGGCATCAGTGGCAGGACCGTAGTGGCTGTCCAACCTCCCTGGCAATCGATCCATGTTCAGTGCCAGAGGACAAAAGCCACCGACCAGGACCGCATCCGACACCTGACCATCGCCCTGCCCCCGACCTACGCCGCCCGCCCCTTCGACGCCCAGGACGCTGGCACCAACGAGCACGAGCTCCAGCAGATCGCCGCCAAAGCACTCAAGGACGTCTACTTCCAGGACAGCGACCGCCGCGCCGGCTCCCTGGACGAGGTGCGCTTCACGGACATCGAGCACCTCGAGTCCGAGCTGTAGCGGCCATACCGCGAGCGGCGTGCAGATCTACTGAGGCTCTGTCCTACGTGGTGAGACGGGCGAGTCGCTTGTAGTGACGCAGGGCTGCGGCGTGGAGCGCGCTGGGTGGTGTGAGGGCAGCCACAAGCCCGGGAGTCGGCGCTACGCCGATGTTGCTCCCGGGCCCATGCCGTGATCGCCGAGTGGACGCGGATGTGGCAGGGTGCCACTCACCGTGCCCCGGGGCGGCGGTCTACCAGAACCACCACTGCTGGTAGGGGTTGTTGTTCGTCGGCTGGTTCAGTTCCTTCAGATACACATTGCCTTTGGCGTCCGAATCCAGGTTCAACGAGACACCGTAGGGCCGGAAGTTGTACTGCTGCTGGGAGCCGGTCGCAGTCGACCAGGCGCGATTGTCGGAGTACCAGCCTGCGGTTCTGACGCTGGTTCCGTTGTGCTCGAGAAAGAGCAGGGTCTGCACGTTTCGCAGGTAGTACTTGCCGGCTATCGTCTCGCCTACCCACTGCTGGTAGGGATTGTTGTGGTCGCCAGCGCACGGGCTTGTGTAGACATCGCCAGAGTAGTTGGAGTCGAGACAGCGCCCGGTGGCGACGTTCTTGATCTGGGTCCCGACGGCCATGGTGCCCACCTCGGCAGCGCCGGCGCTGCCCGTCATGCCGGCCAGCACCATGACACCCGCTCCCAGGGCTGCTGTCAGCCCTGAAAGAACACCTCGCTTGCTCATACAGAAGCCCTTCATTAATTTACTGAAGATTTGTTTTCTCGCCGATTTTTTACAACCGCGTGCCGGTTCGGTGGTTTACCAGTACCACCACATCTGGTAGGGGTTGTCGTTCTTCGGCTTGTTCATTTCCTTCAGGTACACGTTGCCCTTGGCATCCGAATCCAGGTTCAGCGGGCTGTTACCCCAAGGCCGGAAGTTGTACCGCTGGATCTCACTGACAGCTATGGCATGCCAACCTCTATAGACAGAGTCAGATCCGACAGTTCTGACACCAGTATTCCCCGACCCGTAGTGCCCAAGGTAAAGCCCGGTTTGCACGTTCTTCAGGTAGTACGTTGCGCCGCTCCACTCGCCTATCCACTGCTGGTAGGGATTGTTGTGGTCGCCGGCGCACGGGCTTGTGTAGACATTGCCGTAGTAGTTGGAGTCGAGACAGCGCCCGGTGGCGACGTTCTTGATCTGGGTCCCGACGGCCATGGTGCCCACCTCGGCAGCGCCGGCGCTGCCCGTCATGCTGGCCAGCACCATGACACCCGCTCCCAGGGCTGCTGTCAGCCCTGAAAGAACACCTCGCTTACTCATGCAGAAACCTTCCCCAAGTTCACTGAAGATTTGTTTTCTCGCCGATTCACCACAGGCCTCCCGACCGTGAGATCGAGACGAGCGATCCGAAGAACAGGCGGATCGCCTCCAGTGCTGCAGCGCATGACTCTTGAAGTATGAACACCAAGAGCTAACGTTATGCTGCTGGTTGACTAACGCTTCGCTACTCAGCCGCAATACGCTTCATGTTGTTACTTCCGCTTTTCACCCCACCGCTGGAAATGCATGGGTGTCCACATCGTCCGCAAGGACATCGAGTGAGCCTTTTTCATCCTGAATAGTTGCAGGTCAGGAGTGTGTGGACGGCTTGGGCGATGGTGCCGATGCGGCGGGTGGAGCATCGGGCTCGGCGGAGGATGCGCCAGGACTTCAGCTGGGCGAAGGCCCGTTCCCCGGGAGCTCTCAGGCGGGCGTGGTCGCGGTTGAACTGCTGGTAGTGCTCGGGCTGTTCGCGGTGGTTCTTGTAGGGGGTGCGGACGGTGGCGCCGGCGCCCTGGTAGGCGCGGTCGGCCAGGACGAGGATCTCTCTGGTGAGGCAGGCCTGAACGATGCCGTGGGCCCGGGCCGCGGTCAGATCGTGAGCGCGTCCCGGTGTCGCGCGGGAGAACCACAGGGGTGTGCCGTCGAGGCGGGCGATGACCTGCACGTTCATGCCATGTCGGCGGTGCTTCACCGAGTAGTACGGCTCGTCCGCACGGATGCGGTCGATGGGGATCAGGGCGGCTGTCGACGATGACGTGGTCGCCTTCACCGAGGCCGGTGAGTGCTTCGTGGAGACCGGGCGCCCAGCCGGCCAGGACGTCCAGGGTCTCGTCGACGTACCGCCAGGCCGTCGCGGTCGAGACACCGAACCCGGCCGCGAGCTCGGCAAACGTCTCGTTCTTACGCAGATGGGCCAGCGTGAGCAGAGCCTGCTTGAAGCAACCGAGGCGTCTCCACGGCGAGTTCAGTTCACGCCTTCGGGCGTAGATCAGCCAGGAAACATGCTCGACCAGCTCGTACGGGACGTCGAGGGTGGCAGGATAAGGAACCAACAGGGCCCCCGGGCTGTCGGCAGTGTCGAGTGGAATCAACATCGCCAACGACCGGGGGCTCTGCCACGTCACCACCCCAGCTGACCAGGCCTTATAGCTCTTCAGGAGTGGGATGAAAAAGGCTCACTCACATCACGACGTTCTCCGAACAGTCCTGCCGGCCGGTCCGGCTTGGCGTCGTGAGATGTCCGCCGGACAGGTTCCGGTACTCCGGCGGCGGATGCAGGCCCACCTGTGGGGACCGCTGGCGCCGGTGGCCCGGAAGAACGGCCGGCAACCGCCCGAATACGCAGGTCACCGTATTCCGGACGGCTTCCAGCGATTGCTGGACTTGACTGTCCGGGACGCCGACGCGGTCCGTGACGACGTGTGGGACCACGTTGCCGAGCGGCTCGGGCCGGGCAGTGCGCTGATCGTTGACGACACGGGTCCTACCAAGAAGGGCATCACCTCGACCGGGAGCAGCGCTGCCGGGCCGCGAAGATCCCCGATGAGCGTCGGCCCGCCACGAAGGGCGAGCGTGCGAAGGCGATCGTGACTCGGTCCTTGGCCTCGGGCCTGCCAGTCAGTGGGTGACAGCGGACGAGGCCCGCGGTCAGGAAGGGAGGTTCCGCCGCCTGCTCGAGGAGATCGGGGTCGGTTGTGCGGTCGCGGTGCCGGAATCGCAGCAGGTCAAGAGCCCGTGCGGGTTCCAGCGGACCGACGAGCTGATCGCCGGGGCACCCGAGGATGTCTGGCAGCGGCTCTCCTGCAGCGATGGCACAAGGGTCCGCGGGTCTACGACCGGGTCGGTGCGAAGCTGCCGACCGTGCTCGCCCACGCCCTCCCCACCGGCCCGGCCGCCGACCAAGTGGTGAAGGGGACTGCGGAGGCGATCCCGCCAGGAGGATCGCCCCTCTCACCGTGGCAGGGGATCCGTCGGCTCCCGGAGCATCTCCTGCCACGACGCACCACTCGCCGCGCCCCTCGGGATCACGCACGGAGCCGGTCCCATTGGCGACCCTGCCCACGAGCCGTGGCCCGGCGCTGCCACCACCGGCGAAGAACCGGCTCAGGACACGATCCGCTGCTGGAGCGCCAGCCATGGGGGGCGGGCTGGCCCGCACACGGCACGGGCGGAGGACCGCGTCCGGTCCTGCGCCCGGACGCGGTCACGGGGCCACACCTGGACGTGGTCCGGCAGGTCGCGCACCCCCCTCGGCACCTGACGGGGCGGCGGTCACGGCGTCACAGCAGGCGCCACAGGTGGTCCGCCGTCCCGTTGTCCGAGAACTGGACGACGCGCGCGCTGTCGGCCTGCGACATGCCGTCGACCCCGAGCACCTTGCCGGAGTGCCGGTTGCGAACGCGGAAGTACCCGTCCCCGTCGTGGACGAGCCGCCACTGGTGATCGGGGGTGCCGTTGTCGGCGAACTGGACGACGCGCGCGCTGTCGGCCTGCGACATGCCGTCGACCCCGAGCACCTTGCCGGAGTGCTTGTTGCGGATGCGGTACCAGCCGTCCGCGTCCGGGAGGAACGTCCACCGGTGGTCCGCCGTGCCGGTGTCGGCGAACTGGACGACGCGCGCGCTGTCGGCCTGCGACATGCCGTCGACCCCGAGCACCTTGCCGGAGTGCTTGTTCTGCAGCCGCACCTCGCCGTCGGGCAGCCAGCGCCAGCGGTGGGGGAGGGCCCCGGTGTCGGCGAACTGCACGACCGGGACGCTGTCCGCGCCGGAGTCGCCGAGTACGGCGAGCACCTTGCCGCTGTTGCGGTTGCGCAGCCGGAAGTAGCCCTGCCCGTCGTCCACCACCTGCCAGAGGTGATCGGCGGTGCCGGTGTCGGCGAACTGCACGACCCGCGCGTCGTCCGCCTGCGACATGCGGTCCACGGCGAGCACCTTGCCGGAGTTGACGTTGCGGACCCGGTACCAGCCGTCACCGTTGTCCAGCAGCTGCCACAGGTGGTCCGCCGTCCCGTTGTCCGAGAACTGCACCACCTGCGCGCTGTCGGCCTGCGACATGCCGTCGACGCCGAGTACCTTGCCGCTGGTCCGGTTGCCGATGCGGAAGGCCGTGCCGGGGGCCGACCATGGCCGTCCGGTCAGCGAGGCGAGCGGGAACGCGGAGATCCTCAGCCGGGCCGCGCCGAGGGGGACGAGGGTGACTGTCTCGACGGGCGCGGTCGAGCGCGCGGGGCTCTGCTGGAGCGGGGCGACCACGTTCTGGCCGTCCGCCCGCCACTCCGCGATCCGCCGCGCCGGCGCGGTGATCCGATACGGAACGGTGCCCTGGGTGAACGGGTTGGCCGGCAGCGGGCCGCCCGACGCGGTGAACGCGAGCCCCGCCGTCGGGTTTGCGGGGTCGAGCGCGAGGCCGTAGTTCCACGGACCGGTGGCGTGCACGTCGTACTCGGGGAAGACGTCGCTGCCGCCGGTGCGGTCGTACCGCTCGCCGATCCGCAGGGCGTAGCTCAGCGGGCCGCGGTCGACGGTGACGGGGTTGCCGTTGTCCGCCCAGGTGCGGACGGTGATCCGCTGCGGGAGCCGCAGGGTGACGGTGTCGCCGTCGTTCCAGGTGCGGCGCACGGTGGTGAACGCCGGTCCCGCGGGGGCGGCGACTGACCGCCCGGCGACGGTGAGCGAGGGTGCGTCGCACCAGCCGGGGATGCGCAGGACCAGCGGGAACGCGGTGGGGCGAGGCAGCGAGACGGTGAGGGTGACGGTGTCGCCGAAGGGGTAGTCGGTGTCCTCACGGACGGTGACCCGCACGCCGTCGGCCACCTCCGCCGTCACCGAGCAGGGCGCGTACATCGCGGCGCACAGTCCGTTGTCAGGGGTGGCGGCCCACAGCTCCTGGGTGAACCAGGGCCATCCCATGCCGTAGTTGTGCGGGCAGCAGCGGTACTGGTCGACGCCCGCGCGGTACGACTGCATCGCGAAGCCGTTCTGGAACTGCCCCAGCGTCTTGGGGACGTTGTCCAGGTCGACGCTGTTCGCGCTGGTGATGTAGTGGACGGCCTTGCCCTGCGGATCGAGCGACGGGGGGAGGGAGTTGAACGCCAGCTCCTCGCAGCGGTCGGCCCATACGGGGTCGCCGGTGAGCCGGGTGAGCAGCTCGTGGCTGGCCATGAACTCCACGACCCCGCACGTCTCGAAGCCCTGGCGAGGGTCGGTGTGGGCGTCGCGGATGTTCTCGTCGCCGGCGAACCCTCCGCCGGGGAACTGGCCGTGGCGCCGCATGACGTCCTCGTACGTGGTGTACGTGGCCTGCGTGTCGGCCGCCGCGCCGGAGCGCAGCGCGAACTGGGCGGGCTCACGGAAGCCCTGGGCGATGTTGACGTTGTGCTTGTTGGGGAGGGCGCCGGTCCAGTCGGCCCCGTAGCGGTGGATCTTGTCGTACAGGTCCAGCAGGAAGGCCTCGCGCGTCCGGTTGTAGAGCCAGACGACGGAGTCGAGTCCGTCGCCCCAGCGCAGCGACACCCAGCTCTGGTTGAACGCGGAGGGGCCCTGCGCGTTCATGTAGCGCAGGAAGCGGGACAGGAACGGGACGATGCGGGTGTCGTTCGTGTGCTCCTGCCAGGAGCGCAGGGCCTGGAGGAGGGGCAGGAACGGCCAGAAGTCCGGACCGCCGCCGAGTGAGGTGCGCAGTGCGCCGGGACCGAACGAGCCGTCGGAGCGTTGGGTGGCGAGGATCGCGTCGAGCCAGCGGCGGGAGGTGGCGAGCGCGTCGGGGTCGCGGGTGGTGATGGCGAGGTCGACGTATCCGCGCAGCCAGTACGGAACCTCCTCCCAGCCGCCGCGGTCGGGATGCACCCAGCCGGACGTGGTGAAGTCGAGGAAGTGCGACACCTCGTCGAGTCGGCCGCACAGGCCTTCCAGTTGGAGTCGTAACTGCTCGGCCAGCCAACCGCGGGCGGTGACGGCGGCCGGGGGCAGCCTCAGGAGGGAGGTGGGCCTCAGCGGGGCGGCGTTCGGATGATACCGGCCGCCGGGGGCGGGCGGGAGGCGGACGGACGCGGCGACGGTCGGGGTCGCGAGCAGCGGAGCCAGTCCCGCGCTCCCGGCCGCGACCAGCGTGGCGAGCGAGACGAACTGGCGGCGGTTCAGTGTCATGGGTCTCTCCGTGGGGTGGGGGACGTGCCACGGCATGGGGGATTATGGTGACTGACGTTTGTTTACGACGTGAGAAATGTGCGTTCATGAAATGACAACATGTCCTTGCTGTCGTGTCCATGCCTTGTGCGCGATTCCCGCGCGGCGGCGCGGGGCCCGTGACGGCCCGGAAGGGCTTCCCCCGTCAGGTGGGCCGGCGTCCACGGTGTGTCCGCCGCGAAGCACCCCCGGAACTGCGCCATCATCACGACTCTGCCCGAGCAGCTGCGCAGGTCACTGACGTGGCACCGGGGTGCCAGTGAAAACACGAACGGTCTGCTGCGGCAGTACTTTCCGAAAGGTACGGACCTGTGGCGTTGGGATGCGGATGAGCTCCAAGCCATCGCCTTCACCTTCACCAGGCGCCCCCGCAGAACCCTTGCCCGGAAGACTCCGCTGGAGCCCTCGACGAGCACCCGCCATCCGTCCAGGAAGCCGGTGTCGCGAGGACCGGTCGAGTCCAGGCAGTGCAGGTTGAAGAGGTTCGCCGACACCTCTCCCCAGGACGGGGTCCTCCGGTCCACGGGAGCGGTCGGCGCCTTCGCGGACGATGCCGCCGCGGAGTCGTTCTTCGTCTCGCTCGAGCGGGAGATCCTTCCCGGCCGACGAGGCCGGCCGAATGGGCTGCCCACCTCATGGTTCTCGGCCGGCTCGGCTCTGCAACCGCCTGCGCGGGCACCCCGTAACTGGCTACCTCATGCCGGTCGCCTTCGAGCAGAGATCAACCACGCTGGCCGTCGCTGCACGGCGACCGGTATCCACGATCAAGGGGGAAGCGCCCTGCGCAGTGGCCCCATCGGATGTCCCCGCGTTCGACCCCGCCTCCCGCGGAGGTCCCTTCCTCCTCCCGACTTCGGCCGCTGTAACGTAATCGATTCCGCGCCGGTGTCACAGAATTTCATCGTCACGTTCGGACAGAAAAAGGCCAGCTCAGATAGGTGCACACTCTCCTTCGGGGCCTCCTGGCGTGGTAACGATAGCGCTGCGAGGCCATCGAATTCACCCGAACCTGTTGACTTTTGATGGTTGTTGTTGTCTCGTGTGCCCACTGCTTCACCGGAGCGGACTCGGGACAAGGAGCTACCCATGGCAGTGCGTGATCGTGAATCCCTGGCCAGACGCTGTGTGATCGGCGGAACGGTTCTGGCCCTCATGGCTCTGACCGCCTGCGGTGCAGGCGACGGCGGCGACAAGGCCGACGGTGCAGCCGGAGCCTCCTGCAAGCCGTCCTCGGGCAAGGTCACGCTCGACTACTGGTCCTGGGTCCCGGGCATGCAGAAGGCCGTCGACCTCTGGAACACCGAAAACCCCGACATACAGGTCAAGTTGAAGACGACGCCGTCGGGCAACGCCGGCACGTACCAGAACCTCTCCAACGCGCTGAAGGCAGGCAAGGCCCCCGACCTCGGCCAGGTCGAGTACGACTCCCTGGCAAGCTTCCGCCTCAAGGAGGGGCTCACCGACATCTCCTCCTGCCCCGGCATCGAGGAATCGGGCGACAAGTTCGTCGACTGGACCTGGTCGCAGGCGGAGTTCGGCGCCGACGGCAAGGACGGGGTGTGGGCCGTTCCCCAGGACACCGGGCCCATGGCGCTGTTCTATCGCAAGGACGTCTACGACAAGCTCGGCCTCAAGGCGCCGACCACCTGGAACGAGTACGCGGAACAGGCGCGCACTCTCAAGAAGGACGGCAAGTACATCACCCACTTCTCCCAGACCGACCCCAACTGGTTCACGGGGCTGCTGTGGCAGAACAAGGCCACGATGTTCGAGCGCGACGGAGACGCCTGGAAGGTCACCGTCGACCGCCCCGAGAGCCGTCAGGTGGCCGACTACTGGCAGAAGCTGATCGACGACAAGCTCGTCGCAACCGACCTCCAGGGCTTCTCTCCGGCGCTCTACAAGGCCTGGAACAGTGGCGAGGTGGTCACCTGGGTCAGCGCCGCCTGGGGCTACAGCACCATCCGCGACAACGCAAAGTCCACGGCCGGCAAGTGGGCGGTCGCCCCCATGCCGCAGTGGCAGCGGGGCGGGCAGCAGGCGGGCAACTGGGGCGGTTCCACCACGACGGTCATGGCCGGGACCAAGCACCCCGCGGAGGCCGCGAAGTTCGCGCTGTGGCTGAACACGGACCTCAAGGCGCTGGAGATCCTCAACCGCGAAGGCGGCCTGTACCCGGCGGCCAAGGCCGGACTGGACCTCCCCGCGCTCAAGGAACCGGTGGACTTCTACGGCAAGCAGAAGATCTTCGACGTCTTCGCGCAGGCCTCCGCCGGAGTCGACACGAACTTCACCTGGGGACCGACGATGACGGATACCTACCGCTTCCTCAGCGACGGCACGGCCAACACCGTCGCGGGCAAGACGACTCTCGGTGACGTGCTCAAGGACACCGGCGCCCAGAGCACCGACTCCCTGCGCAAGCAGGCGCTCGACGTGACTGAGTGATCGGCCCCCTCCTGCCCTCCCTGCCGCCCCCGGGCGGCAGGGGACAGCACCTCTAAGGCTGCCCGTGACATCCACCACCGCATCCACCGCGGCGCGCCGCCGGCCTCGCCGGACACTGGCGCCCTACGCCTTCCTCGCCCCCTTCCTCATCCCGTTCGCCCTGTTCACTCTCGTCCCGGTCGGCTACGCCTTCTGGCAGAGCCTGCACAAGACCGAACGTACGGGTGGCACCTTCGGCAGGACCCGGACGGTCTTCGCCGGGTTCGAGCAGTACGGACGGGTTCTGCAGGAGGACTACTTCAGCGAAAGCCTGCTGCGCGTCCTCGGCTTCGCACTGGTGCAGATCCCCGTGATGCTGCTGCTGGCGCTGGTCCTCGCCCTGCTGCTGGACTCGGCCGTCGCACGCGCCAAGAAGTTCTTCCGGCTCGTGTACTTCGTTCCGTACGGCATACCCGGCGTCGTCGCCGCCCTGATGTGGGCGTTCCTGTACGACCCGCGCCTGTCACCCGTCGTCGACCTGCTGCGGTCCGCTGGTGCGCACGTCGACCTGCTCGGTCCTGACGCCATCCTGTGGTCCATCGCCAACGTCGTGACCTGGACCTACACCGGCTACAACATGCTGATCATCTACGCCGCCCTGCAGGCCGTGCCCTCCGACATCGGCGAAGCGGCCCGCATGGACGGGGCCGGCGGCTGGACCATCGCCTGGCGCATCAAAGTACCCATCATCCGCCCGGCTCTGATCCTCACCGGTGTCTTCTCGATCATCGGCACCTTCCAGCTCTTCACCGAGCCGCAGGTCTTCCGCTCCATCTCCACCAGCGTCACCAGCACCTACACACCGAACATCGCCGCCTATTCCCTCGCCTCCGGCGACAGCTACAGCGAGGCCGCCGCCCTGTCGGTCGTCCTCGCACTGGTCACCTTCGTCCTGTCCTTCGCGTTCCTGCGCTTCACCTCCAGGAGGCAGCGATGAGCTTCCTCACCCGCACCGAAGGCGCTCACGCCATCCGCGACGGCGCGACACGACGGCCCCGCACCAACCTGTCCACCGTCGTCGCCGTGACGTTCATGGCCACCGTCGCCTGCTACATGCTGCTGCCGGTCTACTGGCTGCTGATCTCGTCGACCAAGAGCCAGAGCGACCTCGTCACCACACCCGGTTTCCTCACGGCCGAATGGCACTTCGGCGACAACCTGTCCTCGCTCTTCACCCAGCAGGACGGCGTCTACGCCCGCTGGCTCCTCAACAGCCTGCTGTACGCGGGAGCGGGAGCGGCCGTCGCCACCCTGCTGGCCGCCGCCGCCGGTTACGCCCTGGCCAAGTACGCCTTCCGCGGACGCGAAGCGGTCTTCTCCGTCGTCCTCGGCGGCGTCCTGGTCCCGGCCACCGCGCTTGCGCTGCCGCTGTTCCTGATGTTCGCCGAACTCGATGCCACCAACACGTTCTGGTCGGTGTTCCTGCCGAGCATCGTCAGCCCGTTCGGCGTCTACCTCTCCCGTATCTTCGCCGCCTCGTCCGTCCCGGACGAGGTGATGGAGGCCGCCCGCGTGGACGGCGCGAGCGAGTTCCGCATCTTCCGCACCATCGCCCTGCGCCTGATGGCCCCCGCCCTGGTGACGATCTTCCTGTTCCAGTTCGTCGTCATCTGGAACAACTTCCTGCTGCCCCTGATCATGCTGCAGGACGAGCACCTCTACCCGGTGACCCTGGGCCTTTTCACCTGGCAGTCGCAGACCAGCCGCCTGCCCGAACTGCAGACCCTGACCATCGTGGGAGCCCTGGTCTCCGTCGTTCCCATCGTGCTCACCTTCCTTCTCCTGCAGCGCTACTGGCGCGCCGGACTCGCCGCTGGAGCCGTGAAATCGTGAACCACCCCCTCAACGACGTGACCCGCGCCCTGGGCGGGATCGCCTACGGCGGCGACTACAACCCGGAGCAGTGGCCGCGGGATGTCTGGCGGGACGATGTGCGCCTCATGCGTGAGGCGGGCGTCAACCTCGTCACCGTCGGCGTCTTCTCCTGGTCCCGCATCCAGCCGCGCCCCGACGTATACGACTTCAGCCTCCTGGACGAAGTGCTCGACCTGCTGCACACCGGCGGCATCGCGGTGGACCTCGCCACCGCCACCGCCGCCCCGCCCCCCTGGTTCACCCGGCAACACCCCGACGCCCGCCCGGTCACCGCCACCGGGACCCGCCTGGCCCACGGCAGCCGGCAGGTCTTCTGCCCCAGCAGCCCCGCCTACGCGCAAGCGGCCGACGCCCTCACCGCCGAACTGGCGACCCGCTACCGCGAGCATCCCGCCGTGGTCATGTGGCACGTCCACAACGAATGGGGAAACCACAACGCGCTGTGCTTCTGCGAGATCAGCGCACAGGCCTTCCGCGCCTGGCTGAGCGAGCGGTACAAGACGGTGGAGGCACTCAA
This sequence comes from Streptomyces sp. NPDC055632, assembly GCF_053618675.1. NCBI lineage: Bacteria > Bacillati > Actinomycetota > Actinomycetes > Kitasatosporales > Streptomycetaceae > Streptomyces > Streptomyces sp. NPDC055632. The sequence continues at coordinate 115,095 of NZ_JBSHHY010000017.1, read as the reverse complement.
TGACGCCTGGGGCACCGACTTCTGGAGTCAGCGCTACGGCGACTGGGACGAGATCGACCCGCCCCGGGGCACCACGGCGTTCCGCAACCCCGGCCAGGAACTCGACTACCGCCGATTCTCCTCCGACGCGCTGCTGACCCGGCACATCGCCGAGACCGCCATCCTGCGCCGGACGGCCCCGAACGTGCCGGTCACCACCAACGTGATGGGCACTCTGGAGAAGAAGATCGACGGCTTCGCCTTCACTGCCCACTGCGACCTGGTCTCGGTCGACCACTACCTGCCCGCCGCCGACCCCGACGGCCACATCGACCTGGCCCTCAACGCCGACCTCGCCCGCGGCATGGCGGGCGGCCGCCCCTGGCTGCTCATGGAACACTCGACCTCCGCCGTCAACTGGCAGGGCGTCAACGTCACCAAGCAGCCCGGCGAGACGCGCCGCAACAGTCTGACCCACCTGGCCCGCGGCGCGGACGGCCTGATGTTCTTCCAATGGCGCCAGTCCCGCGCCGGCGCCGAGAAGTGGCACTCCGCGATGCTCCCGCATGCGGGCGCCGACAGCCGCATCCACCGGGAGGTCAAAGCCCTGGGCGCCGAACTCGGCTCGCTGAGCGAAGTGACCGGCAGCCGGGTACGCGGCGACGTCGCGCTGCTCTTCGACTGGCACTCCTGGTGGGCGCTGGAACTGCAGGCCCGCCCCTCGGACCGCATGCGCTACCTGGACGCGGTGCGCGACTGGTACGAGGCGCTGTGGACGCAGAACATCACCTGCGACATCGTCCAGCCGGGAGCCGACCTCAGCGGCTACCGCGCCGTCCTCGCGCCCGGCCTCTACCTGCTCACCGACCACGACGCCGACAACCTCACCCGCTACGTGGAACGAGGAGGTAACCTCGCCGTCGGCTGCTTCAGCGGCGTCGTCGACGAACACGACCGGATGCACCCGGGGGCCCACCCCGGTGCGCTGCGCGACGTCCTCGGCCTCGTCGTCGACGAGTACCTGCCGCTGCGCACCGAGGACACCGCCCTGCTGGAAGACGGAACGGCCGTCCGCCAGTGGGCCGAACGTGTCGAGCCCCGCGGCTGCGGTACGGTGCTCCGCTTCAAGGACACCGCCGACGGCGGCCCGGCACGCGGCGGACCCGCCGTCACCCGGCACACCTACGGCCGGGGCACAGCCTGGTACACGGCCGCCCGCCTGCCGGTACCCGCCCTGCGCACGGTGGTCCGGGCCGTGTGCGAGACGGCCGGGGCACACCCCGCCGTCGAAGCCCCGCCCGGACTGGAGGCGGTACGCCGCGCCGGCGACCGACACGCCTACCTCTTCCTGATCAACCACACGTCGGAAACGGTCCGCCTGCGCGTCGACGGCACCGCCCTCGCCGGCACCGAACTCGTCGACGGCCGGGCCGTGGTGCCGGCCGGCGGCGTGGTCGTGATCCGCGAGGACCTCGCCCCCGCCTCGGCCTGACCCCCCGTCACACCCAGTCAGAACCCGCAAGGAGCGCCCCCGTGACGACGAAGCACACCGCCTCGGCCCCGCCCGTGCACATGGACGAGGCAAGCGGCACCGTGCTGCTGCGCACCACTCACAGCGCCTACGTCCTGAAGGCGGACCAGGACACCGGCACGGTGCGCCACGTCCACTGGGGCGCTCTCTTGCCCCTTGCCGACGCCGTCGCCCTGCCCCTGTGGTCAGAACACGACAACAGCTTCGCCGGCCGCTGGGACGGGGTGGAGGAATACCCGGTCGAGGGCGGTGCCCGCTTCGGCGTACCCGCCCTGGAGGTCCGCTTCGCGGACGGCTCCAGTCCCGTCGAGGCGGTGCTGGAGGACCTAGTCCTGGCCGCCGACAATCATTTGGTGATTCACCTCCGGGACCGCGCTCGGCCCCTGGCCTGGCACCTGCACTACCGCGTCCCCCCGCACGGCGACGTGATCGAGCGGTGGGCGGAGGTGAACCACACCGGCACCGCCGACGACGGGGACATCCTGCTGCCGCGCTACTCCGCGGCCCACTGGCCCGTGCCCCAGCGGCCGCACTGGCGCATCAGCTCGGTGCACGGCGGCTGGTCCGCCGAGGGGCGCCTGGAGCGGTCAGGACTGCCGGTGGGGGAGACCGTCCTGGGCAGCAGGCGCGGCCACACCGGACACCACGCCAACCCCTGGCTGGAGCTGGACGACGGGCACGCCGGTGAGGAGCACGGGGAGGTGTGGCTCGTCGCGCTCGCAGCCAGCGGCAGCTGGCGCCTGACCGCCCAGCGCACCGCCGCGGGCCGGGCCGGCGTGCTGGCGGGGGAGGGGCACGAAGGCATCGAACTCCGCCTCTCACCCGGCGAGAGCCACCGCACTCCGGTCAGCCTCGGGCTGTACACCGCCGGCGGATTCGGCAATGCGAGCCGTGCCTTTCACCGCTATCTACGCGCCCACGTCCTGCCGCACCCCGAGGAACTGCGGCCCGTGCTCTACAACTCCTGGGAGGCGACCTCCTTCGAGGTGAGTGAGAACAACCAGCTCGCCCTCGCCCGCCGTGCCGCCGAACTGGGTGCTGAACTGTTCGTCCTCGACGACGGCTGGTTCCACGGACGCGACAACGACCGGACCGGACTCGGTGACTGGACGCCCCACCCGCAGCGCTTCCCCCGGGGCCTGCGCCCCCTGGCCGACGAGGTGCACCGGCTCGGCATGGACTTCGGCCTGTGGGTGGAACCCGAAATGGTCAACGCGGACAGCGACCTGTACCGGCGGCACCCCGACTGGGTCCTGCACCTGCCCGACCGCACCCCCACAGAACTGCGCCACCAACGCGTCCTCGACTTTTCGCGCCCGCAAGTGACCGAGTGGGCTCTCAGCCTGCTGGGCGAACTCGTGGCGCAGAACGGCATCAACTATCTGAAATGGGACTTCAATCGGTCCTTCACGGAAGCCGGCGTGCACACCGCGGGCCCCGACGCCCGCCGCGTCCACGTGCACCACGCGCGCGGCGTATACCGCGTACTGGACCAGCTGCGCCACGACTTCCCCCACCTGCGCATCGAGGCCTGCGCCGGCGGTGGCGGTCGCACCGATGCGGGCATCCTCGCCCGCACCGACCAGGTCTGGACATCCGACAACACCGACGCGGTGGACCGCCTCACCATCCAGCACGGCTTCAGCCAGCTCTACCCCGCCGGTGTCATGTCCGCCTGGGTCACCGACAGCCCGAACCCGCTCACCGGCCGCACCGTGCCGCTGCGCTTCCGCTTCCACAGCGCCATGGCGGGCGTCCTCGGCATCGGAGGCGATCTGACCCGCTGGACCGACTCCGAGCGCGCCGAGGCGACCTGCCTGATCCGGGACTACAAGGACATCCGCCCCGTCATCCAGCACGGTAGGCAGTTCCGCCTCCTGGCTCCGGGCGAGGGGCCGGTCACGGCCGTGCAGTACCTCGGCGAGGACGGCGACCGGACCGTCGTGCTGATCTGGCGGCCCAGTACGGCCTTCGCCCCCGCGCAGCCACCATTGAGGCTGCGCGGACTGCACGACGGCGCCCGTTACCGCGACGAGGACACCGGACGTGAATGGACGGGTGCCACCCTGTCCGGCTTCGGCCTGCCGCTGCCCGACCTGCCACCGGGAGACTGCGCCAGTGCACTGATCCGTCTGCGCCGCGTACAGGACCCGCGCAACGACTGACTTTCCGGGCCATGCTGTGGAGGCACCGCCCTCTTCCGAGGGTGAGAGCGCTTTCCCGGCGCAGGAGGGGTGTGAAGTAGGGTGATCGCGAAAGGGAGGGTGTGCTGTGCGAGAGCGGGTCACCATGGCCGACGTCGCGCGTGCCGCCGGCGTCTCCTCCGCCACCGTTTCCTACGTGCTCTCCGGCAAGCGGCCGGTGGCCCCGGAGACCCGGGCCGCGGTCGAAGCGGCCATCGCCGCACTCGGCTTCACCGTCAACGTCGCCGCCCGCAGCCTGCGCACCGGTCGATCAAGCCTCGTGGCGCTGATCGTGCCCGACATCGCCAACCCCTTCTTCGCACAGCTCGCGGCCACCCTCCAGGAGGAGCTGCGCGGTCTGGGGCTGCACGTCGTCGTGTGCAACACCGGGGCACGCCGGGACGAGGAGCGGGCCCTGCTGGCAGAGGCGGTTCAGCAGCGGTTCGCAGGGGTGGTGATCACCCCGTTCCGTCTCAAACCGCAGGATTTCGAGCCCCTCACCGACATCGGCATGCCCGTCGTCGTCAGTGCCGATGTCTCCTTCGGCCCGATCGACCTCGTGACGCCGGACGCGCGGACGGCCACGCGCCGTGCGCTCGAAACGGTCGTCGCGGCCCAGCGGCGTCGGATAGCCATGATCGCAGGCCCTCGCGATGCTACGGGCGGCGATCCCCGCCTCGAATACCTCAGGGCGTTGGCGCTGCAGTACGGCCTGTCCCTGCCGCACGAGCTCGTGGTCAGGGGAGAACACACCCGAGAGGCCGGAGCGGCCGGCTTCGGTGCGCTGATGAGCCGCCGCTACCGCCCGAACGCCGTCTTCTGCGGCAACGACGTGATCGCGGTCGGTGCGCTGGACAAGGCCCACGAACTGGGCATTGACATCCCCGGCGACGTGGCGCTGATCGGCCACGACGACGCGTCGTTCGCCTCGCTCGTCCGCCCGAAGCTGACCACCATCCGCTATCCCGCGACCGAGGTCGGCAAAGCGGCAGCCCGGCTGCTCACGGAGCGCCTCAACGGGCGGAGCATTCACAAGACGGTACGAGTCAAGGCGGAGTTCGTCGCTCGCGCCTCCGTCTGACCTTCCCGGCCACCGGCCCCTGGTGCCGAGCGCAGTCCCCGACGATGTCCACCTGGGGTGCTCGCGGTCGCGCACAGCACCAGGGTCACGGGCGTTCGAACAGCTGGAGCAGGCTGCCCACGGAGAAGCATCCGGCATCCAAGGCCGAGATCATGAAGAGGACGAAACCCAGCTGGTCTACGACGACGATCCACCAACCGATGCTCCGCCGGCGCAGGCAGGGCCATCCACCGTGGCAGATCTCGGCGAAACTCCAGATGGCCGGAGATCAGGAACAGCAGGCACCCGATGACGTCCAGTGTTCCGCTCGGCCCGCTGCTGGTTGTCGTCGAGCCCGTGGTCTGAACATGGTTCAGGGTGTTTGGTCGGTCTGCAACAGGGCCGACTGCCTGTCGCGGTGCGGTGATGAGGTCTACACTCCGCGATCATGATCGATTTCACCGGTGCGGGCACCGATCCGCGTCTCTTCGACACCATGTCCACCATGCGCGCCATGCGCCGTCTCAAGCCCGACCCGGTTTCCGAGGACCTCGTCGAACAGCTCATCCAGGCCGCGGTCTGGGGACCCAGCGGCGGCAACATGCAGCGTTTCGAGTATGTCGTCGTCACCGACCGGGATGTCATGGCCCGGCTCGCCCCGCTGTGGAAACGGTGCGTGGACGCCTACCTCGCCACCACCGGCGCGTTGGCTCCCGAGGGAATGGACAAGGCCGCCTACGGCCGGATGGTCGCCGCGATCGAGTACCAGCGTGACCACTTCGCCGACACCCCCGTGCTGGTCATCCCGTGCTATCAGTTCCCCGCACCGCAGGTCACCGAAGAGGGCTACCTCGCCTCCGCGCAGGCCCTGGGGCCTGCGGCGACCCAGCGCATGGTGGACACGCAGGAACGCTTCATGGCTCTGGCGGAAGGATCCTGCGTCTACCCCGGCGTGCAAAACCTCCTCCTCGCCGCCCGAGGCCTCGGCCTCGCGGCGAACATCACCATCTGGCACCTGATGCTGGAGGAGGAATGGAAGCAGACTCTCGGCATCCCCGAAGACATGCGCACCTTCGCTGCGATACCCGTCGGCTGGCCGATGGGCAACTTCGGACCGGTACGCCGTCGTCCGGTCCTCGAGGTCGTGCACCGCGATCGCTGGTAGGTCTCGGAGATGTTGAGCCCATTCCAGCTTCGGGCAACTGCCAGTCAGCGCCCTGTCGTGGGCATCTGGTTAGGCACTGCTTGACGTTCGCGGTGGTGATCGAAGGGGACGCAGACGGGTAGCACATCGATCGGGGGCACTGACCGAGGCAGCCCGTGCTCGGTGGGCTGAGGTCGAGATCGATTCGTCGGCCCGTAGTGCAGTGCGCAGTCTCGTCCGGGAGCTCGATATGGAGAACAGCCCGGGTGAGGCATATTTCCACGAAGACGGGACCCGCCTGTACCTGGATGTGTGGGAGGAGGACGCGATCTGGTTGGCGGTCGCCTTCTGCGGGCTGATCCTCATACACCTTGACCTGGTGTTCTGCGATGAGGGCCACACCTTCGACGTGCGTGTGCCGGTCGGGACCACCGAGGCCGAACCGGCAGCCCTGGTGAACGCAGCTGGCTGAGCTCAGCCCGAAGTAGCGAGGTGGAGGACCAGAACGGCCTTCACGGTGGCGGTACTACGGATCGTGCTGCACCGGAACTTTCGCAGCAGGCGCCACTGCTTGGGGGCGGCTATGGTCCGCTCGCCCACCGCGTGGATACGCGCATGGGACGGATCGACGGCTCGCTGACCTGTTGAAAGCCGCTCCCATCTGCCGCGGAAGGGCACCCGGACCGTCCCGCCGGCGCCCTGGTAGCCCTTGTCTGCCCGGCAGGCGAAGCCCGTGTCGGCAAGGGCGTCGATGATGCCGTGGGCAGCGCCCGGGAGAGTGGGCGAGGCCCATGACAGCCGGCCATGCGGATCGGCGGTGACCTGCACATTCATGCCGTGCTTCTTGTGTTTCCCGGAGTGGAGCGGGCGGTCGGCGGCGATTCGGTCGATCGGCAGCAGCGTGCCGTCGAGGATCACGAACGCCTTGCGTGCAGGGGTTTTCATAGCGGCAGCCCAGGTCCGGGGTGAGGGCAGTCAGAACGTCGACGGCCTCGGCGATGTACCGGCAGGCGGTAGTGGTGCCGACACCGAACCCGGCCGCGAGCTGAGCACAGGTGTGCCCGCACCGCAGACGGGCCAGCGCCAGCAGAACCTGGTGGTCGGTGCTCAGGCGTCGCCATCGTGTGCCACGACACCGGCGGTGAGCCCGCGACTGAGCCGACAGGAAGCGCAGGGCGGAGGTGGATACGTCGATCTCGGACGGGTAGACAAGCATGCGAAGCCTTTGGTGGAGATGGTTCTCGTGGTCGAGAACTCGTCTTCCAGAGGCTTCACTGCGCTGTCGGTCCGACCGGCCTTCCTGGGAACGAGGTCGGAAAGGACCCAGCATCTGCTCGCCGGACCCTGCCATGACATCCGCGGCGGTCACCCCTGCCGGTCCACCTCGCGACAGCTCTTGCTTCGCAGACCTGCCTGGCTGTCCGTATGTCTCAGTGGTGATCCGGGACATCCCTGTGTTCAGCGTCCCGAGCACTCCGCGCCCGGAGGCGGAGATCTGTTCACTGCCCCATGTGCTGTGGCACCTGCCAGGGGTTGGCGGTCTGCAGCGGTTCCGGCAGCAAGGACTCGGGGACGTTCTGGTGGACGAGCGGGCGCAGCCAGCGGGCTATGGCCGTGCCGCCTACGCTGGTGTGCAGCGGGTTGGTCGTGGCGGGCCAGGGGCCGCCGTGGTGCATGGCCCGGGTGACGGCTACGCCTGTCGGCCAGTCGTTCCAGATCAGGCGTCCCGCGCGCAGGGCGGACCAGATGGCGCGGGCCAGTCTTGTGTCCGTGTCCTCCCGGCCGTGGACGGTGGCCGTGAGGCTGCCCGGCAGTGTTTCGAGCGTGGCGAGCAGGTCCTCGCTGGAGGTGTAGGTGACCACCAGGGAGGCTGGGCCGAAGCACTCCCGCTGGAGTTCGGGGTGGGCGCGCAGGTCGTGGGCGGTGACTGTGAGGAGAGTTGCCGCGGGGACGTCTGCTGCACGGTCGTCGTGGTCTGGTGCCACCGGTATGCGGTGGACGGCGGGGTGTGCGGCCAGTTCGTCGAGGACCGTGCGATAGGTGTCCAGGATCCAGGAACCGAGCAGGGGCGCGGGAGCGACCGCGTCGACGGCCGCCCCGAGGCGCGCGTCGAGAGTGTGGCCTTCGGGCAGGAAGAGCAGGCCCGGCTTGGTGCACAGTTGTCCCTGGCTGCGGGTGACGCAGGCGACGTACTGGTCCGCCAGGGCCGGTCCGCGCTCGGCGAGGGCGGCAGGAGTGATCACCACGGGGTTCAGGGAGCCGAGTTCTCCGTAGAACGGGATCGGGTCCGGGCGCGCGCAGGCGAGGTCGAACAAGGCGCGGCCGCCGGTGGTCGAGCCGGTGAATCCGACGGCCTGCACGGCGGGGTCGGTCACCAGGGCGCGACCCGCTTCGCGTCCGTGGACGACGGTGAGGGCGCCCGAGGGCAGTATCCGGGCGGCCAGGGCGGCGATGCGGTCAGTGAGCCGGGGGTGGCCCTCGTGGGCCTTGACCACGACGGGACAGCCGGCGGCGAGCGCGCTGGCGGTGTCGCCGCCCAGGACGGAGAAGGCGAAGGGGAAGTTGGAGGCGGTAAAGACGGCGACCGGACCCAGGGGGACCAGCATGCGGCGAACGTCCGGGCGCGGCGCGGGCACGGCTTCGGCGTCCGCCGTGTCGATCATGACGTCGAGGTAGGCGCCCTCTTCGGCGATCTCGGCGAACATCTCCAGCTGGGCTCGGGTGCGCAGCACCTCGCCGCTGAGTCTGGGGACGCCGAGGCGGGTCTCCGCGTCCGCGAGGGCGATCAGCTCGTCACTGTGGTCGCCCAGCACTGCGGAGAGGTCCCGAAGGAGCGCGCCGCATTGGGTCGGGGTGAGCGCGGCGAGCTGGGGAGCGGCGGCGCGGGCCGCTTCGATGGCCGGGGAGACGGATGGGGAAAGGGAGGACATGTCTTCTCTCGATGTCGTGGCAGATGCCGGGGATCGTGTCGTGAAGCGGAAACGGCGGTTCTTCAGTCGCCGCAAGCAGCGTTCTCCTCGGCCATGAGGAGGAGTTCGGCCAGGTGAACGGCCTTGACGCGCGAGCGCTCGCGCCGCAGTCCGGTGCGCAACTGGCGCAGACATCCCGGGTTGACGGCAGCGACGAAGTCGACATCCGCCGCCTCGATCTCCGCGATCTTGGCGGCGAGGATGCGGCGCGACTCCCGGGGCCGCAGCAGGGAGTACGTACCGGCGGCACCGCAGCACCCTCCGGCCGAGGGCAGTTCGACGTAGTCGGCCACGCCGGCAAGCAGATCGCGCGGGGCGGTGTGGATGCCGAGGCCGTTGCGCAGGTGGCAGGAATCCTGCAGAGCGACGCGGGCGCGGCGGCCGCCGGCCCGCAGTTCACCCGGTGCCCGGTCCGTACGGTCTGCTTCGGACAGGTACTGGGAGAGCTCACGGACGCGGTCTTTGCCGAGCACCGAGGCGAGGTGAGCGGCGCAGCCGCCGGAGCTGGTGACGATCGTTCCGGGAAGGTCGTCGCCCATCCGTCGGGCGAGCCGTTCGCCCGTCGCCGTGTCGCCGTTGTGCGCGTGCAGCGCGCCGCAGCATCCCTGGGCCGCGGGGACAGTCAGGCCGGGGACCAGGGCGACGACCGCGCGGCTGACGCGCGGGAAAAGCACGCGCTCGAAGCAGCCGAGCATCAATGACCCGCTGGTGGGCGCGGCCCTCGGCGCCGTACCGGCGGACCGGTCCGTCGGACTCGTGCCGTTCGTACGGGCCGCGCCCCGCAGCCGTCCCAGTGGGCGAAAGAGCCCGCGTGGACCGGCGATCAGCATGAGTGCCCGCGCGAGTATCGGCATGCGGCTTCCTCGCCACTGGTGGTCGCGCCACTGCTCCAGCAGTTGTCCGTACTCGACTCCGGCCGGGCAGACCGGCTCGCACGCGCGGCAGCCCAGGCACTGGGAGGACTGTTCCTTCAGGGTGGGGTCGTCCGGCTGCAGGTCGCCGGCCTGCAGGGCGCGCATGAGGTTGATGCGGCCCCGGGGCGAGGAGGCCTCGTCGCCGGTCTGCGCATACGTCGGGCAGGCGGGCAGGCAGAAGCCGCAGGAGATGCAGCGCGAAAGGAGGTCCGGGTCGAAGACGGGTTTCGAGGCAGACCCGCCGGTGCGGTCGTTCATGAGCCCAGCTTTCCGGGGTTGAGGATGCCGGCCGGGTCGAAGGCCGTCTTGAGGCGGCGTAGCAGGCCGATCTGGTCGGCCCCGAGTTGTGCGCGGAGGTAGGGGAGTTTTGCCGCGCCGACACCGTGTTCCCCGGTGATGGTGCCGCCCAGTTCGATCGCGGCGGCGAAGACGTCGGCGAAAGCGCTCTCGGCGCGGGCGATGGTGTCGGTGTCCTCGCGGGATTTCACGACGCAGGTGGGATGGAGGTTGCCGTCCCCGGCGTGGCCGAAGGTGGCGATCGTGACGTCGTGCCGGGCCGCGATCGCATCGATGCGTTCCACCATTTCCGCCAGTCGCGGCCGGGGTACGGTGGCGTCTTCCAGGATGGTCAGGTCACCGAGCCGGGAGAGGGCCGGCAGGGCGCAACGCCGGGCCGCGAGCAGTGCTTCGGCCTGGGCCACGTGGGCGGCGGTGGTGACGTCGAGCGCCTGGTGGTCGGCGCAGATGCCGCTCATGCGTTCCAGGGCGCGGGTGACCGCGTCGGGTTCGCCGTCGTCGCCGAAGAGCAGGAGCGCGCCGGCGTCGGTGCGCAGGCCGAGGTGGGCGAAGTCCTCCACGGCCCCGATGCAGGTGCGGTCGAGGAATTCGAGGGTGGCGGGCAGGGTGCCGGCGGCGATGATCGCGGCGACGGCCCGTCCGGCGGCGGCGAGGTCGGGGAAGTAGGCGACCCCGGTGCCGGCCGTCGCGGGTGCGGGCCGCAGGGCGAGGGTGGCTTCGGTGATGACGGCCAGAGTGCCCTCGGAGCCGGTGAGGAGACGGGTGAGGTCGTATCCGGCGACGTCCTTGTGGAGCCGGCCGCCGGTGCGGATCACCTCGCCGGTGGCCAGCACCGCTTCCAGACCGAGGACGTAGTCGCGGGTGACGCCGTACTTGAGGCCGCGCAGTCCGCCCGCGTTGGTGGCGATGGTGCCCCCAATGGTGGCGACGGTGCGGCTGCCGGGATCGGGCGCCCACAACAGGTCTTCCCGGGCCGCGGCGGTGGCCAGGGCGGCACTGGTCACTCCGGGCTGGACCCGGGCCAGCAGTTCGGCGGGGGCCATTTCAAGGATGCGGTTCAGGCGCGTCAGGACGAGGACGACGCCGCCCTGTGAGGCCACGGTGGCGGCGCAGAGGTTGGATCCGGCGCCACGCGGGACGACGGGAACCCCGTAACGGGTGGCGATGTCGAGGACGGCGGCGACCTCGGCGGTGTCGGCCGGCAGCACCACGGCGTCGGGCCGGGCGTGGAACAGCGGGGTGGCGTCCCGGCTGTAGGGAACGAGTTCGCCGTCCGTCTCCCGGAAGTGGTCGGGGCCGACGACCGACCGCAGGGCCGCTCGTGCGAGGGCGTGCATGGAGTCTCCTGGGACCGGGCCCCGCCCCCGGGAAGGAGGTGGGGGCGGGGCCTGGTGGGTGTTAGAGCGTGATCGCGGAGCGGTCGGCGATCAGGACGGGCGAGTCGTACACCGGCACGTTGCGGAAGGTGTGGGTGGTGCCCGATACGGACCAGTCGGCGGCGGGAATGTCGAAGACCGCCCCGGTCCGCACGTCGACGTAGACCGGATCGGTGAAGCTGCCCTGGGGGAAGGTCAGCCGGACCGGGGTGCGGGCGGTGCCGTCACCGGGGGTGGCGGTGCCGTCCCAGACGCCGACGATCTGACGGCCGGTGTCGCGCTTGGCGAAGCCCTGCACGGTCAGGGTGGCGGCGGAGTCGGTGCTGAACGCATAGCTCGGCAGCGCCTTGACGGTGCCGTCGATGACGGAGGCAAGGGTTTGCACGGCGTAGTAGGAGGGCTTGGCGTAGCGGATCGACTTGTCGGTGTTGGTCTGCAGCAGGCCCTTGCTGTTGATCTTCGAGGGGTAGTGCAGGTCGGAGATGCTGAAGGCGCTGGTGCTGATGTCCTGGCCGAGGTCATGGGTGAGACGGCGCAGGAACCACTTGGTCTGGCTGAGTTCGGTCCAGTCCAGGTCGCCGAGCGCGCCGAAGCTGCCGGGCGCGCTGGGAGCTCCGTTCTCGCCCTGCCGCAGGACGGCGCCGGGGGCGTACTGGTCGATCAGGGCTCGGATCTTGTCGACCTGCTGGTAGGTCCAGACGTCGTCCGGGTTCGGGTTGTACGGGTGGTAGCTGATGCCGTCCAGGAGACCGGCTTTGCCCTGGCCGGAGAGGCGTACCAGGAAGTCCTTGGTGTAGGGGACGTCGATGCCCGCCTCACCGGGTCCGTAGATCACAGAGGCCGGCTGCGCGGCTCGGACGCGGGCCGCGGTGCGGGCGAAGAAGTCGGCGTACGTGGCGGCCGGGATGCCGGCGAGGTTGGGTTCGTTCCAGATCTCCCACTCGCGTACCCGGTTGCCATAGCGCTGGACCGTGGCGCTCACCCAGGCGTCCCAGGCGTTCAGGGCCTCGGTGGAGGTGGGGATCTGGCCGCCCAGACCGGAACCGCCGCCGCCGGAGTAGATGCCGTTTCCGTAGGACAGCTGGAGCCAGGGCGCCAGGCCCCGGCTTTTGGCGTCGTCGACGATCCGGTCGAGCCACGTCCAGTCGTAGACGCCCTTGGTCTTCTCGGTCTTGGCCCAGCCCCCCTGGAGGCGGACGCCGGTCGCGCCCAGGCGCCCCAGGTAAGGCGCGTATGCCTGGTAGTTCGTGTAGTCGCGGTCGAGGGTTTCCGCACCGACGAGCAGCCGGGAGGAGCCGATCTGCGCGGCCGTGCGGGGGGCGACCGTGCCCAGCTGCGGCCAGCCGGCCGGGGTTGTTTCGAGGGCGGTCCGTACGTCGTCGAGGTAGGCGGTGCCGGTGTCGGCGACGGACACACCGGCCTGCAGGCCGTTTAGGGTGGCGGTGGATGTGCGGAAGCGCAGGTTCGCGGCCCGGCGTTCACCGTCGATGTGGAGGTCGGCCGTGGCGGTGCCGGGACGGGCGACGATCCGGATGTCGTACCAGCGGTTCGGGGCGTAGGAGCCGAGGTCGATCCGGATGGCGCCGTTGTAGGTGTAGAGGCGGCCTTCGGGGCTCATGGCGACGGTGACGCTGTGGCCGCCCGCGCTGTCGAGGTGCACTCCGATCGTCGCGGTGGACTGGGCGGCTCGGAGCCGGAAGCCGGCGACGACGGTCGAGGAGGTGGTGCCGAACGTGGCGCTCGCCGTGGCGGAGGCGGTGGTGGAGGTGTCGCGCAGGCGCAGGCTGCGGTCGACCGTGCCGGTGACGTCCTGCACCGTGACATCGCCCGAGGCGACCCAGCCGGGGGCGGGAGAACCCGGTGAAACGGTGTCGAAAGTGCTGGAGAGGTCGGCTGCGGCGGCCGGGCCGGCCGAGACGACTGAGAGCAGGGCGCCGACCAGGGCGCCGGAGAGCACGAGGGGGAGGGTCCTCCTCGCACGCGGACGTGCGGATCCGGGTATGACGGGAGGGATCATGATGCCTGCCTTCTGCGGGGGAGGGAGGATCGATTGGTGGGTGCGCGTGCCGCGCTTCCTCGGGCGCCGGGATATGGGATGTCCGGCGCCCGAGCGGTTTGGTCGGCCGACTGCTCGCCGGCCTGGATGTGCGGAGGTCGTGCAGTCGTGCGGGTTCGGGAAGGTGTGTGCCGCGCCGTCGTGCGGGTGGCCGGTCGTACGGTCAGTCGGCCACCGGAAGCGCGCCGCGCGCCTCGTCGTAGGCGCGCCGGGTCGCCTCGTCCGGCGGGTAGGTGCCGCGCAGCGGAGCGCCGTCGGCGACCCGGGCGGTGATGAACGCCTCCTGGAGCTCCTGCTCGCGGGCCTGACGGGCGATCACGGGGACGAGGTGGCGGGGCACGCAGACCACGCCGTCGGCGTCGCCGACCATGACGTCGCCGGGGTAGACGGCGACGCCGGCGCAGCCGATGGGAACCTGGAGGTCGACCGCGTGGTGCTGGGCGAGGTTGGTCATGGCGGCGGCCCCGGTGGCGAAGACCGGCAGGGGCAGACGGCCGATCTCCTCGATGTCGCGCAGCGTGCCGTCGGTGACCAGGCCGGCGGCGCCGTTGACTGCCATGCGGGTCAGCAGGATGTTTCCGGCGGAGGCGGCGCGGCCCTGGCCCCGGCAGTCCACCACGAGGACCTGGCCGGGCCCCGCCTGCTCCACCGCCAGGCGCTGCGGGTGGTCGTAGTCGTCGTAGACCTCCAGGGTGTCGATGTCCTCGCGGGCTGGGATGTATCGCAGGGTGAACGCTTCGCCGACCATGCGCCGGGCGCCGGTGATGGGGGTGAGGCCGGCGAGGAAGGTGTTGCGCAGACCGTGCTTGAAGAGCTGGGTGCTGATCGTGGCGGTGCTGGCCTCGCCCAGCGCGGCCAGGTCGTCGGGGTCGAGCGGCTGCAAAGTGGTCTCGGTCATCTGGGGTTTCCTCGGGTGTGTGCGGAGCGGTGGAATACGGACAGGGAAGCGCGGGGCCGTCAGGGGGCGGGCGCGTCGAGGGCGGGATCGGTGCCCGGCGGCCGGAGCTGGGCGCTGAGTCCGCCGTCGACGTTCAGCACCTGGCCGGTGATGAAGGCCGCGTCCTCAGAGACGAGGAAGGCGACGGCCGCGGCGACGTCGGACCCGTCGCCGACTCGGCCCAGCGGGACCGGCTGGGCACGATCCCGGCGCTGCTCCGCATCGAGCAGCTCGTAACGGTCGTTGATGACCGGTCCGGGGGCGACGCCGTTGACGCGGATGCCGTGGGGTGCCAGTTCCAGTGCCATGGCGCGGGTCGCCGCGTCGACGGCACCCTTGCTGGCGTCGTAGGCGACAGCCGCCCGATGGGCCCGGGTGGCCCCGACCGAGGAGATGTTCACGATCGAGGAGCCGGGCGGCATGACGCGGGCGGCGGCCACCGTGCACAGGAACACCCCGCGTGCGTTGACGGCGAAGCTGCGGTCCCAGTCGGCCACGTCCAGGTCGAGCAGCGGTCCGCGTCCCAGCATCGGAGCGGCGGCATTGTTGACCAGCAGGTCGAGTCCGCCCAGGACCTCGACGGCACGGGCCACGCAGGCGTCGACCTGGTCGGGTGCGGAGACGTCCCCGGGACAGGCGATCGCCGACAGTCCCTTCGCGCGCAGCATGGCGGCCGCTGCTTCGGCCTCCTGCGGATCGGGGCCGTTGACCGCCACCGCCGCACCTTCCCGGGCCAGCCGGAACGCGATGGCCAGGCCGATGTTGCGCGCGCCGCCGGTGATCAGGGCGACCCGGCCGGCGAACCGGCCGCCTGCGGGCGAACCGTCGCATGCACTGTGCGCGTCGCGGGACTCGTGCGCGTCGCTCACGAGGTTGCCGCCTGCCGGTCGACCACAGCCGCCGCGCTGGTGGCCGCCCAGGTCAGGGGCCCTACTGAGGCGGCTACCAACTGGGGGTCGAGCGTCATGCCCAGACCGGGCCCTTCGGGCACGGAGAGCAGGCCGCCGGTGTAGCGGACGGGATCGGTGACGACGTCGCGGGTGTAGAGGAGCGGGCCGACGGGGTCGCTGGGCACGGTGACGGCGGACATCGCCATCGCCACGTGGGCGGCCGCCGCCGTTCCGATGGACAGCTCTTGTGTGGTGCCGACCAGGCAGGACTTTCCGGCCGCGTCGGCTATCGCGAAGACCCTGCGGGCGGGTGTGATGCCGCCGATGGCGATGACGCTGACGTTGAACACGTCCACGGCGTCGGCGGCGACGAGTTCCAAGGCCCATCGGAAGCTGTAGACGTGCTCGCTGATCGGGACGGCGAGCCGGTCGCGTGCCCGTGCCAGACCGCGAACGTCGTGGTGCGGGGCGGGCGACTCCACGAGGTCGTAGCCGACATCGGCCACGCGTTCGGCGAAGGCGCATGCCGCCCGGGAGTCCAGGAGGTTGGAGAAGTCCAGGGACTTGATGACGATGCGGTCGCCGAACCGTTCCCGCGCGGTGCGCAGGAACTTCTCGTCCAGGTCGAGGCGGCGTCCCACGTAGACCCGGAAGAAGGTGAAGCCTTCCGCAAGGCGGCGTCCGACCATGGCGAGGTTGCGTTCGACGTCCTCCTCGTGCTGCTGGCGGAAGATCGGGTAGGCGATGGGCACCGATGCGCGGACCGCGCCGCCGAGCAGGTCGCAGACCCGTACTCCGAGCTGTTTGGCGGCCAGGTCCCAGAAGGCGATGTCGACACCGCACTTGATGGCGCGGCTCTTGTCGTAGATGTATCCGGCCTGGGGGAAATTGGCCTCCAGCCGGCGCTCCATTTCGGTGATCTGGAGGGCGTCGAGACCGACGAGGAGTTCGTTGAGGGTGGCTTCGAGGTCCGGCACGTCCAGGTGGTAGCGCGGGAGGTGCTGGAGATCGGACATCTCGCCGATGCCCGTCAGCGCCTCGTCGTCGGTGAGGAGTTCGACCAGGACGTGTCCGCAGGTGATGCTGTTGTGCCGGGGGGTGTTGATCGAGGTCAGGCGGACCTGGGTCACCTTGGCCATGTGGTGCTCCGTTCCTTGTCGGTGTCCGCGTTGCTCTCGGCGTGTGCGGGCCCGGGTGAGGTCCGTCCGGGGGCCGTGGCAAGCAATGCGCGGGTGTACGGGTGGGAGGGGTTGTCGTAGACGCGG
Source organism: Streptomyces sp. NPDC055632 (assembly GCF_053618675.1). NCBI lineage: Bacteria > Bacillati > Actinomycetota > Actinomycetes > Kitasatosporales > Streptomycetaceae > Streptomyces > Streptomyces sp. NPDC055632. The sequence goes on along the minus strand of NZ_JBSHHY010000017.1, from coordinate 98,494 downwards.
TCCGCGGGGCCTTCCTCGACGATCCGGCCCTGCCGCATGACGGCGATGCGGTGAGCGACGGAGCGGACCACGGCGAGATCGTGGGTGATGAAGAGGTAGGCCATGCCGTGTTCGGCCTGGAGGTCGGCGAGCAGGTTGAGGATCTGTGCCTGGACGGAGACGTCCAGGGCGCTGACCGCCTCGTCGCAGACGATCAGTCGCGGCCGCAGGGACAGTGCCCGGGCGATCGCGATGCGCTGACGCTGCCCGCCGGAGAAGGCTGCGGGGAAGCGGTCCAGGGCGTGGGCGTCGAGGCCGACGTCCTGCAGGAGCCGTACGAGTTCGGGTTCGCCCGCGTCCATCCCGTGCGTCCGCAGCGGTTCCGCCAGGATGTGGCGGATCGTCATACGGGGGTCGAGGCTTGCATAGGGGTTCTGGAAGACGACCTGGACCTCTCGCTGTAGCCGACGCAGTCCCTCGGGCCCGGGTCGGCGAACGTCGATGCCGTCGTACCTCACGTGTCCCGCGGAGGGTGTCTCCAGGCGCAGCAACAGCTTGGTGAGACTGGTCTTGCCCGATCCCGATTCGCCCACCAGGGCTAGCGTGCGGCCTGGCTCGACCTTCAGGCTCACCTGATGTACGGCGTCGACGTGCCCGGTGACCCGGCGCAGTGCCCCGGTACGGACCGGGTAACGCAGGTCGACGGCGTCGAACTCGACCAGCGGCGCGCCGTGCTCCGCCTCCTTGGCGGCGGATTCCGTGCCGGCGGTACCCGTCGGCACGGGCATGGGCAGTTCCCGTGGCGCGGCGGCGAACAGGCACGCCGCCTCATGGCCCGCGCCGAGCGGAACCGGCGGAGGTATGAGGATCTCGCAGTCGTCTGCACGGACCGGACAGCGCGGTGCGAAGGAGCACCCCGGGGGCCGATCGCTCAGCTGCGGCGGCCTGCCCCCGATGGAGACGAGGCGGGTGCGGGCCGGGCCGTCAAGGCGGGGGGTCGCGGCGAGGAGCGCCTGGGTGTACGGCATCCGAGGGTCGGCCAGAACGTGGGCGGTGGGCCCGCTCTCGACGATCCGGCCGGCGTACATGACCGCCACCCGGTCGGCCTGTTCGGCGACCACGCCGAGGTCGTGGGTGATGAGGATCAGACCCATGTCGAGGTCGTCGCACAGCGAGCGCAGCATGCTCATGATCTCCGCCTGCACGGCGGCGTCGAGAGCGGTGGTCGGCTCATCGGCGATGAGCAGCCGGGGGCGTGGGGGGGGGGGGCGCGGGGGGGCCGCCCGCGGGCGCCGCGCGGCCCCCGGCCCGGGGGGGGCGGGGGCGC
>NZ_JBSHHY010000017.1:0-97178 GCF_053618675.1 Streptomyces sp. NPDC055632 | reverse complement strand
GCACAGCGTGCGAAGCATGCTCATGACCTCCGCCTGCCCGGCGGGGGCGAGTGCGGTGGTGGGCTCAGCGGCGAGGAGCCGCGGGGGGCGTGCGGCGATCGCCTGGGCGATCGCCGCACGTTGCCTCATGCCGCCGGACAGCTCGTGGACGTACTGGCCGAGGCGCTTTTCAGGCTCGGGCATCCGAGCCTGTGCCAGGGCCTCGACGGCCCGCCGTCGTGCCTGGTCGCGGCTCGTACGCTCGTGGGCGCGGACGGCATCGACGAGCTGGGTGCCGATGGTCAGAAGCGGGTTGAGGGCGGTGCCGGGGTCCTGGAAGACCATGGCGACCCGGTTGCCCCGCACCTGCCGCCAGGAGCTCCGGTCGAGGGTGCTCAGGTCGGTGCCGTCCAGCAGGATCGTTCCCGTGCTCTCGCACAGGGGCGAAGGCGGGTTGAGGCCGAGGAGACTCAGGGCGGTGACGGTCTTGCCAGAGCCGGACTCACCCACGATGGCGAGGGTCTGGCCGGCGTCGAGGCGCAGGCTGACGTCGTCCACAGCCCGTACGGGCGGTTCGCCGGAACTGCCGTGGAAGGTGACGCCGAGGTTCTGGATATCGAGGAGGGTCATCGCGTCGCCCTATGCGCCGAGACGGGCGCGCTCGAGGCGCCACTGGCCGTCGACGTCGAGTTCCAGACCCTTGAGCCTGCCACTGTGGATCAGCGGTGACTTGGCCTGGTGCAGGAAGACCCAGTAGTTGTTCTGCAGGATGCGGCGCTGGACGTCCACGTACGCCTGCTTGCGCACAGCACGGTCGTCCGTGCTCAGGCCCTTGTCCAGCAGTGCGTCCAGGGCGGGGTCGTCCAGGCCCGACCAGTTGCTCGGCCCGGTACTGGCGAAGTACGGGTCGAACGACAGCGACGGATCCAGACGGGGTACGTCGACGACGAGGACCGCCGCGTCGAAGTCGTGCCGCTTCATGCGCTCCAGCTGGGTCTGGAACTCCAGCACCTCGACCTTCGGCGCGAACCCCGCAGCTGTGAGCTGGCTCTGGAGCAGTTCTGCGACGGTGGGGTCCGGGGCACGGCGACGCGCGAGGAGGGTGAGCGGGACCGGGCCTCGCAGACCGGCCTTCTCCAGGGTGGCACGGGCCTTCTCCGGATCGTGCGGGAGAAGGGCCAGCGAGCCGTCGTAGAACCAGTCGCGGCTGGTGGCGAAGGAGGGCGCGAGGTCGAAGTCGCCGCCGGCCGAGGCCTTTCCGACAGCGCCGCGGTCGATGGCCATGGCGAAGGCGGCACGCACGCGCGGGTCGCGGAAGGGGCCCTTGGTGACGTTGAGGGAGGCATAGTAGTTGCGGCGGACGCCTTCGTCCTTGACGGTGATGCGCTTGTCGTCGGCGAGCTGCTTGTACTCCTCCGGGGGAAGGGCCCGGACCAGCTGCACGCCTCCGGTGAGCAGTTCCGCGCGCAGCACCTTGGCCTCGGTGACGAACCGCAGGACCACCTTCTCCAGGCGGGGGAGGGGTGTGCCGTCCTTGTCCTTGTCCCAGTAGGTCTTATTGCGCTCGGCGCTCAGCTGCACCTTCGAACGCCACTGGCGGAAGGTGAAGGGGCCGGTACCGACCGGCCTGCGGCCGAAGTCCTTGCCGCTTTTGGAAAGGGCGGCGGGCGAGGCCATCATCCCGGGCTCGTGGGCCAGCTGGGTGAGCAGCAGCGGGTCGGCGCTCTTGAGGGTCAGGACAACGGTCCGGGCACTGGTGGCCTTCACTTCGGCGACGGAGGCCAAGGCGGCGGTCTTGGTGGAGCGGGTGACGGGGTCGGAGATCCGCTTCAGGTTGGTGACGACGGCTTCCGCGTCGAAGGGGGTGCCGTCGTGGAACGTCACGCCCGTGCGCAGTTCGAAGATGATCTCCTTGTCCGTGACCGTCCACTTCACAGCGAGCGCCGGCGCGAGCGTGCCGTCGCGGCGCTGGCGCAGCAGGGAGTCGAAGAAGAGGTTGAGGACGTTGCGGTCGGAGGAGATCGCGGAGCTGAGCGCCGGGTCGAGGGTGGTGGGCTCGTTGTCGAAGCCGGCGGTCAGAGTTCCTCCGGAGGCTCCGCCGGAGGGACCGTCGGAGCTGTCGCACCCGGAGAGGGCGGCCACCGCGGCAGTGGCGGCGGCACTGGCCAGGACGGCGCGGCGTGGCACGGGATGGGCGGATATGGGCATGGCGAAGCACTTCCTCTGTGCGGGGGAGAAAGGGGGGAAGGCGAGGAACGAGCAGGAGGAGGGAAGGGAAGAAGGGCCTCAGCGCGAGGGCGCGAGTTCTGGGCGGTGCGAGTCCAGCGCGTCGCGCAGAGCGTCCGCGAGCAGGTTGAACGCGGCGACCGTGAGAAGGATCGCGAGCCCGGGGAAGACGCTGAGCGACCAGCTGGCGTTCAGGTGATCGGTGCCGCTGGCGACGATCGCTCCCCAGCTCGGCTGGGGCGGCTGCACGCTGAGCCCCAGGAAGCTGAGGGCAGCCTCGGCCATGATCGCGGTGGAGACCTGCAGGGCGGCGAAGACGAGCAGGGTGCCCGCGAGGTGCGGCAGGAGGTGGCGGCGCATGATCGCCATGCGGCTCACCCCGACGATCCGAGCAGCAGATACCCACTCGCGGGTGCGCAGGGAAAGCACCTCGCCCCTGACGACACGGGCGAACCGCGGAGTGGTGACTACGGCGATCGCGATGAGCGCGTTGCGCAGCCCGGGCCCCAGGGCCGCCACGACGGTGAGGGCCAGGACGAGGAGAGGGAAGGCGAGCAGACCGTCGGAGACCCGCATGACGAAGGAGTCCACCCAGCCCCCCCGGTACCCGGCGACCAGGCCCAGGACTGTACCGAGGACGAGAGCCGCGCCCACGGTGATGGTGGCCACCCCCACCGTCACCCACGCACCGGCGACGATGCGGACCAGCACGTCCCGGCCGATCTCGTCGGTGCCCAGCAGGTGCGCGGAGCTCGGGCCGGCCAGAATCCGGCCGGTGTCGGTGGTGGCCGCCGCATCGGACATGAACGGCGCGAGGGCGGCTGCCAGGAGCAGCAGGAACAGCAGGGGTGTGGCGAGGTGGGCGCGGCGGTCGCGGAGCAGCCGGTCGAGAACCGGTCTGCGGGAGACTTTCGGCACGAGGTCGATGGCCATCGGTGCTCCAGGGGATGCGTACAGAAGGTACGGGGGCGATGTATTGCGTCCGTGTGGCGTGCACGGAGAGGCGCGGGGCGCGGACGGGTCAGTACGTGATGCGGGGATCGAGCCACGCGTAGACCAGGTCGGCGAGCAGGTTCACCAGGAGGACGAAGACGACGACCATCAGCACCGCGCCCTGGACGACGGGCAGGTCCCGGCTGAAGACGCCGTTGACGATCAGGGTCCCCATGCCGGGAAGGGTGAAGACGGTCTCGGTGACGACGGTGGCGCTCATCAGCGCACCGATCTGCAGGGCGACGACCGTCACGACGGGGACGATCGCGTTGCGCAGGGCATAGATGCCCACGATCCGGCGTCGTGAGAGGCCCGACGCCTCGGCCGTGCGGATGTAGTCCTCGTTGAACGCGGCGAGGAGGGCGGCACGGGTCTGGCGCATGGTCACCGCGGCGATGGTGGAGCCGATGGTGACGGCCGGCAGGACCATGTGCCGCAGGTTCTCCACCGGGTCCTGGGTGAAGGGAACGTACCCCGAGGGCGGGAGGACCTTCAGCCACAGGGCGAAGACCAGGATGAGCAGTGCGGCGAGGTAGAAGTGCGGAGTGGACAGGGCGAACAGACCACCGGAGTTGAGCACGGTGTCGGTCCGGGTGCGGCGGCGGACCGCCGCGAGGACTCCTGCGGGCACACCGACGAGTAGCGCGAACAGCAGTGCGATGAAGCCGAGTTCGATGGTGGCGGCGAGCCGGTCGGAGATGACCGCGCCGACCTGCTCGCCGGTCAGCCAGGAGATGCCCAGATCCCCTCGGCCCAGTGCGCCGAGCCACTGGGTGAATTGCTGCCAGAGCGGGACGTCGAGGCCGAGGTCCGTGCGGAGTACCGCGCGGTCCGCGTCGGTGGCCTCCGGGCCGAGGATGGCGAGGGTCGGGTCGCCCGGCATCAGCCTCAGGAGCAGAAAGAGGACCAGGGAGACGACGAGAATGACGGGGATCAGCTGGGCGATTCTGCGGATGAGGTATCCGGTCATGTCACCGGCTCCGGTATCGGGGGGATGGGGTCGGGTGCGGCCGTACCGCGCGGTCCCGGCGCGTCGGTGAGACGGCGCAGCCAGCCCAGGCGCGGCGCGGGGGCCAGGTCGTAGGCGTAGAGCACGAGGGAGCCGGCCCCGGCGGCGCGGGCACATGCGGCGACCTCGGCCAGCTGCCGCTCGTCAGCGGTGCGGTCCGCAGCCAGGTTCCAGCCGGCCGCCACCGGGACGCCGGTCCGGATCGCCTCCTGGATGTCGCGCCGCAGTGCATCAGTGTTCCCCGACAGATCGGTGACGGTGAGACCGTCCGCCGCTGCGGCGAGGGCGGCGAGATCCCCACCGGACTTGCCGTCGCAGGCGTACGGGTCGACGGTCGCGCGTACGGAGACGGGCAGGCCTCCGGCCGCCGCGACCGCTTCCTGCACGAGGGCGGTAGTGACTCGGGAGCGGACGGCGAGGACGGTGTCGTGCAGATCGGGGTTCAGAGCGGTACGGAGGTCGGCGGCAGTGTCGCCGGCCGGCTGCGGATCGGTGAGCTGACTCCTGAGCGAGGCACGGACGGTGCGGGCCAGGTCGGGCACGTCGATGCCCGAGTCGGCGAAGAGGTCGGCACAGGCAGAGCAGAAGCACACCGAGAGCAGCCAGCGGTCGGCGGGGCGCAGGGCGGCTCCGAGTTTGTCGTGGGCACTCTGGTGCTGCCAGCCGAGGTAGCCGAAGGCTTCAAGTTCGAGGCCGGTGACGCCGGGGCGGCGCGCGGTCCGGGCAACCAGATCGGCGGCGTATGCGCGGACCTCGGACCTGGCCGGGCACAGCGCATGCAGGTACGGGTGTCCGAAGGCATTGCGCAGGGCCGACTCGGGGCGGCGGGTTGCGAGGCCGGACTGGTGGAGTCCCACGAGCCAAGCCGTCACGCCCACACCGGACTTCAACAGTGCGGTCGAAGCGGTCGTCGCCTCGTCACCGAGGACTGGCAGTGCCAGTCCGTGGACGTCCTCGCGCAGAGCGGAAGGAGTGTCGCGAGGCGCGGAGGGCTCGTCACGGAACCATCGGCCCGCGCGGAAGTCGACCACGGCGCAGGGGTCGCTGGTCGTCAGCAGCCACCGTCCGCCGTGATATGCGAACGCCAGGCGGACGCGGTCCACTCCGTGACCGGCCAGCAGGTCCGCCCCAGCCTGTGGATCGCTGCGGAAGGACAGGGGATGGGCGAAGACCTCGACCTTCACCGGCCGGCCCCGGGGACGTCTCCAAGAGCGCCGGAGAGGTTCTGCATGGCCTTGTCGATGTGAGCCCTGGTGAGCTGTTCGGCGAGCGGGCCGTCACCTTGCTCCACCGCCTGCAGGATCGCCGCGTGCTCGGCGGCCTCCTCCTCCCAGGTGGCGCGCAGCCGCCACCCGAGGCCGGCTACGAATGCGGTGAGGTCCTGGAGCTGGTCGAGGAAGCCGCAGAGGAAACCGTTGTGGCAGGCGGTGTAGAGCTCGCGGTGGAATCGCCGGTTCGCGATTCCGAGGCTCCGGGTTTCGCCCGAGCCGATGAGTTCGGTCGCCTGCTGGAGGGCCTGGCGGGCTCCGGCATGGGGCGCGGGGCCCAGACGGACAGCGGCCAGTCGTACCGCCTCGGGTTCGGCGGCACGGCGCGCGGTGTAGAGCTCCTGCACCAGGCGGTCGTCGGGACGGCGGACGCTGACACCCTGATAGGCGTTCACCTCCACCAGACCAGTGGACTGGAGCTGCTTGAGCGCCTCGCGCACAGGGGTCTTGGAAACCCCGTACAGCTCGGCGAGCTCTCTCTCGACCAGCGCTTTTCCAGGCGGGAGCGCTCCTTCGAGGATCGCCTGCCGCAATGCGTCGCGCACCCGGTCGGTCCGGGAGACGGGCTGGCCGAGAGGTGGCAGTGCGGCGGGAGCAGCGAGTGTCGCGCCGTTCGTTTCGAAGTCGATCGGTGGCATGGCGGCATGGTGGTATACCAGCATGCCAACTCACAACCCCTCTGCGAAACTTCTTTGAAACGACCCCCTGTGTGTAAGGGGCCATCACTGAAGAGTGACGCCCCATCAGGAGATTTACGGCCGGTCCGGGGTTGCGCCCGGTTTCCGGCTCTGCAAACGTCGTCTGCGCAACCTGCCCACCTGCGGGACTTCGGAGAGCGAGCGCACAGTCCACGACGGCCCGGTACCACGCCCGCGCACCGCGGCACCGGCTCTCCCCGCATGCGACCTCCCACTCGAAGAGAGCGGCTGTCGATCCCCTCCGCCTGGACAAGCTCGGCGACCGGACACATCATGAAACGCACGCACATCTGAGCCAGCATCGACGCAGGCAAGACTCACCACTGCGTCGCGATCGACAAGAGCGGCCACCGGCTGCTGTCCCGACGCGTCGCCAACGACGAGCCCGAACTCCTCGCCGATGTCCTGTCCCCGGGGGACGAAGTGACCCGGGGCATTGACCCGGCCGACAGCGGAGCCACTCTGGTCATCGGCATCCTCCTCAACCACGACCAGCTCGTGAACTGCATCTCCGGTTACGCTGTCCACCGTGTCTCCGAGAGCTACCGCGGCGAGGGCGAGACCGACACCAAGGACACCGCCGTGATCGCCGACCAGGTCCGCATCCGCCGCGACCTGCACCTCTTTACACGCCGACGGCAACATCTTCATCGACCTCAAGATCCTCACCGGTCGCGGCACATATCTCGTCGCCAACCGCACCCGCATCGTCAACCGGCTCCGGGCCCAGCTGACCGGGATCTGCCCGGGCTTGGATCTCACCAGCAAGAGCCCGCTGACCTTGCTGACCGGCTACCAGGCCCCGCAGCCACCCCCGGGCTCGGCACCAAGCGCCTGGAGACCTGGCTATGCAACCGCAAGGTTCTCCGAGCCGATCAGCTCGCCAAAGCCGTGGTCGAACGCCGGCACACCAGCCTGCCCGGTGAGAAGCTGACCGCGCAGCCGAGGCATACGCCGGCCAAGGAGGCGATGGCCCTAAACGAGCAGGTCGCCGACTCGACAGGCTCATCGAGGCCGGTTTTCGCGACCACCACTACTTCGAAGTGACTACCGGCATGTTCGGCCTCGGCATCATCCCTGGGGCCGAGTTTCTGGTCGCCACCGGTGGCGAGATGTCCGTCTCCGAAACGACCGACCACGTTGCCGGCTTCGGTGGCGTCGCACCGGTCCCGCGCGACTCCAAAAAGATCAGCGGCAACCTGCGACGATCGCAATGCTGCAACCAATGGCTCAACGTGTCCTCTGTACTTCCGCCCTCGTCGGCATCCGGCGGTCCGACGAGTCCCGCTGCTTCTACGAACGTAAACGCGCCGAAGGAAAGCGCCACATCTAAACCGCCCCCGACCTCACGCGCCGCCGCGTCAACGTCCTCTGGGCCCTCCTTCGCGATGAATGGTGCTACGAACTCACACCACCGACGGCCCTCGCGGCTAGTCAGACCCCCCTTGGGAATCACACTGATGAGGTCATACCCATATTGGGTGCATGACCCAAGAATCTGTAGTTGCTCCATGATGAACTGGCTACACCCGTGCCACTTTGCGTCCTGTTTCACTCGTACGGCTCGATTTTGCGTGCAGAGCCCGGGTAGAGAGCGTACCGTTTATCCTCGATCGGTATGACGGAGGTATCCGTGCCCGAAATGGACGACCCCTACAAGCCCGGCACCCCATGCTGGATTGACCTGATGGTCCCCGATCAGCGGGCGGCGCTGGACTTCTACTGCGGCCTGTTCGGATGGCAGGGCGAGGTTAGGTCTGCAGAGACGGGCGGCTACGCCATCTGCACCCTCAAGGGCAAGCCGGTCGCCGGAATCATGAAGGTGATGAACCCGTACGGGACTGTTCCCGACCCGCTGCCGCCGACGGTCTGGACGACGTACCTGGCGACGGACAATATCGACACCACCGTGAAGGCTGTCACCGATGCAGGCGGGACGGTCGTGATGGGCCCGGTCGACATCATGGACCTCGGCCGGATGGCCTTGATGGCCGACCCGACCGGGGCCGTCGTCGGCCTGTGGCAGGCCGGTACCTTTGACGGCATGGGCATCGTCAACGAGCAGGGCGCGCTCATCTGGAACGAGCTGATCACCGCCGACCTGCCGTCCGCCTCAGCGTTCTACTCCGCTATCCTGCCCATCACCACGCATCGCTCCGAAATTCCGGGCGCCGAGGACTCCATCGAGTTCCAGGTCGACGGGCGCGCGGTCGGCGGAATAACAGACTTGTCCAAGCTGCCGCCTGGCCTACAGCCGCATTGGCAGGCTTACTTCCACGTGGACGACGTGGACGAGATCCAAGCCGCCGCCGTTCGTGCCGGCGGCTCGGTCCTGGCCCCGGCTTTCGACATGACGATCGGCCGGATGGCAGTTCTGGCCGACCCCCAAGGCGGCTCGTTCGCCATCATCACTGTGCTCCCCGGAAGCCCCCGCCTGACGTAACCGGACGCCCAGACAACGCCGCCTCCGAACGCCCTCAGGTTGCTGTTGTCTCTGAAAATTGCCCTTCCGGTCGCCGAGAGGGGCAGATGCATCACGATCGCCACTGCACCGAGTTGGTTGGCGAACCGCTGGGCTGGGAGCAAAGCAACATCACTGGCCCTGACCGCACCATTCCGCGATAGGGCTCCGGGCCGAGCTGTCATGGCTTGGTATTGGGGGACTGGAGTTTCAGTTCGCTGTAGTGAGTTGCTGCTTTGTCAGGCGGAGCAGGTATTGGTCAGGTGCAGTCATGTTCCGAGCGTATTGATCGGTTTCATTGAGTGTTGTTCTGCGGTTATCCAGTACAGAGCGGTATCCGTTTTGCGGGGGCGCCAGATGCGATGGGAGCCGGGGCGGCTTCTGTAAGGACGGCGAAGACGAGGAAACGGACCCAGCCATCGCAGGCCAGATGAACCTTGCTGGTCAGCTTGCCACCGGACCTGCCGGGAGCCGGGTTGCAGAGCTCCTTTTCGTCACGCGCCCGGCAGGACCCGAAAGAATGGGCCTGAGTGGCGGACAGTTGAGGTGCGGGAGGGCGGGGGTGCTGCCAATATGAGCGGTACCCCCTCCTTTACCGGCCCGGAGTGTGTCCCATGCCCCGCCCGCGGATTCTCGTCATCGGTGCCGGCTTCGCTGGCGTGGAGTGCCTGCATCGGCTTGAGCGGTTGCTCAAGCCCGGGGAGGCGGAGCTGGTGCTTGTCTCCCCGCACGACTACCAGCTCTACCTGCCGCTGCTGCCGCACGTGGCAGCGGGCGTCGTCACCCCGCAGTCGGTGGCGGTCTCGCTGCGGCGGCGGTTGCGCCGCACCCGCTACGTGCCGGGGTTCGCCCTGGGGGTGGACACCCGGCAGCGACAAGTGAGCGTGCGCACCGTTGAGGGCGCCGAGTGGGAACTCGGATACGACCACCTGGTGCTGGCCGCGGGCAGCACTACCCGGCTGTTCGACATCCCGGGCGTCACCGAGCACGCGCTGGGGATGAAGACCCTGGCCCAGGCCGCGTACCTGCGCGACCACGTGATCGGCCAACTGGACGCGGCCGCCGCCACCACCGACCCGGCGGAACGGGCCGAGCGGCTGTGCTTCGTGGTGGTGGGCGGCGGATATGCGGGCACCGAAACGGCCGCCTGTCTAGAGCTGCTCACCCGGGAAGCAGTGCGGCGATTCCCGCACATCGACCCGTCCCTGCTCAGTTGGCACCTGGTGGACATCGCACCGCGGTTGCTGCCTGAGATCGGTGAGCGGCTCGGATCGGCCGCGATGGCGGTACTACGCGGCCGAGGCATCGAGTTCAGCCTGAACACCAGCGTGGCCCGAGTAACCCCCCGGACAGTGGAGCTCACCGACGGCAGGACGCTGCACACCCGCACCCTGGTGTGGACGGCCGGCGTGGCGGCCAGTCCGTTGGTGCATACCGTCGACACCGACTTGGTGCGTGGACGGCTGGCGACCACCGCCGAGCTGACGGTACCCGGCGCGGATGGCGTGTTCGCGGTAGGAGACGCCGCCGCCGTCCCGGACCTGGCCAAGGGGGACGACAGCATCACACCGCCCACCGCGCAGCACTCGCAGCGCCAGGGGAAGGCGGTGGCCCATAACGTGGTCGCGGGGCTGCGGGGCACGGCGATGCAGCCGTATTTCCATCGCGACCTGGGACTAGTGGTGGATCTGGGCGGCGGCTACGCGGTCTCGCGACCGCTGGGCGTGGAGTTGAGCGGCCTGCCGGGGCAGGCGGTGGCCCGTGGCTACCATCTGATGGCTCTGCCGACCGTTACGGCCCGCACCCGGGTGCTGGTCAATTGGGCCCTGAACGCCACTACCGGCAGCGACTTCGTCAGCACCGGCTTTCAGAAGGGCCGCCCGGCCACACTGCCCGACTTCGAGCACACTGATGTGTACCGCCAGGCCTAACCGGTCCCGCGGCACGCCGGTCTGGATCGGGCCGGCGTTGACGACAACGGTCTTGGACCGCTTGCCATTGCGCGAGTTGCCGCCGTTGTTGCCGGCCGGATCGCGCCTGTCATGGCTCAGGCGGCCTATCAGCTCACCCTCGAGCGCGGACTCCAGCAGCCGTTTCGTCAGCTGCTGAAGCAGCCCACCTTCGCGGGTCAGCTGTAGGCCCTCAGCCTGGAACCGGGCCACGAACTCGTTCAGGAATTGATCATCCACAGCTGCAGGCACAGCCCCTACTTCAGATGCAGTGGCTATGTTCTCACTGTTCACAGGCGGACTCTCCCACAAACGGATGTGCTGGCGTCGGCGGTGGTGCAGCGAGTGACGTCGAGCCCTCTGTCTTGTGGTGGCCGGAACTTTCGGTCAGACCGGTCGGGCTGGTGCGGCCGGCAGATTGAACTGGCGGCGGACGATGGCGTCGAAGACCCTGCTGCCGGCCAAGCGCCGCAGGTGCACCATCGCTTTTGCGGCCGGGGTGATGATGTACCGGTGCCGGGGGTGACGCGCTCGGGCCGCATGCAGGACGGCTTCGGCGACCGGTTCGGGGGTGGTCGATAGCAGGCGGCTGCGGTATCCGGAAGCCATGACCGCACCGGCGCTGTGGTTGAGATCCGCGTACGCGTTCTCATGTGCCGTGCCGGTGCGCGGAGAACTGCTGGAGGTGAGGGTCGTGGCGGCGGTGTCTGCGAAGGATGTTCTGATCAGACCAGGTTCGATGAGGCTAACGCGGATGCCGAACGGTGCGACTTCGACGCGCAGGGCGTCGGTGAGCGCTTCCAGGGCGTACTTGGAAGCGTGGTAGTAGCCGCCTGCGGGGAAGGTCAGCCGGCCTCCCATGGAGCCGACGTTGACGATCCGGCCGCGGCCCGCGCGGCGCATGCCCGGCAGGACGAGCTGGATGAGGCGGGCCGCTCCGAAGACGTTGGTGTCGAACTGCTTACGGACCCGGCCCATGTCGGTCTCCTCGACGGTGCCGTACTCGCCATAGCCTGCGTTGTTCACCAGCACCTCGACGAAGCCGTGCTCGGCCTCGATCCGGCGGACTGCCTCAGTCATGGACTCCTCGTCCGTCACGTCCAGAGCGAGGATGTGGGCTCCGGCCTCGGCGAGGGCGGCGAGGGTACCGGGACGCCGGGCCGTGGCGTAGACGATCGCGCCGCTGCCCAGGAAGGCGCGGGCCACGGCCGCGCCGATGCCGGAGGAGCATCCCGTGATCAGTACGGGACCGTTGATCGAGGTGTTCATGGTGCTTCCTTGCGCTGGTGCACGGTCGCGTGGGGAGTGAGCATGGACCAGATGGCGTCAGATGCCTGCTGCCGGGCGGCCCGGGAAAGGCCATTGCCGACTCGGGCGGCTTTCGTCAGGCCGACGAACGCTCCGAAGACCATGGTGATGAGCAGGTGCGGATCCGCCTGTCGCAGGACGCCGAGGCGTTGTCCTGAGCGGATGAGGTCCACGGCGGGGGCCTCGGCCTCCCGGGACGCCACCAGGCTGGTGGCATCGAGGTAGGAGGCGTGCTGCTGGTGCTCCAGGAAGGCCAGGGCCTGTGGATGCTGGTCGGCGAAAGCAACGAGATTCGTCCACATGACCTCGTAGGCCTCGAAGACTTCCCCGGCGCTCTGTGGCAGGAAAGCGCCTCGGGCAAGGTAAGAGGTGAAAAGCCGCTTGGCGTCCTGGTAGACCGCGTTGGCCAGAGCCTCCTTGCTCGGCCAGTAGCGGTACAGGGTGCCCGCCGCGACGCCTGCCGCACGCGCGATGACCGGCACCGGTGCCGCTGCCACCGTGTGCTCGGCGAACACCTCGAGAGCCGCCCGGAGGATCTGCGTCCGCTTATCACTCATGAATGAATGTTCATTCATAAGTGCGGATGTGTCAAGTGATCGGCTTTCGGTTCTGCGCCGCTTCTGTGTCATCGGCTTACTCGGCTCATGCCAGCTCGCACTGTGCTGCCGCGCGGACAGCGGCCCGGAGTGTGTGCCTGTGATCATGAAGGGTGCTGCCCGTCAGGCCGTCGAAAGTTCCTTCACCAGTGTTTTCGCAAGTGTTGCGATCATGGAAGATTGCGCCTGTCACCAGCGAGAACGTAGAGACACCAAGGGAGACCAGGGCCCCATCGGCGAGCGTGGATGACCGGTTCCTGAACGAGTTCGTGGCCAGGGCCTGGGCCGGGGACCTGCGGTTGACAGGCAAGGACAGTCTGCTCCAGCAGCTGACAGTCATGAAGTATCCCGGTCAGGGCGAAACACTCTTCAACTCAAGAGACGGTCATCCAGCGACGAAGAGGGCGGGGCCCGAAGCGTGAAAAGTGTTATGCCCGGGGCACCCACTCGTCTACTACTGCGACAACCGCCCACCGGAGCAGCCACACCTGCTCTCGCCCGAGGATGTATCGCATGCGACATGACAGGCCCGACAGGACCAACACGTTTCCGGACCGCCGCACGGTGGAGGCGGCCCGCGACGGAGACACCCAGGCAATTGAGCGGCTCACCGCGGGCGTCCTGCCGCTGGTCTACAACGTGGTCGGGCGGGCGGCGGAGACCGACCTCGACGTCGACGACATCGTGCAGGACACCATGGTCGCGGTGATCCGTGCGCTGCCGGACCTGCGGGACACGGCGAAGTTCCGCTCCTGGCTGGTGTCCATCGCGGTCCGCCAGCTCACCGACGCCCGGCGTCGGGCGCGATCCGGCCGGCTGACGACACTGGAGCACGCCGACGAACGGCACGCGCCGGAAACCGACTTCACGACCCTTTTCCTGCTGCGGCAGTCGCTCTCCGCCGAGCAGCGGCAGGTCGCCGCGGCCACCACGTGGCTCGACCCGTCGTACCGAGACCTGCTGTCGCTGTGGTGGCTGGAGGCGTGCGGACGATTGTCCCGGAAAGACATCGCGGTGGCCATGAACCTTCCGGCGGCCCATCTGGCGGTCCAGGTGCAGCGGATGAAGGCCCAGCTGGACGTGGCGCGGACGGTCGTGCGAGCGTTGTCCCGCATCCCGCGCTGTGCGGAGCTGACCGAGCTCGCCGGCCCGGATGACCCGATTCCCAGCCCCTTGCTGCGCAAACGGCTCGCCCGGCACCTGCGCTCCTGCGAGCCGTGCGGTCATCCCGCCGGCCGCCTGGTCCCGCCCAAGCGGCTGCTCGCGGGCCTCCCCCTGCTCGTACCGGGCCGCCCGGGAGATGCTGAAGCGGCTGGGGCGACGGGATGGACCGAGTCGGCGGGGCAGTCGACGCTCGGCGAGGCGGAGGGTCCGGCGAACCCTCTCGGCGAGCCGGGCCCGGGTGCAAACGGCCCGGTTGAAGCCGGCACCGACGGCGCCGGGAACCTTACCCACGCGGCCCCACCCGCCCGGCACACCGCTCACCGGCCTGCACCCCGCGGACACGGCCGCCGCGCGACCGGCGACCCGCGCGGCGACCACGGTGTGTTCGGGGGGCTCTCCGCCAAGGCGACGGGTGCGACCGCCGCCGCCGGGGTGGCCGCACTCGTCGCGACGGGCCTCGTCATGGTCCCGTCAGGAGCGGAAGTCCCTGCCGGCGCGCGAAGTACGGTCTCCGGGGCAAATGCGTCGACGACGACCGCGACAAGGACGCCCACACCCGGCAGCGCTACCCCGCGCGCCGCTGGGTGGGCCGCACCCACGGAAAGCCGCACCCCCGCCCCGTCCCCCGTCGCCGCGCGCGTCCTGCGCACGTCCCTACCCGTGAAGACCCCCGCCCCGACCTATTTCGTGAGCCCCGGCGGCAGCGACTCCAACCCCGGCACGTCGGCCGGATCGCCGTTCCGCACCCTTCAGAAGGCCGCGGACATCGCCGGCCCCGGCGATGTCGTGGCCGTCATGAACGGCACGTACACCGAGCCCCGCAAGGGCTCCAACGTGCTGACCGTCAAACGCTCGGGACGCCCGGGAGCTCCCATCACCTTCACGGCGTATCCCGGCCACCGGCCGGTCCTGAACCCCAAGACGGCCTGGAACGGCATCAGCGTCTACGGCGCGTCCCACGTCGTCATCAAGAACCTGGAGGTCAAGGGCAACAACGCCGCCCTGTCCCTGGCCGACGCCGAACGCTCGTCGAGCAAGACCGACCCCACGTACAACACCAACTGCATATCCGTGGAGAAGAACCGGCAGACCGGCGCGTTCGCCCACCACGTCGTCATCACCGGCAACCTGGTACACGACTGCGCGGGTGGCGGGATCTCCGCGATCGAAGCCGACCACGTCCACATCACCGGCAACCACGTCCACTCCAATGCCTGGTTCACCGTCTACGGCACCAGCGGCATCTCCGTCCTCACTCCCCGAGACACCGACGGCGGCGAGCCTGGGACATACAAGATTCGCATCACCGGCAACCGCGTCCATGACAACGAGACCAAGGTCAAGTGGGAAGGCTGCGGCTGCTATTCCGACGGCAACGGCATCATCATTGACACGACGAAAGGCGACCCCGGACGGGGAAGGCCGGCCTACAACGGACGCGCCCTGGTCGCCGACAACATCAGTTATGACAACGGTGGTTCGGGCATCCACGCCTACAAGAGCCAGCACGTCGACATCGTCCACAACACGGCCTACCTCAACGGCCGCAGCACCCGCATCGAAAAGCCATACGCCAACATCTTCGCCCACGACAGCACTGACGTACGGCTCCTCAACAACATCGCCTATGCCCGCCCGGGCCAGGCCACCAACAGCAAGTCCCGCAATGTGAACGTCACCTACGACTACAACGTCTACTTCGGCGGTAAGACACCCGAGACCAAGGGCCCGCACGACATCATCGCGGACCCGAGGTTCACCGCCCCCGGCAAGGGCCCGGACGCGGACTTCCGGCTTGCGAAGGGCTCACCCGCCATCGGCTCCGCCACCCCGTTCCCGGCCCTGACCACCGACTTCACCGGGGCGACCCGCGAAGGTGACGCACCGGACCGGGGCGCATACGGTTTCGGAGCCGCCGCGGGTGGCGGTGACGTGTCGGTGCCGGGGCAGAAGAGCCCGAACGCGGATGCCGGCGAGCCGTCCGGTGGCACGGATACGGGTGCTTCGGCCGGTGCGGATACGGCTGACGGCGCGGGGGCGAAGACCGGTGCGGACGCTGCCGGCGCTAAGGGTGCGAACCCCGGCGCGGCCGGTGACGACGACTCCGGCCTCACGGCCCACGGGGGGAGCGAACCGCTGGCACAAACCGGCGGGTCCGACCCGATGCTGCCGCTGGGCGTTGCCGCGGGCGTCCTGGTCGCCGGAACCGGCCTGCTCGTGTTCGCGCGGCGCAGGCGTTCTTGACGTGTTCGGGCCATCCCCGGCGCTGCCCCAGGGATGGCCCGGATGCCAATTGGGATGAGCAAGGTGAGGCCGGACTTCCCGGCCTCGGCCTGGTCGTATCTTGCCAACAGGGCGGCGATGTCAACCGCACTTGTTCCTTGACAGCGGTGCGACAACTGTCAGATCGGAGAGTTCGCCGTTTATGCGAGGGCCTGTGGGTGGTCTTCGGCGGACCGAGAGCTGTACCTGCCGAAGACCTGGACGTCCGACCGTGAGTGCTGCCGGGACGCGAAGAACGAATGTGACCTGAACCAGTCGAGGTCCGTCGATAGGCGGGCCGACACCGGCGCATGATCCTGACCATGTTCGCCTACGCCTTTCTTGCCGGCTCGGCCGTGCAGCACCCACGATCGGTATCCGATGCGGCCATAACCGCCCGGGCCGTCGAATACGCCGCGGCCGGCCGCAACAACGCTGACGCAGTGCTCAGCCCGGTTTCCCTGACTGGACGTACCTCACCCCTCACACGCGCGCTGAGCCGCCTGCCCATCCCGCACACCAAGAGTCAGGCCGTATCAAAGGGACCCTGACTATGACACCTGCATAGCATCGGGCCCCGGCCAGCCTGCCGGGGCCGGGTCTGTCAATCGAACGGGTCTTTTCCGTAGTCGGTGGTGACGGAGGGTGTGGTCAGCCCAGGAGGATGCGGTGGCGGAGGAGGGGGAAGCTCGCGCGGCCGTACATCTGGCGCTTGATCAGCTTGGTTTTGTTGTTGACGCCTTCGGTGCCGCCATTGTGGTGCGGCAGGGTGAGGGCGGCATCGACTGCGGCGCGGTCCTTCTCAAGGCCCCGGGTGAAGGCATGCAGGTGAGGCAGGTCCTCGGCCTGGGCCGCGGTGATCCAGGTACTCAGCAGAGCGGCATTGCCGTCGGCGGGATCCAGTAGCGCTGCGAAGCGGTGGATGAGATCGGCCAGAGCCGTCATCGCGTGGCAGGTGGTGCGGGCAGCCTCGATACGTTCCCGCTGATGGTCCTTGAGGCGGTCGGAGCGGGTGAGCAGGTAGCGGGCCAGGCGCCGGGGCGAGAGTGCGGGCCGGTCGGCCTCGACACGGCCCTGGTTGATGTAGCGGACCAGCAGGTTCGAGCTGCCGGTGTAGCCCAGATCCCTGATCTCCCGGAGGAGATGGGTGACGGGGACGGCCGGATTCTCCAGCCGGCGTCGGCGCAGGTGGTCGCGGTAGGGATCCACCAGGGTGGGCCGGTACTCGGGGGCGCGGATGAGGCGCTCGGGCTCGGCAACGCGGTCGTAGCGCTTGACGGTGTTGAGAGCCAGGTTCATGCGGCGCGCGCACTCCAGAAGTCCGACTCCGCGCTCGCGCAGGGAGTGGACCTGCTGCCGGCGCTCGCGGGTGGTGGCGGCCTGTCTCCCCTCGGCCGGGGGCGGTCCCGCTTTCGCCCAGCAGGTGCTGTGCGCGGCAACTTCTTTGCGGACGGCCTTGGCGAGGTTGTGCCACAGGTGCCAGCGGTCGCTGATCTGGACCGTGTCGGGCAGGGCTCGTCGGATCGCCTCGGCGTAAGTGGCCGATCCGTCCCGGCACACGGCCTCGATGCCCGGATGCTCGCGCAGCCAGGCTTCCAAAGTGGCGGCCTCGCGGCCGGGCAGTACCTCGATCCGCTGGCCGGTCTCGGCGTTGATGACGATCGTGGCGTAGCTGTGCCGGCGCCGCAGGGCGAAGTCGTCGACCCCGATCACCCGCGGGATCCGCACCACCGGCAAGGGCACCCGCCGCAGCAGCCGCAGGGCGGAGGCGTACGACACGGGCACGGCCAGAGATCGGGAGAGTCTGGCGGACGCCCGGCCGCACAACTCCTTGACCAGCTCGGAGAGCTGGCTGGTCAGACGTGTGGTGCGGCGCTGATGGCGCTCCAGGAGCCCGTGGACCTGCTCGCGGAAGGTCTGCCGACCGCAGCCCCGGACCGGGCAGACCATCCGTCGTATCCTCACCCGGAGCACGACCTGCCGGCCGTCGACCGGAACATCCCGCACCGTCCGGCCGTGATACCCGTGGACCCTCCCCGTCACCACCCCGCACACCGGACAGGGAACGGGAACATCCCGGGTCCGAGCCGAAACCCGGACTATCTCGCCACCGTCCGCCACATCCTCGATGACCAACGCCGGCAACCCCGAAAACACCGTTCCCACAAGCGCGTTCGCATCATGCACGCTCAATGATCACAGGCGAGCACTCACCGTCACCACCGACTACGGAACAGACCCCAGTAGACGGTGTAACTGGTTTGGTTGTTGAGGTCAGATGCGGTTGTCGGTGAGGCGGCCGTCGAAGGCGATGTCAAAAGCCTGGAGGGCTCGCTTCCAGCGGGTGGTCCAGCGTTTGCGGCCGGTGCCGGTCGGGTCGAGGGAACATCACCGCGAGGTAGACGCACTTCAGAGCGGCGTTCTCGGAAGGGAAGTGCCCGCGGGCCCGCACCGCCCGGCGGATCCTCGCGTTCACCGACTCGATTGCGTTGGTGGTGCAGACGATCCTGCGGATCTCGGTGTCGGCGTACACGTGAACGTGGCTCTGGCAAGGTTTGCGTAGGCGGAGATCATCTCAGTGAGCCTCTTTCATCCTGAATAGTTGCAGGTCAGCAGGGTGTAGACGCCTTGGACGATGGTGCCGACGCGGCGGGTGGAGCCGGGCTTGGCGGAGGATGGGCCAGGACTTCAACTGTGCGAAGGTGCGTTCACCGGGCGCTCTCAGACGGGCGTGATCGCGGTTGAACTGCTTTTAATGCTCGGGCTGTTCGCGGTGGTTCTTGTACGGAGTACGGACGGTGGCGCTGGCGCCCTGGTGGGCGCGGTCGGCCAGGACGAGGACCTGTCTGGTGAGGCAGGCCTGGACGATGCCGTGGGCCCAGGCCGCGGTCAGGTCGTGGGTCCGGCCCGGCAAGGCCCGCGAGAACCACAGGGGTGTGCCGTCGGAACGGGCGATGACCTGCACGTTCATCCTATGGCGGCGGTGCTTCATCGAGTAGTACGGCTCGTCCGCGGCGATCCGGTCGATGGGAATCAGAGTGCTGTCAACGATGACGTGGTCGCCTTCACCAGGCCGACGAGGGCCTCATGCAGTCCCGGTGCCCACGCGGCCAGGACGTCCAGGGTCTCGTCGACGTAGCGCCATGCTGTCGCCTCTGACACCCAGAAACCGGCCCCCACCTGTGCGAACGTCTCGTTCTTCCGCAGATGCGCCAGCGCGAGCAGCGCTTGTTGGAAGCAACCCCGTCGTCGCCAGGGCGAGTTCAGTTCCCGTCGGCGTGCGTGGAGCAGCCACGAGACATGCTCGACAAGCTCATGCGGGACGTCCAGCGTGGCAGAATACGAGACCGACGAAGCCTCCGGCGCCGATGTGATGAGTGAGATCACCACATCAACGACGGAGGCTTCGCCATGTCACCTACAACCTCACTGACCTGCCCTTTCACCCTCTCGAGGCCGGGATGAAAGAGGCTCAGCGGGGCCCGTGGTCTGCTCATCGCTTGTGCGGAGACGGGGCCGACCGGGGAGCTTTCTGCCGTTGCTCCTTGTTCTTGGGCGCTTTTGACTTCATGGCTTGGCCCGGCGGTTGATGCGGAGGCCTGGCTTTCTTTCCGTCACGTGTTGTGGTGGCTGTGGGGCGGCGTGTGACCTCCGGTTCGGAGGACGGGCCGACCGAGGCCTCAGGTGTGACTTCGGGTGTGGTGGGAGACGGTGCCGCCCGGGACGCCGTGGTGCTCTTCCTTGGGGCTGAAGCAGCGGAAGGGTCCGGTTTTTCGGCGGGGGCACCAGTGGTCCGGGTCGTGCCTCGGTCATCGCCTTGGGGTCCGGAGCCACCGGTGACGGTGAGGGCGGTCACCGCGATGACTGCGAGGATGACGGCGGTGCTGGCCGCGAGGGTGCGTCCGCGCGTGGACACTCCTCCTGAAGCGGCTCGTTCTTCAGCGGCGGAAGGATGCGCGTGTGTGTCTTCTACCGTCGGTGACGACCTCCGGCCGGCGACGAGGCTCGTGGCGTTCGTCGAGGGCCCGTGCGCGGTGCGCGTTTTACCGGCCAGCGCCGCCAGAGTGCGCGCGCAGTCGAGGGCGGTGGGGCGGGATTTCTCGTCCAGGGTCGTCATCTGCCTGAAAAGGGTGCTCAACCGTTCCGGCAGCCAGTGGGGGAGTACAGGGCTCCGGTGCAGTCGCGCGATCGCGGATTCGAGGGGCGCGCCGTCGTACTCGAGCCTGCCCGTGAGACATTCGATGAGCACCAGGCCAAGGGTGTATACATCGGCGGGCCTGCCGACAGGGCGACCGAGGACCTGTTCGGGAGAGAGGTAGGCGGCGGTACCGACAAGGGTACCGGTAGCGGTGTGGGTGGTGGCATCCAGCAGTCGGGAGATGCCGAAATCGGCCAGATACGGACGGTGGGCGGTGTCCAGGAGGATGTTGGACGGCTTGACGTCCCGATGCACGATTCCCGCGCCGTGCGCGTGAGCCAGCGCCTCGGCGAGGTGGGCGCCGATCGCGGCGGTTTCTGCGAGAGGCAGCGGGCCTTGAGCGATGCGGTCCTTCAGCGTGCCGCCCTCGACGAGTTGCATGACCAGGAAGGCATGTCCGTCGTGCTGTCCGGCGTCATAGGCGGCGATGAGTCCGGGGTGATGCAGGCGGGCGAGGATGACGGCTTCGCCGTGCAGGCTCTCACCGATCCCGCCGTCGGCTCCGGACCTGAAGACCTTGACCGCTACCGGTCGTCTCAACCGCAGGTCGAAACCTCGGTGGACATCCGCGGCCCCGCCCGAACCGAGCGGTCCGTCCAAACGGTAACGGCCGCTCAAGATCTCGGCGGAACACCGGGAAACGGTGGTCCGGGCGAAATCGTGGAGCCTCATCGTCTCTCCTGCCGCGTCGACGGGTCCGTGTCCTCGGCGAGCCGTCGCCGGTGTGCTTCGGTGGGGCGGGTACCCCGGGAAAGCCCGAGCATCCCTACTTCTCGCGGATATGGACGCTCCGATGCTGTACGCCACGAACCGCTGCTCGACGTGGACCAGGGTCTCTTTGCGGAATGCTCGACGTTCAGCGGCCAGGCCCCACCTTTTGAATGCCGCCTCCCACCGGCATGTTGCGAGGTTCATGAAACGATCAGTAAGTGGACGCAGGACTGGCGAGCCACCGGCAGGTGCCCTGCGAATCCTTTGGTCAGATGTGCCAAACGCTCAACTCGCCAACCGAGGAACTCAGTCGCAATCCTCACTGTCCACTGCACTGGGCACGGCCATGCTGTTGGCCCGGTCAGGGGTGGCGTCCTGCCGACGGGATGCGCTGCATGGCCGGCGCGGCAGACACGGCGGGAGGTCGGGGGCCCGGCAGAGCACGGGCTGGTGAAGGACTCCATGCTTGTGGTTCGTATGCAGGGCTGTGCCTGTGCGTGCCTCTGGCCTCCCGTGGGGAGCCGGGAGGGAGAGGCGGGCCCGCCCGCTGGGTGAGGCAGGGCGGGACCGGTGCGGTGGCGCACCGGGGGTGATGTGCTCGCGCTGTTCACCCTGCCATCGGCTGGCGTGCGTGCGCTAGAGGCCTGCGCGTACCAGCCAGTGGCATATGCGGCGGTCGTTAGACTCCCGGGGTTCGGAGGGTGTCGGTGAACCGGAAGGCCAGGTCATGGACGATGAGTGCTGGGCCGGGTGGCCCGAGCCGTGGGCAGGTACGGATGCCGATATGCGGGTGGTCATGGGCGCGATCCCGCGGGAGGTCAAGGACGGGTTCAGGTACGAGGAGATCCCCTGGCAGCGGTTCCCGCACTTCTACGGACCGGGCGAGGAAGTTCCTGGTCGCCTCACGATGCTCGCCTCCGAAGATGCCGAAGCCGTCGGCCGGGCCTTGGGGGATCTGTGGGAACACCTCCACCATCAGGGCAGCACGATTGCGGTGGGGGCACTGGCCGTTCCGTTCCTGCTGCGGATCGCGGCCACCGGGCTTCCCGGGCTCCGGGCGGACATTCTCCGCTTGGTCGCCGAGATCGGGCGATGCCAGCACTTCGGGGACGGAACGCGCGAAGGCCTTCTCCAGGTCACCGAGGACCCCCTGGAGGTGGAGGGCACCACGATGTGTCCGACGAACTGGACGATCCAGGCGGCCCGCGATGCCATCACCGACGACCTGCAGCTGCTGTTTCCTCTCCTGTCCGACCCCGATCCCGATGTCCGCTCCGCTGCCGCCTTCGTGCTGGCGGAGGCCACCAGCGGCATTCAGCGCGTCTCCTCGATGCTGCACCACAGGCTGGCGGTGGAAGACGATCCGGTGGCCGGTGTGAGCGTGATCCTGGCCATCGCCCAGCTCGCCCGCGAACACCGGGACGAAAACGCTCCGGCATGGGCCCGGGAGCTGTGGTCGGATCCCGGCCGATCACCCGAAATCCGCATCGGCGCCGGCCTCGCCTGGCTGTGCCTGGTCGACGGCCCCGCCCCCGACGAGTTCCGACCCCTCTTGGCCGACCCGAGTAGCGACCGATTCAGCGACCTGTACGAGCGGGTGCCGTGGATCAGACCGGTCGACTATTACGGCAGCGGACTGCGCCGCTGCATCCGCGAAATGCTCACACCAGACATCCCCTACCCACCTGACGGCCCTCCGCCCTTCTGACGAAGAACCATCAACGCCTTGTGCGGTCAGCCCGCCTGGACGGGCCTCGGCACTGACCCCAGCGAGCCCTCTGCTGCCGCTGGCTCCAGATCCTGTCCACCGACTGCCCCGGAATAGTTGAGACTGCGGCTCGACTCGGCAGCCACACCCGCCTGGACCGAGAAAGTCCAGGTGGAATTCCTCCTCACGTCAGTCAAGGGCCCGACCAGGCCCTTGGCCGAACGCCGGGGCGTCTCGCGTCGCAGGGTGCAGCGCTACCGCGCAGGCGCCCTGGCCGCCGTGCAGGCTGCCTGAATGAGGTGCTTCACCTCCATGACAATCGCTTTCCATGACGACTGTCACAGAAAGGTAGGTGTCGCTTGGCAGGGGGTTCGGGAGCGTGGCCTGGCCCCTACGCCGCTGGTTCCTCGCCGGGTGTCTGTTCGTTCACCCACCGGGTCGCGTCCGCGAGGTTCGCGGCGGTGCCTGCGGGCTGGTAGGAGAATCCGTTCCATTCCTCCAGGGCTCGGGGTTCTTCGGGACGGAGGTGTCCGCCGCCGCCGTGGAGCGGGCGGTGGCGGCGGTGGATGTCCAGCGGGGGGCGGCGGCGTTTGTTGTATGCCGCGAGCGGGTCGCCGGGGTCGGCGCGGGGGACCGCGCGGGACGGCTGGTTCGGTGGTCCGGGTCGGGAGTGCTTGCCCATGGGTTAGATGGTCTCAGGCGGCGACGGTGGTCGGCCGGTCCGCGGCAAGATCTGCCACCCGGGTGCGGATCTCGTCCACCGCGCCGGTGCGGTAGGGGCGGGCGGCGTCCAGCAGGGTGTTGAGCCGGGAGGCCACGAGCGTGGAGTCGAGGCGGGCGGCTTCGTCCAGTGCTTGGTGGGCGGCGACGGAGCCGCGCTCGGGTTCGCCCTCGGCGAGGAGGGCGGCGGCCAGGCCGATCCGGTCCATGACCTTCACCCGCTGGAAGCCGGGCCTGCGCAGCCGCAGGGCGTCGGTGAAGTGCACGCTGGCAAGTCGGCGCTCGCCGCGGAATCCGGCGAGGTCGCGGGCGGAGACCGCGCGGGCGCCGGCGTGCTCGGCGGCGTCGAAGTAGTCCACCCAGGCGGGCACGGCGTCCAGACCGGCGGCCAGCAGTTCGTCGGCAGTGCTGAGGTACCGCTCGGCATGCTGCTCGTCGCCGAGGGCGGCGTGGACCCCTCCCGGTCTGGGAGGCAACCAGTGCCTTCGTCGCGGGCAGGGTCGTCTTCTTCGCGGTGAGGTCGAGGAGGCCGAGGGCGTCCTGGGGATGCCCGAGGTAGATCATCTGGTGGGACATGCGGGTGACGATCTCCACGCCCCGGTCCGCCAGCCCGGCCTCGGAGGCGGCGTAGATGCCGTACGACCAGTACCGCTGGGCGGTGGCATACCGTCCGCTGTCGTGGCTGACCCACCCGGCCAGAGCGGCGAGGTCCGCGGTCGCGGCGAACACCCGGGCCTTCAGCGAGACGGGGACGCCGTCCTGGATGCGGCGGGCGACTTCGGCGAGCTGGGCGACGATCGCGGAGCGGTACAGGCCGCCGCCTTTGGAGGCGTCGGCCTTGGTGAAGAAGGTGGTCACCTCCTCCAGTGCGGCAGTGGTGTCGGTATCGAAGCCCTTGGCCGTGCGGTTCAGCCGGCGGGCGGTGCCGCCCAGCATCCGTTCGGCGGCCAGGATGAGCGGGGCGCCGAGGGCGAGCTTGAGGGTGTCGCGGCGGTCGAGGAAGAGGTCCATCTGGGTCCATCCGGCCAGGGTCTGGGCGGCTGCCTCGGTCAGCAGCGGGAGCTGGAGGCTATCGAGTGCGGGCCCGGAGGCCGTCAGTCCGATATCACCCGGTGTGAGGGGCTGTCCGACCGCGTCGGAGATCGCCGCGGCGAGCAGCGCCGGGACGGGCGGGCGGGGGCGTTCCCCGTCGATCCAGCGGCGCACGCGGGTGGTGTCCGGGGCGACCTGCCGGTGACCTTGGCGGATTGCTTCCGTGGCGATCCGGCGGGCGATCTCGCCGTGGGACAGGCCGGTGGCCGCGATCCACAGCGCCAGGTGCGCATTGCTCGATCTGCTCGGCATGGGTGTCTCTCCCTCCCCGACTCGCCTGTGACGGAGCGTGGTGGTTTCGCCACGGTTCGCGGCACCTACGGTACTGGTCAGGACCCTGGGCGGGGGCTGATTCTGCATCTGCGGTAGCTGTCCGGCTATCGGCAGATGCAGAGGGGAAGGGATGAACGCATGGCGACGCTTGCACCCCAGGCTCCGTGGGCGATGAGGCTGGTTACCGACCGGCTCCCGGTCGGCCCGCCGTCGTATGCGGCGGTGACGCTGGATGCGGCCACGCAGACCGCCCGCTACACCGATGGCGCCGGCCAGGTGGTGGAGATGGGCAAGCACGGCACGAGCAAGACCACCGGCACGGCGTCGATGTCCGGCGGCGGCGACGGACAGAAGCCCCAGCCGCAGACGCAGGACGACCACACCACCGACTACAACTCGGACTGACCCGATGGCCTCCACCGTCCTGGTCGTCACCGCGCTGGAAGACGTCACCGCGGACCGGGTGATCACCGCGCTCAACGAGCGCGAGGTACCCGTAGTCCGTCTCGACCCGGCCGACATCGGCGCCGGACTGGTCTTTAACGCCCGCATCGGCGCCGGAGCGCCGGCCTGGAGCGGGCGGCTGGTCACCGGCAGCCGGGAGGTGGAGCTGGGGGAGGTGGCGGCGGTGTACTACCGCCGCCCCACCCCCTACGCCACCCGGTTCGAGCATCTGCCCGCGCAAGCGCGCGACTTCGCCACCGCAGAGGCCCGGCACGGGCTCGGCGGCGTCCTGAACCACCTGCACGGCGCCTTCTACGTCAACCACCCGTCCGCGGTGACGGCCGCGGACTTCAAACCCGCCCAGCTCCAGCAAGCGATCCGGCTCGGCCTCGCGATCCCGCCGACGCTGGTCACCAACGACATCGAGCAGGCCCGGAAGTTCGCCGCCGACTACGGACCCGTGATCTACAAGACGTTCCGCGGCCTGCCCACGGGCGAGGACGGGCACACCGGCGCGATCTGGGCTCAGCGCGTCGACCCCGGCACCTTCGACGACTCCCTCGCGGTGACCGCCTACCTCTTCCAGGCGGAGATCCCCAAGACCGGCGACGTGCGCGTCACCGTGGTCGGCCGCCGGGTGTTCGCCCAGCAGATTGCCGCACCGGACGGCGCACTGGACTGGCGCCGCGGCGACTGGGACGCCCTGCTGCACGCCCCGATCGCCGTGCCGGCGCCCATCGAGGCCGCGCTGCACAGCTACCTGGCCGAGTTCGGCCTGGTCTTCGGCTGCTTCGACTTTGTCCTGACTGGTTACGGCGACGCGGCGGAAGACTGGGTGTTCATCGAATGCAACCCCAACGGCCAGTGGGGCTGGCTGCCCGACGCCAGCGACATCACGACCGCCTTTACCGACATCTTGAGTACGAGCACGGAAGGAGGCGGGGCGCGATGACGATGCCCGCCGACCCGGAGACCGACGCCACCCGGCTGCGCGAGACGATGGCGAAGGCCCTCGAGACCGACGGCGCCCTCGCCGATCCCGGCTGGAGGGCGGCGGTCGAGCGGGTGCCGCGGCACCGGTTCGTGCCGGGCTTCTACCTGCCCGCCGACGAGCCGGACGGGCAGGGCCTGACGGTGTGGGAACCGGTCACCGCCGACCTTGACTACGGCCGGTGGCTGGCCGCCGCGTACTCCGACACCACGCTGATCACGCAGTTCGACGGCGACGAACCCGACTGGAAGAACCCGCAGGTGCGGCACGGCGGGGCGCCGACCTCGTCATCCACGCTGCCCTCGCTCGTGCTGCGGATGTGGGCCGATGCCGACGTCGCAGAGGGGCACACGGTGCTGGAGATCGGCACCGGCACCGGCTACTCCACCGCGCTGGCCTGCGAACTCCTCGGATCGGCCGACGTCACGAGCATCGAGGTCGACGGCCACCGCCTGGAGCAGGCGGCCGGCGCGCTGTACGGCTGCGGCTACACCCCCACCCTGGCGGTGGCCGACGGCCTGTACGGCTACTGGCCAGAGGCGCCCTTCGACCGGATCGTGGCCGCCTGTTCCTTCCGCGCCGTCCCCCCGGCGCTACTCACGCAGACCCGGCCCGGCGAGAAAATCCTGCTCACCCTGTCGGGCTGGCTCTACGGCTACGCCCGCGTCCTGCTCACCGTCGGCGAGAACGGCACCGCCGAAGGCCGCCTGCTGCCCGGCACGGTGTCGTTCATGTCCGCCCGTACGCACGCGGCGCCGGTATTCGGCAACCCCGCCCACTGGGCCGCGGGCCTCCCTGAGACGGGCCGGACCGCCCGGCACAGCCCGCAGCGGATCACGGCCGCGACCGAGGAAGCGTTTCACCTGCGGTTCCTCGCCCAATGCGCCGTCCCGGACGCGCAGATGACGACCGTTGGCGACATCGTGAACCTGGTCGACATCGCTGACGGCTCTGCGACCACCCTCACCCCCACCGGCGGCCGGTGGGAGGTTCGCGAGGGCGGGCGGGTCAAGCTGTGGGAGCGGATCGAGCGCGTGCTGTCCGCGTACGACGAGGCGGGCCGGCCCGGCCTGGAGACCTTCACGCTGCACGTCACGGGTGACGGGCAGTACCTGTGCCACCCGCAGCTGCCCGACCTACCGTTGCCCAGGCCCTAATCCAGCCCGGGCCGGAAGACCCAGAGGCTTCGAGTGGGGTGTCTGTGGCAATGAGCTCGACCAACTCCTTGCTCACGTGGTGGTGTCGGTCCGTGCTCGGCGGCCGCTGCCGAACGCGGCCGTAAACGCCTCGACCTCCACCTCGTCGATTCCGTCGAACACCAGCGAGTCCCAGAACGGTGCATCGGTCTGCATGACCAGCACCATCACCGTCCACCGCCGACCAGAGCAGCGAACGGGATACACCTGAGGGAGCGTCACTTCTGGCTGTCAGACGACAAGGCGTACGCCGTCTCGCACGAGCCAGTCACTCGCAATCGAACAACGATGTCACGCTCCGTGATGGCTCCCTAAGATCTGTGCCAGAACCCCGTTGTCATCGGCAGAGCCAGACCTGTCGCACGGCGCTACAGTCCGACAGCGGAGGAGGGAAGATGGCGCTGAACAAGAAGGGTTCCCGGCGCATAACCGTTGACGGGATCGAGTACCGCTGGCGGATCTGCAGGAAGCCCTCCTACATGCAGGGACTCTGCTGGACACCGATGACCTATGCGGTTGAAGCGGCCAGCGGCAGCCAGCCGGGCAGGACCTTGATCGTCACCAGCGGTCAGGCCCATCCCAGCAACTGGGTGGGCGTCGAGACGGAGCCCGTTCGTCCGGCTCACGTTGCTGCCAGCATTCGAGAGGCACGGGATCAAGGCTGGGATCCACCCCGGGTCGGTTCTCCTTTCCAGCTCGACCGATCCGCAGGATTCATCGCCCAGTCATGAGATAGGGCGGAGTAGGGCGGCGCATCTGGCCCGGCATCATGGCCTGGTGACCACATGGATGCGCTGCTACTGGGACGAGGAAGACACCTGGTTCTACTTCGAGGTCGACGCCGAAGGCTGGGTGATCCGGCAGGTCGAACTCGAAGGGCCTGAGCTGACCCCGGTCGCAGCTGCTTCCCTCGCTGAGTGGCAGCGGGCCCGCGACGCAGACCGCCTCGACGAATACGACAACAGGTTCGGGATCACCGCCGAGCTGCCCGTCTCGGAATGGGAAGGCCACGACCCCGAACAACTCACCTTCGAGTAGCTGCACCGGATCCTGCTTGCCGAGTTGAATGCGGCCGGCGAGCTGGACTGGTCCCGAGCGTGCGTGGACGGTTCCCACGTCCGCGCGAAAAAGGGGGGAGCCGACACCGGTCCGTCGCCGGTCGACCGGCGGAAGACAGGCAGCAAGCACCACCTGATCTGCGACGAACGCGGCACCCGTTCAAGGTCATCACGACGGCGGCGAACGTCAACGACATCCGCCCAGACCTTCGCCCTGATCGACGGCATCCCACCCGTCGCCGGACGCCCCGGCCGTCCCCGCAGCCGGACACGACTCAAGAAGAACCAATCATGATCGTGTTACGAGCTCATAAGAGGTCGTCGCGCGAGCACTCCGGCTCCGAGCCCGCACCCCCACCGCTTTCTTCGGTACCGGAAAGCTGCCGAGCCGGACGCCGCTCACCGCGACGGGCACCGGCTCGTCTGTGACACACCCGCGCTCTGTTCGCTCCTGGCTGTCAGCGGCCGTCGGCCTGGCCTGGATCTCACCGGCCCCGCGTTGGATGCTCCGGCCTGAAGCCGGTCAGCCCCGCGAAGGGAAGCGAGGCGACCAGGTGGCATAAAGGCACGCACGAGTTGCCGTTACAGAGGGCCTGAGCCGCTGCGTTCTGTCGCGACCTCCTCGGACAGCTCGCCCAGCGCCCTCAAGAACGCGCCGAATCCGTGCGGCGCGCGCGGAGTGATCCGTCCGGAGGTGGTGACGGGGCAGGCGTCTGTGCGCAGTACGCGGGTGTCGGAGGGCAGGGCGGCGACGAGAGCACGGTCCTCTCCGTACAGCACGGCGGGGAAGCCGCCCGCCCGCAGATAGGTGTCCGCGCGGATGCCGAGGTTGGCCCCGTGCACGTGCGGGTGCACCCAGCCGGGCCCGTCACGGCCGGCGAAGTAGTGCGCGTCGTGCAGCGCCCGCACCGGCGGGGCGAGGGACGTGTGGGGGGCGACGCGGACGGTGCCGAGCAGGCACTGCCGGCCCCGGCGGGCGTGTTGCAGGTGGTGGACGAGCCAGTCGGGCGGGACCCGGCAGTCGGCGTCGGTGGTGGCGATCCAGGTTTCCTCGGGCCGCGTCCCGCAGAGTTCCAGGGCCCGCGTCACGGCGGCGGCCCGGGCGGCACCGGCCATCCGGTGCGCGACCTCCACCACGTTCGCCCCGTGCTGGACCGCCGTGGCCGCGGTGGCGTCCGTGCAGGCGTCCGCCGCGACCACGACCGTGCACGGCGGGAACGCGGCGAGGCGCCGGGCGCGGTGGACCGAGCGAAGTGCCGCAGGAAGGTCCGCGGCCTCGTCGTGCGCCGGCACCGCCACGACCAGTGCGCTGATCGTGGCGGTCACACCAGGCCCTCGGCGGCGGCCGGCGAAGGCGGCGGGGTGCCGTCGGGCAGGAGACGGGTGTACGTGCCGAGGGTGAAGTCGGGGTCGGTGAAGCCGGGCCCGGTGACGAGTCCGGGCACGGCCTCCAGGTACGGGCGCAGCTGCTCGCCGGTCAGCCGGTGCTCCGGTGCGGGATGGTTCCAGTGCACGGTCACCAGCGAGCCCCCCGGCTCCAGGGAGGCGATGGTCTGGTCCAGGATCCTCTGCAGCCGGGTGTCGTCGAAGTAGTACAGCAGCTCGGACAGCACCACGAGGTCGAAGCGGCCGGTGGGCCACTGGTCCGGTACGACGAGGTGCTCGACGCTGACGTGCGGCTGGTCGCGGTTGCGCGCCGCCGCCGTCTCCACGGCTCGTTCCACCCGGTCCGCCGCCACCACCTCGTCGCACCGTTCGGCCAGCATCCGTGTGAGCACTCCGGCGGAACAGCCCGGCTCGAACGCGCGGCGGTAGCGGCGCCGGGGCAGGACGGCCAGCGTCAGCGCGTACTTGCGCTGTTCGTACCAGCGGTTTTCCAGATCCCAGGGGTCCGACGTGTCCGCGTACATGCGGGCGAAGTAGCTTTCCGGCGTGGAGGACCCGGTGTCGCGCACTGGTGAGTCCGCGTCCTTCATGGCGTGTCTCCTTCGACGAAGACTGTTTCGAAGAGGCGTTGGTGGTGGTCGAGTTCGTCCGGGGGCAGCACCACGTCCGGGTGGTCGGCGAGCGGCGCGATCTGTGTGCGGAAGCACCGCACGGCGGTCTTCTTGCGGTTCAGCAGTTCCGTGGTCAGCGGCAGGCGGCGCAGGCGGTTCCAGGGCACGCGGGCGTCACCGGGAGTGGCCCAGTGCCACATCCATACGGGGTACTGCCACAGGGGAACGGCCGCAGCGGCCGCGGCCGTCCTCGCTGCCCGGCCCGTCGCCTCGTGGTCGGCGTGCAGGTCGCCGCTCCACGGCGCCACGCACAGCCCGGCGCCCGTCTGTCGCACCAGCTGCTCCACCCGCGCGGCGACGAGGTCCTCCGCCTCGTCGACGCGCGTGTCCGCGATGCCCATCCGGTACCGGTGGACGGGGTCGAGACCGAGTACGTCCAGCGCCTCGGCCAGCTCCTCCCTTCGTACCCGGGCCAGTTCGGGCGGGGGCAGCACCCGGCTTCCGGGGTGGGAGCCCTCCCCGTCCGTCACCGTCAGCACGTGCACCTGCCGTCCCGCCGCCGCCAGCCGGCTCGCGGTCCCTCCGAACCCGAGGACCTCGTCGTCGGGATGGGCCGCCGCGACGAGCACCGGCCCGTCGGGCAGCACAGCCTCGGACCAACATTCGCGTCCGGCCCACGCGGTCCACACCTCCTCGGCAGTGCCCGCGGCGTCGATGGCGTCGGCGGCCCGCCGGCGGTCGGCGGAGAGCGGACACGGAAGATCGGTGGCGGGCCGTTCAGCCATCGGTCCCCTCCTTCGTGCCGGCCGTGTCCGCCGTCTCCTCCGTCACCAGACGGCCCAGCGCGGCGAGATCGCGTTCGGCATGGTGCTGGCGGATGTAGACGGTGAGGTCGGCGACCCGCTGGGCGTGCTCGGCGTCATGGCACAGCGGCCCGGCGCCAAGTGCCCGGCCGACCTCGTCCAGTACGCGCACGCAGACGTCGGCGACCAGGGCGCGCACCCGGGCCGCACGCAACTGAGCGGGCGGACCATCCTCCAGCGGCTCGGCGTCGATCGCGGCGGCGGCGGCGTCGAGCGCCCACTGCGCACTGTGCAGCAGAACGTCCACGGCGCCCAGGTGGGCCGCCGCCAGCGGGTCCGGCGCGCGATGACGTGCCGCCGCGAACAGCGCGTCGGCCACACCCCGTGCACCGCCCAGCCAGCACGCGGCGACCCCCACCCCGCCGTGGGCGAAACCGGGACGCCGCAGGTAGGCGTCCACACCGCCTATCGCCCGTGCCGGCACCGCGGTGAACTGCACGTCCGGGGTGTCGCTCCCCGCCATGCCCACCGCCCGCCACGTACCGGCGACCGGGGCGTACCCCGGATGGTCGGTCGCGACGGAGAACAGCCGGTATCCGTCATCGGTGTCAGCGGTGACCAGTGCATGCGTGCAGGTATGCGCACCGGAGCAGTACTTCTTGAGCCCGTCGAGCCGCCAGCCGTCGCCTCCGTCCGGGCGCGCGCGCAAGGTGGTCCCGGGCGGCTGCGCCGCCCATACTCCCCAGCGTTCCCCCACCGCCGGTGCGGGTGCGCCGAGCTCGTGCAGGATGGCCGTGGCATCCGCGTGTCCTTCTGCCAGCCGGGCGAGTGAGAGGTCCGCCCGGCCGAGCGACTGCAGCGCCGTGAACCGCTCCTGCGTCCCGCCCGAACCGGGCAGCGGCAACTGCCCGGCTCCGTCCTCCACCCACCGGACGAAGCGCTCGGCGGCGATGTGCACCACCGGTCTTGTCGAATTCGTGTTCGAGCTCGCGTTCTGGGATGTCAGGGAGGTCGCCATGATCTACGGGTACACCCGAAGTCCGTTCTCATGCATCGCGAACACATCATCCCGACTGTCCGCTCGCGCGCTCTTGGCAGGCCACTGGCCGTACGGGCCCGCCGACGGGACTTCAGCGACATTCGGAGTCGGTCTGCGGCCGTTCGGATGCAACCGGCCATCCCCTGTCTCATCGTCCTTCTGGAGGGCACTCATGGTCGGCCATCAAGGCCTGAGGAGCTATTCGCCGACCCGCTCTGCGCAAGATTCAAAGCCTGAGGAGGGAGACGGCCGCCGTGCGGTGCAGGGTGTTTCGGTAGGGGTGTCGTGTGGTCACCGGCTAGTCATCGGGACCCCGGCCGGGAACCGGTGACGGTTCGGGAGCGGAATCGCCGAAAGAGGTGAGCGGGCCCGGCGGGGTCGTCCTTTGCCCGGCCGGCCGCGGGCGGGTCAGGTGGTCTGGGCGGTGAGGTGGCGGGCGGCGGTGTCCACGAAACCGTCATGAGCGGCCACCGCCTCCTGCCGGGCGGCCACGAGCGCCGCGATGCTGTCGAGCGCCTCGCGGATCGCGTAGGTCAGCGTGATCATGCGGTCGGCCGCCTCCAGTACGGCCGGGTCGGTGTAACTCCCGATCAAGGGAGACGCACCGATGACCAGCGAGAACGTGACCGAGGCCGAAATCGTAGAGCCGACTGAACCGCAGCCGATCAGACGGTGCCGAGTGACCATCCGCAGACATCACTGACCCGTCCGCGCCATACCGGGGAGGTGAGGGAGCCGGGAACGGACATGAAAGTGACGTCCACCAGGTGCAAGAACGGGTGCAGGCCGTTCTCGGAGACTTCACCGTGCCGCTGTGTCGACTGGATCATCTGCGGCAGCTGCGCCATCACCTCGGCCTGCCCCTGTTCGTCGGCTTGGCGCACGGTGTCTTCCCAGCGCTCCGCCCATGCCTGCGCGGCCACCAGATGGCCGGCGATGACACCGCCCCGTGTGGTCAGGCAGATCGCCATCCGGGCCCCGGGCTGCGCTTCGACCATGCGGAGCAGAACCTCCAGGTGCATGTCGACCGTGGTGAGGGGCACCTCCTCAACGGCCTGGTGCTGGTGCTCGGTCAATGCGGGTCCTCCTTGATTGCCGCGTCCGGTGTCGCGAAGCGGTCGGCGGGCCTTTGCCCCCTCGGGGGTATGGGGCCGACCGGTGCGTCGGCGGAGCCTCAGTCGGTGGTGAGCATGCCTTCGCGCAGGCGGTTCAAGATGCGTGCCAGCAGCCGGGAGACCTGCATCTGGGAGCGGCCCAGCCGCTCCCCGATCTGGGCCTGGGTGAGTTCGTCGACGAACCGCCAGTGGATGATCTGTCGCGACCGCTCGTCCAGCTCGGCGATGAGAGGAGCCAGAGCGTGGAAGTCCTCGACCAGATCCATGGCCGGGTCCTGGACGCCGATGAAGTCCGCCAGGACCGCCTCGCCGTCTTCGTCGCCGGAGAGGGTGGCGTCCAGGGAAGCGGAGTTGTAGCCGTTGGAGGCGATCCTCGCTTCGATGACTTCCTCTTCGGACAGGCTCATCAACTCGGCCAGTTCCTTGACCGTCGGACTGCGGTCCAGGCGGGAGCGCAGCTCCTCCGTGGCGCGAGCCAGCTCGATGCGGGCTTCCTGCAGACGGCGCGGCACGTGCACCGCCCAGGAGGTGTCACGGAAGAACCGCTTGATCTCACCGATGATGTAGGGAACCGCGAAGGTCGTGAACTCCACCTCGCGAGACAGTTCGAAGCGGTCGATCGCCTTGATCAGACCGATCGTGCCGACCTGGACGATGTCCTCCATCTCATCGGCCCCGCGGCTGCGGAACCTGCCGGCCGCGTAACGGACGAGGGAGGTGTTCATCTCGATCAGCGTGTTCCGCGCGTACTGGTACTCGGGCGTGCCCTCCTCCAGCGCTGCCAGCCGCTCCAGAAACCGCTTCGACAGCGAACGCGCGTCCTTGGGCGCCACCTTCATCGGATCGAGCACCATCGGCAGCTCGACACCACGCACCTTTATGCCGGTCTCCGTCACCATGTTTTCCGCCCCTCCTCCGCTGAACTCACCAAACCTCGCCCTGAGGGCGACGGTCCGCCGGTTACCCCGCATCTTGCTCAACATGCACGTGAAACGCAGCACGCATGTCGGCTTTGCGCGGCCCTCGCCGACCGTCTCACCTTCGGCGGCGACATCATCGAGAACGGCACCGACTCCTACCGTCTGGCCACTACCAGGGTCCGCGCCGAACAGCAGGCCGTCGGCTGGCCCACCGCCCGCACCACTCGACGCTACCGACCGTCGGCGTTCCCGAGTTCGACAGCCAGCGCGGCCATGTCCCGCAGATGCCTGTAGTACTCGAACGCGCCATCCTCATCATCGATCGACGGCAGGAGCTTCTCAACGGCCGCAAGGCAGACGAGCAGGACACCGAGGCCGAACAGAACGGCGTCGCCGGCGAACGTGCCACCTCCCAGGTCCAGCGCCCCTTCACCCTCGCCTTCGCCGACCCCGACCGGGCGGCCGACGAGATCGACTGGCCCGCCACCTCGTGTCCGGCCTCACCCTGCGCCAGACCGGCCACACCATCGACATGGCCGCCCTCGTCCGCGACGCCGGCACCGGCTGCGACGTCCTGGCCCGCGCCCACGTCCTGCGCGAGGAGATCCGCGTCTCCGGCGTCGCCATCGCCACCGCGATCCTCGAACTCGTCGTCTGCTTCCACCAGGCCGTCCTCGGCGACGACCAAGGCGTCACCGAGACCATCGCCCGGCTGCGCGAACTCACCGACGGCGGCGACTACGCGTACTACACCGACATCGCCGCCTTCATGGACGACCGGCACACCCCACCGGGATCCGTTCGGTGGAACGACGACGAAGCCACCGTCCGCGGACGGTGGCGCCACCTCGTCCTTGCCCGTCGCTCCCTCCCGCAGAGCTGAGCCGGACCGACAAAGCCAAGGCCCGGCCCGCGGTCGTTCCCGCTGATCAGCCCTCGTGGCGGTACTGGGTGATCTCTTCGCGCAGGACCCAGGCGGGGAAGTCAGGGTGCTTCTCCCGGATGCGGGCGAGCACCAACTGGATGGGGCAGTGCCTGCTGTGCACAGGGGCCCAGTCGTAGGGGCCCACACAGCCCGGGCAGTAGCCGTCGCGGTCCCGGGGGCCCGGGTGCATCTCCAACAGCCACGCGTTCGCCGCGGCGGCGGCCCGCAGGTGAGCGGAGGACAGGTGTGCCCCGAACTGGCTGCCGGTCTCCTCCAGGGCCGTGATCCGGCCGGCGTGCTGCCCGGCCTCGCGGATACGGGCCGAGAGGAAACCGGCGAGCTCACGCGGATCGTGCACCAGGTCCAGGTGCCCGTTGTCTATGGAGGGTGTCGTCATGGCGGTCATCGTGCTCGCCGCCGGTCTCTCTGACCGCCCGTCCGCGCCGTACTCCCCCCGTGGTGGGAGCGCGCGGAGCCGCCGCGCGTCACATCTGCCTGTGGAGTATGTCGCGATCCGGCTGCGGGAAGCCGGGACCGGACCGCATCGTGGTTCCGGGAAGCGCCGGGCGCCATGTCCGGGGCGGCGGCGTCGAGGCGGAAGAGGAGCTCGTCATGTACGGGGAGCGGAGCGGGTGGCGGCGGGACGGACTGGAGTCGCACGAGGGCATGGTCGGGGTGCTGTTGGCCGATGGCAGCGAGCCGAAGCCGGTCCTCTTCGACCTGGGCAGCGGCGCCACCTTCCACGAGTCGAGCGACTGGTGGCACTACGACGGCGAGTTCCGCCGGCCCACCGCGGTGTCGATGCGGGGCCGGTGCGCGTGCGGCTGGCGCGGCACGAAGACGTACCCGATCGACTGGGAGAAGGTCCGCGAGGACGACGACCCCGACGCCTACGACACCTCGGGCCCGTACGCGGAGTGGGAGGCACACCTCGACGAAGTCGCCGGGCGCGCGGTGGCCCTGCCCGAGGACCTCGCGGAGTTACTGGGGAAGGTGCGCGAGCGCCTGGACCGGCTCTGGTTCGAGGAGGACAAGACGCGCGCGTACGCGATGATGCTGAAGACCTGTGACGGCCTGGAGGCGATCGTCGCCGAGACCGGTCCGGAGGCCGTCCGGGCCCTGACCCACGAACAGGACGAGGACGAGGGCGAGGGCGGATTGGTGCCCGCGCTCGCCGAGGCCCTTGGCATGACCGAACAGGCCGCCCGCGCGCGCCTGCGGCACTACGAACACCTCACCTGGCGCTGACCCGCCGGACCCTCCGGGGAAAGAAGCGGAGCAGTGCCGCCCGTCGTGCTCGCTTTCTTACCGGAGCCGAGGTTGTTTCGGGCTGGTACCGGGTGAGCCGGCCCGCTCGGACGACAGTTCAGGGCCGTGCAGCTGATGGCCGCACGGCCCTGAACCTGTGGATCACATGCTGTGCCACCGGCTCTTCGTCTTGCCGGGGCGGGGGAAGGTCAGGCGGGGGTGATGTTCTCGGCCTGGGGGCCCTTCTGGCCCTGGGTGACGTCGAAGGTGACCGTCTGGCCTTCCTGGAGCTCGCGGAAGCCGGAGGAGTTGATGGCGGAGTAGTGGGCGAAGACGTCCGGGCCGCCGCCGTCCTGGGCGATGAAGCCGAAGCCCTTCTCGGCGTTGAACCACTTCACAGTTCCGGTAGCCATGTCTGATGCCTTCCAGTCGATGAACGCCTCCCGCACGGTACGGAAGGTGGAGGTGATCGCCCTGGTTCCTGCGGCACAGCACAGCAGAAAGCCCACGCCGGGGGCGTGGGCAAAGGGAACTTCCGAACCACGACAGCTAACGGTGACGCTACACGCCCGCACCCTGTGTGACCACCGGAAAGAGCGGCGCGTTCGCAGGGGCCAGGACGGGTGAAGCCCGCCGCCCGGCCGGCACCCGGGTCACTCCGCGGCCGGCGGATTCGACCCGGCCGCCGCGCGGCGGTACTGGTCGTTGAGGCGCTGGGCCTCTTCGAGCTGGTCCTCGAGGACGATGATGCGGCAGGCCGCTTCGAGGGCGGTGCCCTGGTCGACGAGTTCGCGGGCGCGTGCGGCGATGCGCAGCTGATAGCGGGAGTAGCGGCGGTGGCCGCCCTCGGAGCGCAGCGGGGTGATCAGGCGGTGTTCGCCCAGGGCGCGCAGGAAGGCGGGGGTGGTGCCGAGCATCTCGGCGGCCCGGCCCATGGTGTAGGCGGGGTAGTCGTCGTCGTCGAGACGGCCGCGTGTGTCGTCCGCTGTCATCTGCACCTCTCTCTGGGACATGTTTGAGGGGCCCTGGTGCCGTACGGCACCAGGGCCCCGAAGGAACTACTACACCACCTGCCGGCCCTGATACTGCGCCGGCCTTCTGTGTCCGCACACCTGACACGGCTGCTGCCGGGGGTGCGGGGATCGCGGTTGCTTGACCGGAGACCACCTCACTCACGATGTCCTGCGGTACCCGGGCCAGATGCTTCCACCCGGGCGATCCCGATGGTGCTGCACTCCTCCGTTCTTCCCTCTGAATCGATCACTGCTTGTACTACTGGTGTTGCGCACTACCGGTGGCCTCTCACAGCACCACCCCGGTCGGCGGTAAGTCCTCCTGCCGACCCTCCCGGTGCGCGCGCCCGCAGCCGACGCCTTCACCGGGGTACCACTCACTCGACTGCACTGCCGGGTACTGCGAACTGCACTCACGGGTACCGCATCGGTCATGACTGCGGCCCCGCTGCGGCGGCCCCTGATCACTGCGGGCCGCCCGGCCCGGCGGTCAGCCCCGTCGCCGTCCTGCGACAACCCTGGCTCCGGAACTCCACCGCCGTACCGTCCTGCGAACTGCAACTACAGGTACTGCTCCTACCTCATGCCGGCAGTTCGTCTCTGCCAGGCCTTGCCGTCCTTCTTGGCTACGACAGAAACCATAACCCCACCACATCGCAATGTCTACCCTGGCCGATACAGATTTTCGCATGCAGAGCGGGAAGGTAACCCGCTTCGCGCGGTAGCGGATGCGAGGTAAAGAGTCGGTATGCCCGATTGACGGGTGAGGGGGAGGGGAGAAGCAACGGCCAGAGAGCACCGACGGGGCAGGGCAGTGGTCAGGAGGGCCTGATGAGCATGATCAGCGTCGGTGTCGAGCCCGGCCGCACCGCCGGGTCCCTTGCCGCCGCGCGTGACGGCGCCCGGTGCTTCCTGCGGAACCTTCGCCCCTTACCTGCCTCCGGGATCGCCGAGAACGTGCTCCTGGTCGGCCTCGATTCGGAAAACCGGCACCCTCGTCATCAACCAGCTCACCCCCGGCCCCGCAGGAGGGACGATTCTGCCCCGACCGGACACCGCCTGGTGCACCGGCCGGCCCCGGGCCACTGCGGGTGCCGCATCGGTTTTCTCCATGTCCTCCTCGCCTTTCAGCGGTGAGGATGCTTGGCTGTCGCCGGTTCGCCGGGGCGAGCCGGCCGCAGCAGAACAGGGCGCAGGCGGCTGTATCCCCGTACCGACACCGGGCGCAGCACTTTCAGGTCGTACGCCGTCGTGCCCGCCAGTTCGCCGGCGAACGCCGTGTCGACCAGCACGGTGTCGGGACGTGCGACCGCGGTGAGCCGCGCCGCGATGTTGACCACTGCTCCGTAGACGTCGCCGAAGCGGTTGAGGACCGCGCCGTGAGCGAGCCCTGTCCGTAGTCGCGGCAACTCCTGGTCGTACGTGGCCCGGGCGGTCAGCTCCAGCGCGATGCCGGCGGCCGCGGACGCCGACTCGCACACGAAGAGCACCTCGTCACCGATGGTCTTCACCACCCGTCCCCCTCCTTCGGCGACCACGTCACCGATCAGGCCCTCGAACCGGTCGAGGACCCGGGAGAGTTCGGTGCTGTCCAGCCCTCGGGTCATCCGCGTGTAGGCGACCATGTCGGTGAAGCCCACCGCCAGGTGACGGATGTCCGCACCGTCGCGAGGTGGCTCCGGCTCTTCGCCCACGGCAGCCCTCGCCCGGACGTCCCCCCGCTGTTCCCCGTCCTCCAGGCCCGTTCCGCTCTCCCGCGCAGACCGGTGAAACACGTGTTCTTCGTCAGCGGCAAGCATCCGCCCGGCATGGGCCGCGAGGTGCCGGCGCCACACATGCCCCTGCAGCAGCTCCATCTCCGGCAACAGCCGGGCGGCATGCTCGATCAGCGCCGCCCGGTCGTGGCCGCCGCCTTCGCCGAGAGCATGGCTGAGCCAGGCCCACAGAGTCTGCATCTGCCATTCGGCGAGCCGGGAAAGATGGTGGCCCAGGGCACGGGCCATGACCGTCTCGCCGTCCTCGGTGATGAGCCCGGCCTCGATGAGCCGCTCACCCGACCGCAACGCCTCGACATCGGCGTCGGTGAACACCCTCGCGTGGTCGTCGACCACGGGAAACCCGAGCGCGCGCCAGATCTGCGCCGAGCGCTCCGG
This sequence comes from Streptomyces sp. NPDC055632, assembly GCF_053618675.1. NCBI lineage: Bacteria > Bacillati > Actinomycetota > Actinomycetes > Kitasatosporales > Streptomycetaceae > Streptomyces > Streptomyces sp. NPDC055632. The sequence continues at coordinate 57,661 of NZ_JBSHHY010000017.1, read as the reverse complement.
GCCCACCCCGGACCGCTCGGCGATGTCCCGTCTGGTCCAGAGGCGGCCGCCGCCGAGCAGCACCTCCTCGATGGCCCGGTGCAGCTCACCGGCCCTCGTCAGGCCGGTCGCCGCCTCTCCTCCGGGCTCCGCCACGCTCATGTGGTGTGCACGATCAGCACGTCGAGCCCGGCCTTCCGCGCGATGTCGGCCGGCACCGAGCCGAGGATTCGCCCGGCGAGCGAACGTAACCCCCGGTTCCCGACGACGATCAGATCCGCCGCGTACTCCTGCGCGACCCGCTCCAGAGCCGCGACAGGTTTGTCCTCCACCGCGACCGTTCGCACATCCTCCGCACCCTCGTTTCGGGCCTTGTCCCTGGCGACGCGCAGGGTGCCCTCGGCCGGCGCCGAACCCACCACCTGGTACGCCTCGGCTCCCAACCGGTCCTTTGCCACGTCCAGGTCGGTCCCGCGCATCGGAGAGTACGCGCAGGCGATCACGAGCCTGGCCCTACAGGCGACAGCGAGGCGTGCCGCACTGGTGACCGCCGCGAACGACGACTCCGAGCCGTCCGTGCCGACCAGCACGGTCTGATAGGGGATCGTGGTCAAGGCCAATCTCCTTACTCAGTAGTAAACTTACTTTCAAGTAAGGTAGAGCGTGGCCATTGCGCGGGCAAGACAGCGTGAAGCGGCGACCGCTCACCACACCTGAGAACAGCCCAGCCGCCCCCGTAGGCCGAGGGCATGGGCGAACGGCCGACGTTTCAGCTCCTTCCCGGGCCGGGGACACAGGACTGCGCAAACTGCTCAACCCGGCCACGACTCGGTCTCACCCCGTTTCCCATCTGGTCGTGCATCACGACCCCGGTCATCCTTCTAGGCCCGGAGCCCAATACCGAGATGACTTGACAATGAGCCATCTCGAACGGCCGCTTGAGTGGCGAAGAACCCTCGGCGTCGGCGGTGAGATCACCGTGCCACCGGGACGGTTCGGCCGGCTGGAGAAGGGCGTCGTCGCCAAGAAGGTGGTCGGGGTGTGGACCTTCAACGGTCCGGCGGCCTGGGAGGAGCCCGGCGAGTCCACCGTGCCGGCCGAAGGACGGCACCGACGGTGTCTCCAGTGACGTCACCGTCTTCCGGACAGGCGCGGTACCGCCGGACAACTGCTGACCACCCTCTCCTGCCACGCCCGGAAACCGAGCCGGTCCGAGCGCAGCGAAAAGACGGCCGCTCGGATCTGTCCGGGCGGCCACCTGGTCTTGTTCACCGTGCCGGTCGGTGTCAGGCGCGCAGGGCCTGCTCGACGGTGGGGTGGCAGTCGATGACGGTATCCACGCCGATCAGGCCGAGGACGCGCTGGACGGCGTCCTGTGCGCCGGCGATCCGCAGCCAGCCGTGTGCGCCGGTCAGGTGCTGGTGGGCGAGGATGAAGGCGTTGATGCCGCTGGAGTCCATGAAGGTCACACCCGTCAGGTCCGCCACGACCCTGGGCGGCAGCGCCGCGTCGTCCTGGGGTGTCAGGACGTCGGCCAGGGTGTCCTTGGCAGTGTGGTCGATCTCCCCTCGCAGGGTCACGACGCGGAGGCCGTCGACCACGTGCTGCGCTACGGACAGCCGTTCGGCCTGATCCGTTTTCTCGTTGCTGGTCATGCATCTCCTCGACTGCGTTCCGGCTTGCCCGTATCCGGGCGTACACGGGCGATTCTGCCTCACCGGACGACACCGGATTCACCCGGACGGGGCATGATCGATCTGCGCCGATTCAAGGATCATCCGGTCGGGTAGCCGCGTTGCGTGAACCTGAGGAAGGGCGGATCCAGTGGAACTCGATGCCGGTTATGACAGCGGTGCCCAGCCCCGGCCGGAGGGGCATCTGGCGCGGGCCGACTACACGCTGGAGGGTGGCGGCAGCCGCATCGCAGCCGCCCGCCGCCACGCCGTGGCCTTTCTGGAGCGGATGCGGACCGAGTACGGTCTGCCGGTCTCGCGACGGGTGCGGGAGTCGACCGTGCTCGTGGTCAGCGAACTGGTCACCAACGCCCACAAGTACGCCCTGGGGCCCGTGCTGATGCAGCTGCGCGTCGGTGCCGGCGGTGTGGACGTCGTGGTGTGGGACAGCGACCCGGCCGTTCCGGTCCCTCGTGCTGCGGACCCCGGCAGGGCGGGCCAGCACGGTCTGGAGATCGTCAGGAAGGTCGCCGAAAGGTTGTCCGTCGAGCGGGAGCCGGTCGGCAAGCGCATGACCGCCCGCCTCGCCCTGGCCCAAGCGCCGGACCCGGCGTAAGGGCCGGTCACGGCGGCCACCCTCACGTGCGTCTCCGTCCCGGCCCTGCTCGGGTCCCGTGCGGGCGCTGCTCTCCGCGATCCGTGTGCGGGCCCTGGCGACTGCCTTGTCCGCCAGTGGCGCGGGGAGCTCGTCCGCGCACTCGGCTGGGATCCCGGTGGCGGCCAGGCAGTCACCCGAGAGTTCCTACAGCACGCCCGCCAGGGGGTCGTCGGTCAGAGCGATGGCGGCGGTGATCCTTTTGCCGAGGGGCGTGCGGTGGACGGTGAAGCCGTGGGCGAGTTTGATGACGATTTCCAGGCCGTGCTGACCGATGCGGGTGGGGTCGTGCGGGAGGATCGCGGGCGGGGTGGGGTTGCTGTCCCAGACGCTGACGTTGATCGTCCCGCCACTGACGTCGAGGGTGAGCAGGCTCGCGCCGGGGGCGTACTTGTCGGCGTTGGTCATCAGCTCGCTGACCACGAGCTGGACGATGTCCATCGCGGACCGGCAGACGGGCAAGCCGTGGACGGCCTGGGCGTCGGCGAGGAAACGCTGAGCGAGGTCACGGGCGGCGGCGATGTCCAGACTGCCCTGGAACACCCCGGACACCGAAAGAGCTGCCCCCCGGCCCGGCCGCCGCTCTGCGCAGTCCACGATCCGCTCCACGGCATCCCCGTTCCTGACATCTTCCGATTCCACTTCCACAAGGCCGAAAGTCGTGTACCCCCGAAGTTTGCTTCGACACGCGGATTCTGTGGTGAATGTCCCGTGTGGGGCCGGACAGGCCTTTCCGCCCGTCCTGTGTCCGGAAGCGCCGGAGGCCCACCGCAGGCAGGATGGGGCGGCCCTGCGAGACCTCCGCCTGAGCTGAAGCGGCCTGAGCGTCGCCGGCTCCGGTGCTCTGACTGCCCTTCTGGCTCTGCGCCGCCGCACTTACCCTGCCGGTATCACTTCGAGTCCAGATCATCGGCCTGTCCATCTGGCCCGGATGTTCGAGCTCACCAGCCTCATGGGCCACCTCGCCCTCGCCGATGAGCCCGGTGACATCTCCGGGCAGCGGTCCTCGTAAGGGGAGCGGACCACGTCCTCTCCGGCGTCCAAGAGCCCCCACCCGGTTTGTACAAGGCTCGCGCCGGGCGCCGGCCCGGGGTGAGGAACTGCTGGTCTTCACCGACCGGCTGCTGTTGCGTACGGAACGCACCGGGATTCTGCCATGGCGTAACAGCGCAGGTCAGGGGCAGATCTCGGCGACCGGGTCCGAGCAGTTGCATGCCAGTTTTTCTCCCGGCGAGCAGAACGAGCTGAAGGAGCGGCAGTCGGCCCTGGTCATGCCGGACGACCAGGACGACGGGGCTCCGCCGAACGGGACGGCGGTGGACCTGACCGCGGGGACAGCGATCGTACGGATCCCGCGTTCTGAACCGTAGGACCGTCGTCCGCACGTTCCGGCTGTCCGTCCCGCTCCGTCCGATGCTCCCGGCCTGGCGGAGAGACCCGCCCGTGGCCGGCCTCGTATCTTCCCGGCCCCCATGCCGGTGCCGGCCTCGTTTCTCGGACAAGGCATGACGAGCGGTGGCCCTCGCCGGCCTTTTCCCGTCGACCTCGTGGAGCGTGGTGTGGAGGGGGGTGGTGGAGCAGGACATGGTGGTGCAGTCTCGGCGGAGCGGCAGGGCACTGCGGTGGTCACCGACCTCTTTCACCTTGAACAGTCGCAGTTCGGTAGGGTGCGCACGGCTTGGACGATGGCGCCGATGCAGCGGGTGGAGCATCGGGCCCGACGGAGGAGCCGTCAGGATTCCAGCTGCGCGGAGGCGCGTTCGCCGGGAGCGCTCGGGCGGGCGTGGTCGCGGTCGAACCGTGGGTGGTGCCGGGGCTGTCGGTGTTGCCCTGCGGCCGTCGCGGAAGAGGACGCAATCCGCGTTTCGAACCCTGCTGTGAGGCGCCGGCGGGAGAAGGCCGGAGCACCGGCTTCGGCCGTGTCGGCGCCGGGGAGCACCGCCTCTCGGCCCTCTGGACGAGTGCGGGGGCTCATCACGGGCAGGCGGAGGTGGGACAGCGCGGGCCGGGCCCCGGAGCGAGAGGGGTCTTTCGTGTTCGAGGAGTTCGCCACCAGGACGGTGCGCACCGCTGAGGCGTCCGTCTTCGTCCGGCACGGGGGAGAGGGCCCGCCTCTCCTGTTGCTGCACGGCCACCCGCGCACATCGGCGACCTGGCACCGGGTCGCACCCGTCCTGGTCCGGCTCGGCTTCACCGTCGTCTGCCCCGACCTGCGCGGTTACGGACGCTCCCGCGGCCCGGCACCCGCTCCCGATCATGTCCCGCACTCCAAGCGCGCCGTGGCGGCGGACATGGTCGAGGTCATGCAGGCGCTCGGGCACCAGCGCTTCGGTCTCGTCGGCCACGACCGTGGGGCCGCCGTGGCACTCCGACTGGTACTGGACCATCCCTCCGCGGTGACCCGGGCGGCGTTCGTCGACGGCCTGCCCCTGAGCGAGCATCTGGCCCGTGCGGATGCCCGCTTCGCCACCGCGTGGTGGCACTGGTTCTTCTTCGCCCAGCCGGAGATCCCCGAACGCGTCATCAACGCCGACCCCGACGCCTGGTACCGCGGCGACCCCGAAGCCATGGGACAGGAAAACCACGACGAGTGGCGGGCCGCCACCAGGAACCCGGACGTCGTCCGCGCCATGCTGGAGGACTACCGCGCCGGGCTCACCGTAGACCGCCGGCACGAGGAGGCGGACCGCGCCCAAGGCACACGGATCGACTGCCCCGTCCTGGTCCTGTGGTCACTGCGCGACGACCTGGAGGACCTGTACGGCGACCCGCGCACCATCTGGCGCGACTGGGCCGACGACGTCCGGGGCCACGGCATCGACGCCGGCCACCATGTGGCCGAGGAAGCCCCCGGCCTCCTCTCCGCCGCCCTGGGCGACTTCTTCACCCACTGATCACCTCCGGCCCGCGGGGCAGACCGATCTCCGGAGGTGATCACCACGTCCGCTGAGACAGACGCGTTGAAGTTGTGTCAGGTGGTTCTCGACAGCACCGACCCCCGAAGGCTTGCGGAGTTCTACCGCTCGCTGCTCGGTCCGGTCTACGCATCGGGAGACGAACCGCCCGGAGTGGGGGAGCCCGATGGGCGGGGTCAGGAACGGCTGGTGCTGCCCACCGAAGAGGGCACACCCCAACCGGCCTTCCAGCACGTTGACCGGTTGACGCCGCCGGCTCGGCCCGAAGGATCCGTTCCTCAGCAGCCGCACCTCGATCTGAGCGTGGCATCACGCGACGACCTCAAGGTGCAGCACGAACGAGTTCTCGCGCTCGGCGGCCGCCTGCTGTCCGACAACGAACAGGGTCCCGACGAACCCTTCCGCGTCTACGCCGACCTTTCGGGCCACCCTTTCTGCGTCTTCGTCGCCTGAGTGAGGCGTCTTGCAGAAGACCGTGTTCGGGCAGGTCAGGGCGATGCCGGGGGCTGCCGGGGCATGTGGCGGGAGCAGAGCTGTGCATGCGGACGAAGGGCCTGGACCATCCGGTGAATACCGATGCGGCGCTGTCGGCAGTCGCGGAGGATCCTGCGGTGCTTCCTGCGGGCGAAGGCGTGGCGGACCGGGGCGAGGGTGCCGTCCGCGCTCCACAGCCGGTCGACCGCTTCAGCGGAGCGAGTGGCCGGCTCGGTGACGAGCAGGGCCGCAAGCACGGGATCATCCGGCACGCGGTCCCCTCGCCCCGTAGAACACCTAGTTCCGGTCAGCACGCAGAGAGGGAAGTGCCCCAGCGTGACGAACGGCTCCGCCTCTTTTCAGAGGGGAGCCGTTCGTCAGGGTCGGAGAGGCACGATCAGGCGTGTCGTCGGTTTCCGGTGATCAGGCGGTAGAGGGCCAGGAGGATGACGGAGCCGATGATGGCCGCGATCCAGGTGGAGAGGTCGAAGAAACCGTCGATGGAGTCGACGCCGAATATGACCTTGCCCAGGAAGCCGCCGAGCAGGCCGCCGGCGATGCCGATCAGGATGGTGATGATGACGCCGCCCGGGTCCTTGCCCGGCATGATCGCCTTGGCGATGAAACCGGCGATGAGGCCGATGAGAATCCACGCGATGATGCCCATGATGCGTCTCCTACCTGCTCGTATAAAGTCTGCGTCAATACGGCGTCTGCGCGATCGGAGGGTTTTCAAACCTGCCGCTCCTCACCGTTTGTGTGCACACCGGCGGAGAAGGCAGTCGCCGCCCCCCTGCTCGTCGACGTCCTCAAGACGCCCGGCACCCTGGAGCCGAGCACCCGGACGGCCGTGCAGCCGCGCGCCCTGGCCGACGAGATGTCCGTGGGTCGTCCGGCCCGTCTCACAGTGGCGTGCCAGGGGGCCGGCGCCGGGGCGTTGAGCGGACTTCAGTAGTCTGGGAAGGGTCAGGGGTTCAGAGCGTCTTCGAGGGTGGGGGAGCGCCCGGGTGGGTGGTGTCACACGAGCGGGAGGTCGCCCGAGAACCGCTTCGGACCACTCTGCTGTTCTGATCCCCAGCTCCGTAGGGCTAGGGGTTGTCCCGTAAATGATCTGAGGCGTACGGGCCGACCTGCCCGGTTGCCTGTCATCCGGTGAGGGTGAGGTTGTGCGGGCGGGCGATGCCGAGCATGGCGTGGTGGACGCCGTCGCCCTTGAGGCGGCAGTCGCGGGGGATCTTCCAGTTCTTCACGCGGGCGGAGGTGTGCTCGACGCGGGCCCGTACCTTGCGGTGGGAGGCGTTGTGCTCCTCCTTCCGGGCCGGCAGTTCCTCGTCCTTGTGCCGGCGGTAATGCGAGATGCCGAACAGCGGGGCGAGCCGGCGCGGGGCGAGGTTGGTGCGCCAGTACGCGGCCGCCGGCGGCACCCGGTTTTTCAGCGGCAGCGACCACGGCCGGCCCTTGCGGACCGGATCGGCTCCCTCACGCCACAGCGCGGTGATCAGTCCGCCGAACTGCCGCGGGTTCAGCCCGGTGAACGGGCCTGTCCGGGAGGGCTCCGACGCCGTGATCACACCAGCCGCGGCAAGATCGTCTCACTCCTGACCAGCGGTTACGGGACAACCTCTGGCGGACTGGGACAGGATGCCACGTGATGTCCCCCGTATTGTCATCCGCAGGCCGGTTTCAAAACCGGGTTTTGAAACCGCCCTGGACGCGAGCCTGCAAGTCTCAAGACTCCGCGACCGTTGATCTTCCGCGGTAAAGGTTGAGCACGATCATCTGATGCTGGTGACCGCCAGGTTTTCTCGCCAAAGGCTGAGCGGCCGCTGAAGCCCGTGGGATCAGCGCAGCCCGAAGCGCTCGGCCCAGGCGGTCACATCGGCGGTCGTCGCATTGCCGCCGCAGACCACCAGACCGAGCTTGGCGTCTTCACCGACGCGCTCCAGTACCCGGCGTGCCGCGGGCAGCAGACAGCCGGCAGCAGGCTCGGCCCAGACCTTCGCGTGGTCAGCCAGGTCAAGGGTGCCCTGTACGGCCTCGGCGTCGGTCACCGTGAGGACATCGGTGACCAGTGCCGAGACGTGCTCGTAGGTGAGCGGGGAGACGCTGGGAGCGCTCAGTGTCGAGACGATCGAGGACAGTTCGACCGCCACCGGCCCGCCGGAGGCCAGGGCTGCCGACATGGCTCGCGCGCCTTCGGTCTCCACGCCCCAGATCCGTACGCCGGGACGGCGCGCGTGCAGCGCGGTGGCGACTCCGGCGATCAGTCCCCCGCCGCCGATGCTGACGAGTACGTCGGTGAGTTCCCCGGCGTCCTGCGCGAACTCCAGACCGACCGTGCCTTGAGCCGCGATGACGACGGGATCGTCGAAGGGGTGGACCAGGGCGAGCCCCTTGGTCCGGAGTTCCTCCACGAGGGCGAACGCGCCGTCCATGGTGTCGACGAGGGTGACGTTCGCTCCGGAGGCCTCGGCGATGTCCACCGCACGGCCGGGGGCGGACCGTGGCATGACGACAGTCGCTTCAATGCCCAGCACGCCGGCCATGACCGCGACCCCGATGCCGTGGTTGCCGCCACTCACCGCTACGACTCCGGCAGCCCGTTCAGCCTCGTCGAGCGTGAGCAGCTTCGCCGTCGCACCGCGTGCCTTGAAGGAACCGGTGCGCTGCAACAGTTCCAGTTTCGCGGTGACGCCCACACCCAGGAACGCGGACAGCCCAGGACTCGGCACTGTCGGGGTCCGCAGCACGTGCCCGCTGATCTGCTCGGCTGCGGCTTCCACGTCCGCAACGGTGATCAACACATTCGCCTCCGTCACATGATCCGAACCACGGTAACCGGGATTCGTACCCTCCACGGTAGAAGGGCGGCGCCCATATGAAGGCCCCACCTGCACACGGCGATCGACCGCGCGGCAATTCGACCACCCCATGCCGTCCACCCACTGGTCGGTACGGGCCAAGTCGCCGTGATCACCGCGTACTGCAACGGCATGCAGAAGTGTCCACACTGGGTGAACGAGTACGGGGCCCAAGCCCCTGATCTCCGATGTCCGTCAAAGCGAAGCAAGCCCCGTTCACTGCGGGAAGTGGTGGGGCAGTTCCGCGGTGAGCGCAGCCGCTGCGGGGGAGAGCCAGCGTCGGCGGTGACGGGCCAACTGGACCGCGACGTCAGGAAACCGCGGCCCGGGCACCTGCGTCAGACGGCCCGCTGCGAGCGCGTCTGCGATGTTGGTGTGGGCCAGCAGGCTGAGGCCGAGGCCCGCGGCGACACAGGACCGGGCGACCTCCAGACTGCCGAAACGCGTGATCCGGGGCTGAGCACCTCCGGCCTCGGTGAGCAACCGGTCGACGAAGCGGTCGCTGTACGAGCAGCCCTGTTCGTGCAGGAAGTAGTCCTGGCGGGCCAGCTCCGCCCAGTCGGCGGGCGCATCGGCGGCCTTGCGGGCGAGGGGATGTCCGGGAGAACAGACGAGCACCAGCGGCTCATGAGCCAGCGGCGTGCATGAGATGTCACGGAAAGCCGCTTCGTCCTCCAGCAGAAGCGCCAGGTCAAGCTCGCCGGTGCGAAGCGCGGCGATTGCGGTCGCGGTGCCCATCGTGCGCAGGTCCACCTCGATTCCCGGGTGACTGCGCCGCAGCGCGGCGATGACTCCCGGCAGCCGCGCGGACACCAGTGTCTCGCCGGCCGCGATCGTTACGCGCCCGGTCACCTGGCCGTCCGCGCCACCTGCCGAGGCGGCAACCGCCCGCAGCCGGGACTCGGCCTCCAGCACCGTTTCAGCCTGTGCCAGCACCTCACACCCGGCACTGGTGAGTACGACTCCGCGCGGCAGCCTGTCGAACAGGCGCAGGTCCAGCTCCTTCTCCAACGCCTGCACCTGGGCGGTGACGGTGGACTGTGCCAGGTGCAGTCGCTCCGCGGCGGCGGTCAGGTTCTCGGTCCGGGCAACGGCGGCGAAGGTGCGCAGCAGTCGAGTGTCCATGCCGTCGACCCTAGACAATCCCATCGGTCAAAGCGATGAATCAGATCTAAAACCATCGTTTGTAACGATGCCTATGGGGTGCCACAGTAAAAGTCATGACCTTGAGGACACACCCCGAAATCCTGCGCTACACCGCCTTCACCACCGATCCCGCCGGCGGTAATCCAGCCGGTGTCGTCATGGATGCGGCCGCGCTGGACGAGACCGCCATGCTCGCCATCTCCGCCGAAGTCGGCTACTCGGAAACCGCGTTCGTCACGGCCGCCGACAACACGGCACGCCGGTTCCGGCTTCGCTACTTCAGCCCGCTCGCCGAGGTCGCCTTCTGCGGTCACGCCACCGTCGCCACCGCGGTGGCCCTGGCCGAGCGGATCGGTACCGGCCCGCTCGTCTTCGACACACCGGTGGGCGAGATCGCCCTGGACACCTCCGCCGACCTCGAAGGGCCCGTGACGGCGACGCTCACCAGCGTCCCCACTCGCTCCCGGTCGGCGACCACCGCAGAGCTCGATGCCTCTCTCGCAGCTCTGCGCTGGTCCCCGCAGGACCTCGACCCCGCGCTGCCGCCGCACGTCGCCTTCGGAGGAAACGAGCACCTGGTCCTGGCCTCGGCCACCCGCGAGCGTCTGGCGGCCCTCGATTACGACTTCGACGCCCTGGCCGAGGTCATGCACCGTCACGGCTGGACCACGCTCCAACTGGTCTGGCGCGAAAACCCGGAACTCTTCCACGCCCGCGACCCCTTCCCGGTCGGCGGCGTCGTCGAGGACCCGGCCACCGGTGCCGCCGCTGCTGCCCTCGGCGGCTACCTGCGCACCCTTCACGCCCTCCCGCCCACCGGAACCTTCACCATCCACCAGGGAGAGGACCTCGGCCGACCCAGCCTGCTCCGGGTCGAGGCCTCCACCACCCACCCGCGCGTACGGGTGAGCGGACATGCGGTGGCGATCGGGGGTGCGAGCACGAGGGCGGGCGCAGGAGAAGCCTGAGCGCACCGAGGACGCCGCACATGACGCTCGCCCACACCGCGCGGGTCAGAGTTCCGGCCCTCTTTCGCCCGTTTGGGACAGGACGAAAGGAGACCGCCGACCCTGCGGTACCTCGAGCCGGGGACACGCGCACGACGCACACGACCGAGACGACTCCCGCCATCCGTCCCCTTCCACCTTCCAAAGGGATTGGTCAGCGCTGGGGCACGGCGATGCCGGCGGCACGCAGCTCCGCCTCGACCAGGGCATTCAGGCGGGCTATGGACGGCACCCGGTCCTCCATGTGGTGGTTGACCATCCCGTAGCGAGTGGCGGTGTCGGATCGGCCCTCGAACCCGGACGGCATCGACAGCAGTTCGCGCCGGGTCAGCAGTTTCCCGGCCAGTTCACGGGCCACTTCCTCGATCCGCGGATCGTCCGGATCCCAGCTCCTCACCTCCCAGCCGAGCCTGGTCAGTTCGACGGTCTCGGGGTCGGCGAGCGATTGTTCGAGCCAGGTCATGAAGCCGTCGAAGATCTCCGGGACCAGAGCTCGGGTCAGTACGAGGGCCTCTCGCTGACCGGTCACGTAGGCGGAGTCGAAGCCGAGTCCAGCCAGTGTTTCCAAGATCGCACAGGCCCGGTCGGGCAGCAGGGCGCGATCACCGTGGTCAAGGCGGTGCAGCCGGTCCCAGCGCGCGGTCAGTTCCTCGATCCGGGAAGTGAGTGCGCGGTGAACCTCCTCCAGGGTCGCGGCGAAGGTCTCCGAGTCGGCCTCAAGGAGATCACCGACCTCAGCCAGCGGTACCCCGGCTGAGGCCAGGGTGCGCACCTGGAGCAGACGGAACAGTTCGTCCGAGCGGTAGCGGCGGTAGCCGGAAGCGTCGCGTTCCGGCTCGGCGACCAGACCAAGCCGGTGGTAGTGCCGCACGGTCTTGATCGTGACGCCGACATACGCCGCCGCCTGACCGATCGTGAGCCCGAACCCGTCCGCCGCCACCCTGACGCTCCTCCGTGTCGCTGGTCATCGCGGGGGCGAGGATAACGCGCCCGAAGCGGCCCTTGACCTTGACCCCGGGGCAAGGATGCAGCCTCTTGCCACGGCCCTCCTCAGGGCCACGCGACCACCGGTGAGCGGCCGCGGGAAACGAAACCGTCAACAGGAGATACCCCATGGCAACGAACGACAGCGGCTTCACCGAGGCAGGACTGCGCCGACTGCGCGAGGTGCTGGAAAGGCACGTGGAGTCCGGAAAGATCCCGGGTCTGGTCGCCCTCATCGGTCGCAGCGGACGGACGCACGCCGAGGCGATCGGGACGATGCGGCACGACGGCGGCCCGCCGATGCGCCGGGACACCATCTTCCGGATGGCATCCGCATCCAAGCCCGTCACCACGGCGGCGGCGATGGTCCTGCTCGACGAGTGCCGACTGCGACTGGACGACCCCGTGGACCCATGGCTGCCCGAACTCGCCGACCGACAGGTGCTCAGGCAGCCCGACGGCCCGCTGGACGACACCACTCCGGCGCGGCGGCCGATCACTGTACGGGACCTGCTGACCTCCACCTTCGGGCTCGGCACCGATTTCGAGTCGATGGCATCACCGATCAGGGCCGCGACCTTCGAACGCCTCGACTACAGCGTGGCTTCCGGCCCGGCGCCCCACCAGGACGAGTGGATGCGCCGCCTGGGCGAACTCCCCCTGCAGTACCAGCCAGGTGTGCGCTGGCAGTACGACCTGAGCAACGAGGTGACCGGCGTGCTCATCTCCCGGGCTGCCGGACAGCCACTGGAAGCGTTCTTGCGCGAACGGATCCTCGATCCGCTGGGGATGAAGGACACCGGCTTCCACGTGCCCGCCGACCGAATCGACCGCCTGCCGCCCCTGTACGGGCCCGATCCGCAGACGGGCGAGTTCACCGTCTGGGACCAGGCGGCAGGGGGCATGTTCAGCGCTCCTCCCGTGTTCCAGGGCGCGGGCGGCGGACTGGTCTCCACCGCCGACGACTACCACGCCTACTTCCGCATGCTGCTGAACCACGGGGTCCACGACGGCGAGCGCATCCTGTCCCGGGCCGCCGTCGAGCTGATGACCACCAACCGCCTCTCCTCGGGGCAGATGGCCGCCCGGGCAGCGATGTTCGACGGCGTCGCCCACCTGTCGTCCGGCCAGGGCGCGGCCGGCGGCTGGGGTTTGGCATGTCGGTGGACACGGGCCGCGACAACTACGCGCCCGTCGGCCGGTTCGGCTGGTTCGGCGGCACCGGCACCACCGCCTACGCGGACCCGACCCATCAGCTCACTGGCGTCCTGCTCACCCAGGTCGGACTGTCCACCCCGGACTCGCCGCGGGCCATGGCCGACTTCTGGACCACGCTCTACCAGGCCCTCGACTGACGAAGCCCATGGAGCCCGGGGGCTTCATGAGATCGTTTGCCGATGAGTACACCGCCTGACGGATTGCCCATCTACCGGGTCCTGACCGGCCCGGACGATCCCGCGTTCTGCCACCGTGTGAGCGAGGCGCTGGAGCTTGGATACGAGCTGCATGAAGGTCCTGCTGTCACCTTCAACGGCGAGAACGTCATCGTCGCCCAGGCGCTGATCTGGCCGACGCAGTCATGGCAACAAGACGGCGAGCTCCCTCAAAGCGGCCATTCAGGGCCTGTTTCAGAAGGGGATCACCAATGAGCGTGACGTTCGGCTGCGGCGTGCCACCAGCTGGGCGGAGAGGGGACTGTGACCCGGGAGGTCGGCTGGTCGGGGTGCAGTCCATGGCGTCGCAGAGCACGGGCATGGATGTGGACGTCGAACCAGCCGTGCCACCGACCGTCGGCACCGACACCACAGGCCAGATCCCAACGGACCTCGGTCTGGTCGAAGGGCATCCAGTCGATGCCCCGATCGCGCAGTCAAGCGCGGACGGCCGCCATGGGCCGGAGGCAGCCCGGCAGGTTCTCGTAGGCGGTGACGGTGATCCAGTCGGCGCTCGGCGTGGTCATGGTGTCCATCATGCCGGGCACCGGTCCGGCATGAGGGCCGACGGCCCTGTCAGAGCCGCTCGTTGATGGCCGCGATCAGTACCGTCGCCTCATAGCGGACGGCGAGCTCGTCGTATCTCGTGGCGACCGCGCGGTGGCGCTTGAGGCGGTTGGTCCGGCGCTCCACCGCGTGCCGCTCTTTGTAGCCGTCCTTGTCGAACTTCGGCGGCCGCCACCGTGGGAGCCGCGCTTCTTGCGGTCGGCGATCTGGTTGCGCTTCTCCGGGATCGTGCAGTAGATCTTGCGTTTGCGCGGGTGGACGCGGTTCGCGTGGGAGCCGTATGCCTTGTCGGCGCGGACCTTGTCCGGTCGGGTGCGCGGCCGACCCGGGCCGAGCCGGGGCACCCGGACACGGCCCAGGAGGACCTGGAAGTGCGGGGAACCCCCGCGCTGTCCAGTCGTGATCACTAGCGACATCGGCTTCTGGGACTGCTCAACCGCGAGGTGGACCTTGGTGGTCAGTCCACCTTGCGAGCGTCCGAGCCCGTGGTCTTCTGGCTCAGTGAAGACGCCGCCGGGCGGCTCGACCTGCAGATCCCCCTTTTGCGGGCACCGCCGCACGCTGGTGCGCTCGGGCGATCGTGGAGTCCACCGAGATGTCCCAGGTGATAGGCCCTTCGCGTCGGATCGGGCCCGGAGCTGCTCGAAGATGCGGTGCCAGGTGCCGTCGCGCTGCCAGCGGCGGAACGGACCGTAGACCGTCTCCCGCGGCCCGTATCGGTCGGGAAGATCTCGCCACGGCATCCCGGTCCGGATCCGGAACCGCATGCCGTTGATCAGCTGCCGCTCGCTGTGCACCGGCGGCCGTCCGGGCTTGGCACCCTTCGGCAGCATCTGAAGCAGGCTTTAGTCCCCGGGCCGGGCTTCAGTCCTCGGACGCCAGGGTGATGAGCCGGTGGCCGGGTCGCTGAAGGGTCCGTCGGCCGGCTCGTCCCTGAGGACGCGGCGCAGCAGCGCCGTCGTCCCCTCATCGTGGGTGGCGTTCACGGGGGCCGGGGTCTTCAGGCGGCGGGTCGGTTGGTGTGGCCGGGCAGATGTTGTCCCGGGCGCAGGAACCGCCGGCTGCCCTGTTCGTCGCGCACCGCGAGGAACCCGGCGTCCGTCAGCCGCTGTGCGATCATCCTGCGGCGGACCGTGCCCGCCTTGAACGCCACGGTGCACAGCAGCGCGACCGCTCCGCCGGAGGCGACCGCTTCGACCGACGAGCTGTTGTCGATGAACATCAGGACTGTTAGGGCCGCGCAGGCAAGGTAGATCAGGAGCTTCTGGCGCCGGTCGGCGACGTACAGGGCCATGACGTCGAAAGTGATGAGGTCCTTCAGCACCGCTACGTCACCGGCCGCTTCGGGCAGCGGCTTCAGCGAGCCCTGCTTCAGCCCCGGCACCGTCCCGCCGTTGCCCGCCCGCGGATGGGCGGCGATGGTTGCCGCCTCGCGGACGCGCGCGTCGGGCCGCGGGTCCCGGTACATCCTGACCTGGACCAGTGAGTTCTTGAACCCGGTCCTGCACGCCGTGCCGTACGTGTAGCCGTACTGCTCCGCCACGTGCGCCAGAGCGGCCGCCTTCGCCGCGGAGCCCTGAGGGGCGAGCTCAACGATGTCCTGCTGACGGGCGATCTGCCCGAGCACCCCCGCTGTGTGACGTTCCACCGACACCCTGTTCTCCACCCTCTGGGCCCCCGTGCCCGGGCCCGACCGCAGCACAACCTGGAGGGCACGCACCGATCCGAACGCGCACGGTGCCCCGACCATGGACCAGGAGACACCGCTTCGCGCGGGGTCAGGCCCCTACAGGGAGCATGCCATGACGATGTGCTGCTCCCCGCGCCTACGGGGTTAGGCCCTGGCCCTCGCCGACAACACCGGGGTTCGTGCCCTGCTCCCCGCTTGAGATGGGGATGAACCCGCCTGATGAGGACCCTGCTTCGGGCCGTCACCCTGCTCTCCGCGTTTCCACTGGCAGGAGACCTACGCCGGGCCGTACCTGGAGCGGCCCTTCCCGCTGCTGCTGTTCGTCTTCGCCCCGGATCACCGAGCTCGGCCGGTGGCCCGGAGGCTGCGCCCCGTACGATCCGCGCCCCGGCGAGGCCCGGGTGCCCGGGCCGGGCGTCGTGTGCCGCTTCTACCACTCCGGTGACATGCCCTGACTGTCGGCATCACGGTGTTCGGTCAGCAAGGTGGCGGTCTTTGACGGTGTTGCGGATCGGGGCGGTGACGGTCCGCAGGTCAGTGGTGCAGCGCCTGCTCGAGGGTGGGGTGACAGCCGATGATGGTGTCGAGGCCGACCAGACTCAGAACGCGCTGGGCGGCTTGCTGGGCGGCGGCGACGCGCAGCCAGCCGTGTGCTTCGGTCAGGTGGCGGTTGGCGGAGATGAGGATGTTGATGCCGCTGGAGTCCATGAAGGTCACGCCTTCCAGATCCGCCACGACACGCGGCGGTTCTGACGACGGGTCGTCCTGGTCCAGCAGGGCCGCTTGGAGGAGGTCCTTGGTGGTGTGATCGATCTCGCCCCGCGGAGTGACGACATGGACACCGTCGACGGCGTGGTGCGCCGCGGACAGGTGCTGGGACCGGCCCGCTTCTGTGCTGCCGGTCATGCTCTCCTCGAGTGCGCCTAGGCTTACCCTCCCGGCAAGGGACGGGAGCGTGCGGATGATTCTGCCGCATCCGCCCGGGCCGGAAGCACCCGGACAGCGGCGCGCTCAGCCTCCACTCGGGTGGGGATCACCCAGGCGGGCAGCCGCGTCGCGTGAACGGGAACGAGGACAAAACCGATGGACTCCTACGGCGACGGTGACAGCGATCCCCAGCCCCCGCCCGACCGGTACCTGATGCGCGCCGACTACGCGTTGGACGGTGACGGCGGATGCATCGCCGCCGCCCGCCACCACACCACCGCTTTCCTGGACCGGGCCCGCACCGAACACCGCCTGCCCGTCTCGCAACGCGCGCGGGACCTGGCCGAACTGGTCGTCAGCGAACTGGTCACCAACGCCTGCAAATACGCTCCCGGTCCCGTCCTGATGGAACTGCGCATCAGCACGAGCAGCGTGGACATCGTCGTATGGGACAGCGACCCGGTCGTTCCGGCGGCCCGCGCCGCTGATCCGGGCCGTATCGGCCAACACGGCATGGAGATCATCAAGGCGGTCGCCGAGGAGCTGTTCATCGAGCGGGAACCGGTCGGTAAGCGCATCACCGCCCGCCTCACTCTGGCCGACGCTGCCAGCCTGACGTAACCGTCGGACAGTTCTGAGGCCGATCGGATGAAGGCGTGGATGGCACCGAGCGGCTGTCGCGGGGCTGTGGCCGTGGCGCCTCGCTGCCGGCACTGTCTTCGACCGGATACCGAACCTTGTGAGAAAGCGAACCCCAGACACCCCTGGCACTTGGGCACCGCCCCGCCCCACCAACTTCGTCATCCCGTACATCAACTCCTCGAAGGAGCGTCCGGTCCACCTCGCACAGGCCCGTGAGCTGGAACGCTCGCCCGTCGTTTCACGTCTGGGACCGGGTATGGGACGCTGGCAGGACGCGAGACCGGTCGCCGCTCATGGTGGCGGCCCTTGGGATATGGGAGTCGCCCCCATTCCGGGCACCCGGATCCCACCATCGTCGTCCACCCCACTTGGCACAGGGGTGCTTCGCCTTTGGGCTCATCAACCCCCGGGAGGGGGGCACGCCCGGCATGAACATCACCACCACGATCACCGGCACCAGCGCCCGTATCACCCCGCACGGGGAGATCGACCTCGACACCCTGCCCCCGCTGCGCGCGGCCGTGGACCGGCTGCCGCCGCACGTGACCGGCCTGGTGTGGGACCTGGAGCACTTGTCCTTCACCGACATAGCCGGCCTGCGCCTGCTGTTCGGCCCAGCCCCGCAGGGCAGCGTGTGCCGCAGGACGTCGGTGACGAACCTGCGCGAGCAGCCGCTGCAACTCCTGCTGATCGCGGCCGACCTGTTCCCCACCGTCTATGACGTGGCCCAGCTGATCCCCCACACCCCTGCCGCTCTCACGGCCCGCAGGCCTTGAGCTGTCCGGGGAGCGATACCGCCCCGCTCTGACCGTTCGTGACGCGTCACTGGGCGTAAGGAGCACGGGCCTGCACGTCATCTCCTGTGCGCGTCTCCTGGCGCGACCCAGTCCAGGCGACTCTCCGGAAGGTCTGGGGGCCGACGGGATCGGGGGCATGCGGGGGTTTGAGCGTATGGGTTCGCTCTGGACAGGAAAGGGCCTGCTGGTTTCCCCCTTCCGGCGGGTTTTCGGATGGTGAGACGGCCCGCACCGCATCGGTGCGGGCCGTTTCCGTGTCCGGGCTGGTTGGTGCGGTGCGGCTCAGATGTTCTTGCGGTTGCCCCGGTCGTCGCAGGGCAGGTCGGCCGCGGTGTGGTTGGCGAGGTAGTCGCGGGTGGCCTGGCGTTCGATTTCGGTGATCGCGGTGGGTTCGATGTCGATGATGCCGCCGAAGGGACGGTCGACGTCGCGGATGATGCACAGGGTGGTGGTCAGCAGCGCGGTGATGACCACCAGGGTGATGACCTGTCCGCGGTTGTTGCGCCTGGGCAGGCAGATGCCCAGGGCCATGACGGTGATGACCAGGGTGGCGAGCAGGAACCACAGGATGGCGCCGGGGATGCTGGCGGTGGCCTGGGTGAGGCGTTCCTCGCGTTCCTCGGAGCGCTTGTTGTCGGCGGCGACCAGCATGCCGAAGACCGGCTTGCCCTCCACTTCGCGGAAGACGCGGCGGAAGTCGGTGGACCAGACGCTGGGGGCGGCCGAGCCGTTGCCGTCGGCCTGGATGGCGGCCTTTTGCGCGGCGGGTGCGTATTCGGCGGCTTCGACGAGCTGGTCGACGGCTTTCGCCTCGCCGCGGGAGGCGACCTCGGCCTTGCCGTAGGAGCCGTTGGCGGTGACCAGGACGAAGGCGAGCAGCAGCACGGTCAGGGTCAGCAGGGGGCCGACGAGGTCCTTGACGGCCATGCCGGTGTCGTTGTCCTCGCTCAGCAGGCGGGGCCGCAGGAAGCGGTTGGCGGCCAGGCCCGCCAGCAGGGCCAGGGCGGCGACGATGATGATGAGGGCCACGGACGGCCACATCCAAGTGGAATCGGCAGGGCCCCGGGCGAAGAGGGGCGTCGTGGCCATTTCCCGCGTTGTGCACGGCTGTGAACTGCGGAAATGTTTCTTCGCCTTCGAACGAGCGACCTGTTTGAGCCGGCGGGCTCTTTTCCGGCGATACGCAGGCCCTGCGTGGAGGCCGCGCCGTCTGCGACCGCTTGCGCGTAAGGGCTGTGCGGGGAACTGGCCTCCGGCTGTCACCGGAGGCCAGTGCGCCGAGGGAGGCGGGCGCGAGGTACCTCAGCTGATGGCGTTCAGCATGGCTTCTTCTACGTGGTCGGCGGCGTTGCGGTGGCCGAGGGCGTTGGGTGGACGGAGGAGAGCTGGTCGGGGAGGGCGACGAAGCCTTCGACCCACTCGGAGTTGCCGCAGACGCTGTGGTTGCGTGAGGAGTCGTAGAGGTCGACGACGCCGGCGGCTCCCTGGGCGTTGGTGGAGTTGTCGATGGCCCTGTTCAGGGGCTCCAGGACGTCCTCGCGCAGCCAGTCCAGGTCACCTGGGGTGACGGTGCCGAACTGGGTCAGGTCGCCGTAGTTGCCGCTGGAGGCGTCCTGGGGGACGACCGCGGGGTAGCCGACGGTCAGGATCCTGGCGTGCGGGGTCCGCTTGTGGAGCACTTCGAGCATCCGGTCGTACTCATGGCGCACCTTCTGAGAGACGGTTGGGCACCACGACTCATCGATCAGTCCGAAGTGCGTCCCTACGGCGGGCACCCCACGCGATGCGGCATTGCCTTCCGTGGGGAGCCCGGAGACGGGCGCGGCCCGGCCCCCCCCCGCAAGCGACGCGGACCGGGCGGGGGGCAGACGCGGCCGGGATGGTGCCGCAGGGGGCTGCTCGTTGCCGAGCACGGGCTGCTCCGCCTGAATGCCCCCTGCAACATCTCTTCCGGCGCAGATGATCGATCCTCGGCGAGGATCTGGGTGCTGCGGCATTTCGCCGGCACTGAGGTTCGCGCGCAGTGAGATCCGGGCAGGTACCGTTCAGGCAGCGCCCTCTCCGCCGGGTGCAACTCCATTGGAGACGAGGGAGTTTGGGGCACGACGGGGGATGGAGGGCCCATGGAAGTGATCACGGCTGAGCTCCTCACGGCGCTGGCCAGTGGCGCGGCGGGCACGGCGGGGCAGCAGGCGTGGATGTCGCTGCGTGACCTCGTGCGGCGCCGCACCGAACCGGACGGGGTGCTTGGCGCACCCGAGGAGGTTCCGTCCGGGGAGGAAGAACTCGTGGCTCTGGACGAGCAGGCCGAGAGCATGGAGCGGGCGCGAGCGCTCGCCCGCGTGCTGGCGCTGCGGGCCACGTACGACAACGCGTTTCGCGACGGTCTCACGGCCTGGCGGAGCACTGCGGAAGACGCCGCAGCGCGAACCGGTGCGGGTGATGTCGACAACCGCATCACGGGCGGCAGGCAGGACACCGTCGTCATGGGGCGGGATTTCCACGGCCCCATAACGTTCAACCAGTCATGACGCGGTGCCAGCCCTGGCGTGGACGCCCCGGCGTGGCGTCGCCGGTGCGCCTCCACGAGCCCGTACGTCCGGAGGCGCGCCGCCCGATTTCGTGGTGGCCGGAGCGCGGCGTCGGGCGGGACGGGGCGTACCAGTTGAAGCTTTCCGGTAGACCGCGGACAGCGACCGGCTGAGTGGCCATGTCGGAGCAAGCACAGGGCGACGTGCACAACGTGTTCTCGGGCAATGCGACGTACGTGATCCAGGGCCGGGACTTCAGTGCCGTTCACCTGCATCTGCCGTTGCCGCAGACGCCGCAGGACCGCGCCGCCGCCGAATTGGCGCGCGTGGTGCTCGCCCAGTGGCGGGACGAGGCGGGGGCGCTCGGCCTGACCGGAAGCGCCAGGCTCGCGGTGGGCTGGCGAGCCGACTGGACGGTGGCCGATCACCGTGAGCACATCGGGGCGGACGTGGCAGGCAGCACTGTGGGCCTCGCCGAACTCGCCACCGCCTTCCGGGCTCTGCGCGCCCGGCGTCTGGTGATCATCGGCGGTCCCGGCACGGGCAAGACGTCCCTGACGATCCTGCTCGCGCTGCAGTTGCTGAGCCTGCACGATGTGACCAGGTCCGTCCCCGTACCGCTACTGGTCTCCTCCTGGGACGCGAGCAAGGAACACTTCGACGTCTGGCTCGCGCGCCGTGTCCACGAGGAATACGTCGGCCTGAGCAGGGATCTCGACCGAGCCCGGATCCGCGAACTGGTACGCGACCGGCGGATACTTCCGGTTCTCGACGGCCTGGACGAACTGCCGCGTCCGCTTCGGTCCGCGGCGCTGGCCGGGCTCAACAAGACGGGCGTCGACAGCGCGCCGCTCATTCTCACCTCCCGAACGACTGAGTACGCCGAACTCGTCGAAGAGGAGACCGTGCTACAGGCGGCGGCCGTGATCAAAGCACAACCGGTGGAAAGGGCCGCGGCGGCCGCGTACCTGCGCGGCTCTTCGCATCCCCAGCACACCCGGCGCTGGCAAGCGCTCCTGGAACACATCACCCACCACCCCGAGGCCGTGTCGGCCAGGGCCCTCTCGTCCCCGCTCATGCTGTGGCTGGCGCGCACGGTGTACGCCCGTGCGGATTCCGATCCCGGCGAGCTCGCCGACGAGTCCCGCTTTCCCGACGTCGTGGCGATCGAACGCCACCTGCTCGTCTCCATGGTTCCGGCGGCCTTCCCCTGCGGACCGGCCTCGCCCCACCAGCCCCATCCAGTACGTGAGTGGGGGCACGCGCAGGCGCAGCGTGCCCTTGGCTTCCTGGCCGTCCATCTCACCGCGGCAAAGACCAAAGAGTTCGCTTGGTGGGAGCTGCACCGAGCGAAGGCGCCGACGTTCCTCAAGGCGCCTGCGCTGCTGGTCGGCTACGTCCTGCTGATGCTGAGTTCTTCGTGGTTCCAGGACTGGATCACCGGAGGCGATGCGTTTCAAGCCTTCCAAGTAGCCGCGGGAGCCTGGGCTGCCATGATGTTCGGGACGATGGGAGGCCTGTTCCTGCTGCTCTCGCAGATATGGAAGGGACCTCTACCCCGTCGGCTCGCCATGTTCGGCAGGCACCGCTCGCGTATCCCGGGCCTGTTCTGGCTTCTCGTGTTTCTGGCACCCATCGTCTTGCTCCTGGCACAGGACGAGCCGTTCATGGCACTGGGCTTCATCGTTCCGCCGCTGCTCATGATGGTCGTCGGCGCGCCCGCCGACACCGCGCAGGCCGTCGGACCGCGGGCGCTGCTGAGCGGCGAGAGGGCCAGCACCGTACTCATGGTGCTCGGTGTCGCACCGGTGATCGGAGCCATCGGCACCCTCAGCATCGTCCAGGTCCCGGACCGCACCGTGCTGTTCGGCAGCTGGATCTCCGGGACCGCGGGGGCGGCCGCGGTGATCGTGGCGAGCAGCCCCTGGACGCAGTGGCTGCTCGCGAAGGTGACTCTCGCGGCTTCGGGGAGACTGCCATGGTCGACCATGGCATTCCTGGAGGACGCGCGCCGGGTGGGCCTGCTGCGACAGGTCGGCGGCGTCTACCAGTTCCGCCACGCCCAGATCCAGGCGGGCTTCGCTGACCATCAGCGAGGCGGGACCCCGGCACGTCGGCGTCGCGCCCGCACCCGCGTGCCCTGGCCGGTCCGCCCGCTGCCTGCGGCGAGCAGCAGCCCACAGTCCGTACGCATCCCCGGCTACGTCGGGCTGCGGAGCACCAGAGGGCGACCGGGCACGTACGTGGGGATGTGGACGATCGCGCTGGTGTGGATCGGCATCATCACCCTCCAGGACGGCTGGCAGGATCCCGGTGCCCTGCAGACCGTGGGCTTTTTCGTGGCGCTTCCCCTGGCCATCGACCTTCTGATCCCGCCCCTCACCTGGCGGCGCGCCGAGCTACGCCTGGACGAGAACGGGATCGAGTTCGCGTCGAGTAGGCGGGCGCTCCGCTTCGAGTGGCGGGAGGTCGCGGACGTCGCACCGCGCCTGTTCGAACCGCCGCTCGGCAAGAATGACGACGGCACCGTCATGCTTCACCTGCGCCTCACTGCCGAAGCCGCTCCCGGGCCGGGGATCCGTGTCAACAGCACGGGCTGGGTGGCCCTGTGGCCGCTCGACTGCCCCACTGGAGACCCGGACGACGCGATGATCCGGCCTGAATTGGATGACGCGCTCGTCCGCTTCGCGGGCGCACGATGGCGGCGGCCTCCGGCCGGAAGATGACGAGCCGCCAGTGAACGACGCCACCGGGGCGTTGATCAAGGTGCTGCACCTGGGCGTATCGATCACGAGCGTGTCATCGCCGGCCTGGCCGCGCCTCTGCGGGCCGGATGACATACGGCGGCGAAGGTTGACGCCTGACGCTGACACCGGCCACTCCCCGCCGTCACCGCCGCGGTCGACATGCAAGCTGCCGGTCCGCTGAGTGAGCTCGCTGGTCAGGGCTGCCAGGAGGAGTGGGCAGGGGCAATCCTCATCGGGGCGGGACCGGCGAAACCGCCTGCAAGCCGTGAACCTACTGATCTTTTCGTTGGTCGGGTGGGGTTGGTGGGGGGAGGGTGAGGCCGGTGTGAGTGAGGAAGGACCGGGGCAGTCGGGGGTTGGTGTCGATGCGGTGGATGCCTGTTCGGTGGCGCCGGCAACGTCGGCGAGGTGGTCGCCCGCGAGGTTGGCGAGCTCGCGTTTCTTCGGCGAGGACCACAGCAGCTCCACCAGGCTGAGCTCGGGTGCGCAGGCGGGCAACCGCTCCAGGATCAGCCAGACCCGCTCGGCCACCCGGGCCCGTATCGCCCTCCGATGAGCCGACAGCCCGTCCCGGACCAGTACCACCCGCTTGCCGCGGTAGGAACACCGATCAGACCGGCCGCAGGTCTGTTCGACCATGCGGATGAAGCGTGATGAACCTAGACTCTTCAGAAGCTGTTCCTCTCCTGAGGGAGGCTCTCCATGAGCGGTTCGCTCTTCCGTCGACGTGACGTGCGCGCCGGCGCGGCCCTGGTGGTGGCGCTTGCGCTGCCGGCCTCGACCGGTGTGGCATATGCGGCACAGGGCCCACCGGGCGTCCTCGCGGCCGCGCTCCCCTCCGATGCGCAGCCTTCACCGTCACCTGGAGGGGCGTTCCGCACGTTGACGCCGCAGGTGCGCACCGAGGTGGACGCGGCAGTCCGCGGGGCCCTGAAGGAGGCCGGGGTGCCGGGAGCGATCGTGTCCCTGTCGGCGCCGGGCAAGGGCGAGTACGTGCGCGCCTACGGTGTTGCCGACAAGGCCACCGGGGCGCCGATGCGCACGGACTTCTACACCCGGATGGGCAGCGAGACCAAGACCTTCACGGTGACGGCAATACTGCAACTCGTCGACCGGGGCAAGCTGAAACTGGACGATCCGATCGGAAAGTACGTCGACGGGGTGCCGAACGGCGGGAAGATCACCCTGCGGGATCTGGCCGACATGCGCAGCGGACTGTTCAACTACAGCGAGGACTCGGCCTTCCAGAAGCAGCTCCTGGGAAATCCCCGGCAGCCGCTGACCCCCCAGCAGCTCCTGGACTACTCCTTCCGGCACCCGGTGAACTTCCAGCCCGACGCGCGCTTCGAGTACAGCAACACCAACCTGATCCTGCTGGGGCTGGTGGTGGAGGAGGTCTCCGGGCAGCCGCTGAAGGACTTCCTGCGGGAGAACATCACCGGGCCGGCCGGGTTGCCGGACACCTTCCTGCCGACCGGGGCGGAGTTCCCACAGCCGCACGCCCAGGGCTACACCGACCAGAGCGGCGGACCGGCGGAGGAGATCGCAACCGATTGGGACCCGTCCTGGGCATGGGCGGCCGGCGCCATGATCTCCACCGTCCGCGATCTGCGCTCCTGGGCCCGCACAGTAGCCACCGGCACGCTGCTGGAGCCGAACACGCAGGCCGAGCGACTCGTGCCACGCAGCACGTTCGCCCCCGGCATCGGCTACGGCATGGGTATCTTCCTCACCGAAGGTTGGATCGGGCACAACGGCTCACTGCCCGGCTACGAGTCGGTGACGGTCTACCTGCCCGAGGCACAGGCCACCATGGTGGTGGTGCTCAACACCGACGACGCAGCCCCGGACGGACAGGAACCGAGCACCGTAGTGGCGGAGGCGGTCACCAAGGTGGTCAGCCCCGAACACGTCTACACCATCCCGGCGACGCCGGCCACACCGACGAAACCGACCCCGACACCCTCTTCCTGAGGACTACCGCCTCAAGCGTTGTGCACCACCTCGCCGCCGACGCCGGGAAGGCCGGCCGCGAAGGCCTTGGCCTCCTTGATCACCCCGTGGAACACCGGCGTGCGCTTCAGGTTCTCCTCGGCCGACGCCCTCGTCAGCACCGTCTGGAGCGCCGCGAACCGGGCCCCGCGCATCTCCTCGTACCGCGACTCCGCGCCCAGGAGCCGCGTGGCCCGGAGCTGGGTGCCGGTGACGTCCACGCACACCACCTGTTAGGGGGGACACAGATGCCCCGGTCGATGGCCTCGGAGAGCATCAGGGTGAAGCAGTGGCCGCCGAAGAGCCCCGCAGGGTCGTCGTCCATGCTCGCCACCAGCTCGCCGGGTGTCCCGGCCATGTCGTCGTCTCCGAGCTGCCACAGGCGGGGCGTGGCGGTCATGTAGGGGCGGCGCAGGGACGGGATGCGGGCGTTGTCGTGGACGACGGCCCAGGGTTTCCCGATCCGGCCCGAAACCCGGTGGGCCCCGTCCACCACGATCAGGTCCCACCCCGGAAGACCGGCGGCGTGCGCGCGCTCCGGGGCCCCCGTCCCGAAGCCGGCGTACGTGGCGTACACGGTCACCTTCTCCAGGCCCCGCGTCCGTTCCACCGCGCTGCGGGCGGCCGCGAGGGTTTTGCCCGATCCGGTCGCCATGATCACCTGCGTGCGGAGTCCCCGTTCGGGCACGGTCGAGTGTGCGGGCAACTTCGCGGTGACGGGGGCCGGGGTCTTCAGGCGGCGGGTCGATTGGTGTGGCCGGGCACATGCTGTCCCGGGCGCAGGAATCGCCGGCTGCCCTGTTCGTCGCGCACCGCGAGGAGCCCGGCGTCCGTCAGTCGCTGTGCGATCATCCTGCGGCGGACCGTGCCCGCCCTGAATGCCACGGTGCACAGCAGCGCGACCGTCCCGCCGGAGGCGACCGCTTCGACCGGCGGCCTGTTGTCGATGAACATCAGGACGGTCAGGACCGCGCAGGCGAGGTGGACCAGGAGCTTCTGGCTCCGGTCGGCGACGTACAGGGCCATGACGTCGAAAGTGATGAGGTCCTTCAGCACCGCCACGGTGCCGGCCGCTTCGGGCAGCGGCTCCAGCGAGCCCTGCTTGAGCTCCGGCACCGTCCCGCCGTCGCCCGCCCGATCGGCGCATCTTCCATGATCGGGAGTCGCACCGAACGATTCATCGTCTCCTCGTCGGCGAACACAACAGAAAAATCGGCCGACTTTCCGGGCGTGCCCGGGCCCCGCGGGCCGTCCCGGGGGCGCTCTCGCTCGACACCGGTCGCACACACCGCCGCCGGAACCGCCGCCGCACCTGCCGGTACCAGTGCCCGGCGCACGAGACCGTTGAAGTGGTCCATCACCGCTCTGTGAGGAGATCCCGTGCTCGAAGGCTTCGGCGAGGCACTCGCGGACCAGGAGTACTTCCTACCGCTGCCCAGCGCGGCCGACCCCGGGCCGTGCTTCGCTCCTGGTGAGGTTCCGCCGGGCGCGCACGGCTCCTCCCAGGGGCTTTGGACGGTCTGGGCCGGTCCGCGGGCCGGCTTCCCCGAACAGGGCTGGAAGATCCACGTGTCGGCGCGTCTGGAGCGGGCGCAGCACGTGCTCGACACGGTCGCCGGAATCTGCTTCGCCGAAGGAGTGCCCTTCAAGCACCTGAGCGCCCGCCTCTTCTTCCTGTTCCTGCATCACAAGCACGCCGTGCGTGCCCAGGCGGGCAAGTTCTGCACCGTGTATCCACCGGACACGACGACCGCACGCCGACTGCTGGAACGCCTGCGCGAGGCGCTCGACGGGGAGGAGGGACCCTACGTTCTCACCGACCGGCGCTTTCGCGACTCGCGGACGGTCCACTACCGCTATGGCTCCTTCGACGGCGCCAGCAGCCGGCTCAGGGCCGACGGCACCCGTGAGGGGGTGATCCACGACGGCTCCGGCCGCGAGATCGTGGACTCACGGCTGCCCGCCTTCCACCTGCCCCCGGGAGTCACGGACCCCTTCGTCGAGCGGGAGGAGCAGCCGCACGCGGGCCCGATCCTGATCCGCGACTACGAGGTGAACCGAGCGGTGCGCCTGAGCAACGCCGGTGGTGCCTACCGGGCCCGCGACCGGCGGACCGGCCGTACCGTCTTCCTCAAGGAGGCCCGTGCCCACAACGGTCTGGTCTTCGACGGGACCGACGCGAGGCAGCGGTTGCGGCACGAGTACGACGTGCTGCGCGACCTGCACGCGGCCGTCCCGGGGGTGGGCCCGGAGCCCCTGGAACACTTCACGGAGTGGGAGCACGATTTCCTCGTCACCGAGTACGTCGCCGGGCAGCCGTTGGTGGGCTGGTTGAGCCGGTCCTCCCCACTGGCACGCGCCGACCGCACGGCCGAGTCCGTTGCCGCGTACTACGAGGCGTGCCGGCGGCTGCTGGCCGCGCTGGACGCCTCGCTGGAACGACTGCACGCCGCCGGTTACCGGTTCGGTGACCTCAACCTGGGCAACGTCCTGGTCACGCCGTCGGGCGGGGCACGGCTGGTGGACTTCGAGGCGGCCTCGGCACTGTCCGCGGCTCCGAGCGGGATGGGCACTCCGGGGTTCACCCCGCCGCCCGGGCTGCGCCGGGCCGACACCGATCCGCTCCTGCAGGACCGGTACGGCACGTCTGCGGTCGCCCTCGCGTTCCTGGCGCCGTTCAACGAAATCGCCGAGCACGCGCCCGCCAACCTCTTGCTCCTGCGCCGCGATCTGGCGGACGTGGCTCCCCCGCAGGACCTGTGGCGGCGCGCGACCGTCTTCCACCTGAACGACGACGGTTCCGATCGTCTGCCCTCCACCGAGCCGGACACCGATCTGCACGGCCGTCTCACTCGGCTGGCCGAGGAGGTGACGGCGGGTCTGCTGGAGATGGCCGACGTCGACCGTCCGGAGTGGGCTTTCCCTCCCTCCCCCGAGGCGTTCCGCACCAACAACGTATGCCTGGCCTACGGTACGGCCGGGGTGGTGTACGCCTTGCATCGCGCCGGGACCGCGGTGCCGGAGGAGATATGCGAACGGCTGCGCCGCGACGCCCTGGCCCTGCGTGGCGCGCTGTCTCCCGGGCTGCTCGTCGGGTCGGCCGGTGTCGCCCGGGTCCTGGCCGGCCTCGGTCGGCTGGACGAGGCCGTCGATCTGCTCCAGGACGCCGACGATCACCCGCTCACCGCCTCGTGCGGCACGCTGGCGGGCGGGCGGGCCGGGGTCGGCCTGGGCTGGCTCGCCCTGCACCGGCTGACCGGAGAGAACAGCCACCTGGAGCGGGCCGCCGCGGCAGGGGAAGGCCTGCTGGATGTCCCCGACCTGCCGGCCGCCCTCGGCGAGCACGATGCCCGCGGCCTGCTGCACGGCCGCTCGGGTCTGGCCCTCTTCCTCCACCGCCTGGCGCGTGACACCGGCGAGGCACGCTTCCTGGAGGCAGGCCGTCTGCTGCTCCACCAAGAGCTGGACCGGACCTTCGCCTTGGAAGACGGTGCCCTGTCCCTCTCGGACAACGCACGACTCACCCGCGCCATGCCCTATCTGGCCACGGGCGCGGCCGGTCTCGCGGCGGTGCTCACCCGCTACACGACCACCACGCCGGACGAACGCTGCGCGGCGGCACTTCCGCGGCTGGTGACCGGCATCAGGGTTTCCCGTGCCACGAAGGAGGCGGGCCTGTACCGGGGACTGGCTGGACTGACCTGGTTCCTGGCCGACCATGCCGAAGCGACCGGCACGGACGCCGCACGCGAAGACGCCGTGCGCGCCGGGACCGGTCTTCTGAAGTACGCCATTCCGTACCGACGCGGTGTCCGCTTCCTCGGAGCGGGTTCGCAGCGGTTCACCGCCGACCTGTCCAGTGGCGGAGCCGGTGTCCTCCTGGCCCTGCACCGCCTGCTGTCCGGCCCGCTCCTGTCCGCGTCCCACGACGGCCCCTTCCGGGCTCCCGGCAGCCGTCCGACGTCACCGGCCGGACCTCCCATGACCTCCTCGGCGCGGCGGCAGACATCTCCGCGCCGAGGTGTGCGATGACCGACCGACATGATCCCGTCAGGAAAGAGGAGACCATCCATGTGCCAGATCCTCGCGCTCCAAGCTCTGGACACCGAGCAGGAGGACCACGCGTTCATCCCTTGCTTCAGCGTCGCCTGGAGCATCAGTGACATCTTCCCCGAGCCGATGTGACGCGCCGGCGTCCGTGCGGACCGGGACCGGCGGCCCTGCCACCGGTCCCGGTCCGCGCCTTCTCCCGCCTGACAGCCGGCCTTCGCCCGCGGCCCGGTAGCGCCGTCGGCGGCCAGGAGGTATGCCCCGTCTCGGTACCGACTCGGCACGCCACGTAGCAGGCCGGCGATGGCGCCGGTACCGAGCCGAACCGTGCGAGGAGGAGACGACCTGGATCCAGGTGGTCACGCGTCGGCGAGGAGAGGGTCGTAGGGGGTGGTGCGCCGACGGCCGGACATGAAGGACAGGAAGTCGTTGACGAACGCGCTGCGGCCGTAGGTCCCGCCTGCTTCGGTGGTGTCGCGGTGGAAGGCCGTCCGGAACAGGGCCCGGTACTCGTCCGCGTCGATGCACTGATCACCGTTCTTGTCCGTGACGTCGAAGAGGACCTCGGCGACCCTGATCAGCGCGGGTCCAGCCAAGGACGGCACGGCGGCGGCGTACTCGTGGAGACCGACGCGCCCGTCCCCGTCGGTGTCGAGGGCGCTTTGCAGTTCGCGCCACCAGTCGGCGTAGGCGGCGTAGAGCCTGGTCTCCTCGGGCTCGTCCAGATCGAGGCGGCTGGAGAGCTCGCGTGCCATGGCGGCGAGGTCGGGCCAGTCCAGGTAGCCGTCCCCGGTCTGGTCGAGGACCTCGGCGAAGAACTCCTGGGCGTTGCGCTGCGCTTCGCCTCCGGAAGCGGGTCCGGGTTCCGGGGGAAGCGGGGTGATGAGCCGGATGAGGGCGCTGGCCCGCTTCATCTGATCGCGCACGGCGGTGATCGTCCGTGCGCGGGGATCGTCACTGTCAGGAGAGAGCGTCAGCAGGTCGAGGACGTTCTCGGCCTTGATCCAGCCTTCGGGCAGGAACCGGGTCAGGCCCGCGGCCAGGTAGGCGCCCTGCATCAGGGTCTGTACCCCTGCGATCTCGGGCAGGCCGGCCCGGCGGCGGAACGGTTCCGGAAGGGACGCCACGGTGATCGCTCCGACGACCGGGCCGGCGACGGCACGGCCGGTCGCCCACAGAGCGGGAAAACCGTTCAGCACGGGCGGAGCGGGGAGGTGGTCGAAGAGCTTGTAGAGGATGATCCGCATCGCCTCGGTGTTCTCCAGTTCCTCGGCGACCACCCGGTCGTAGTAGGGCCAGAATTCGTCGAGAGTGCGCGGCAGATGGTCGGCCCGGCCCTCGAGGGCGGCGAGGAAGGCCTGGAACTCGCGGTACAGCTGTTCCATGGTCCTCTGCTCGAGTGGTTGTCCGCTGAGCCGGCACATGGTGACGGTGCTTTCGAAGAGGGTGGCCACCACCCAGGCGCGCGTGTCGGGGTCCATGGCGTCGTAGGGCCGGTTGCGCGGGTCGGTGCCGTGCAGTCGTGCGTGCAACCGGTTGAGGCGTGCGGCTTCCCTCTGCCGGGTGTGGTCGTCAGCCCCGAACATGCGTTGCAGGCTCGTGAGGGTGTTGCGCAGTCGCCGCCAGGGGTGGGCGACGAAGGTGGAGTTGTCGATCAGGGCGGCGCCGACCTGCGGGTGCGCGGCCTCCAGTACGGTCGCACGGATTACTGCCAGGGCCCAGCGCGGGTCATTGAAGAAGCCGTGGAACTGTGAGCCGGTCCCGAACAGGGATTCTCCTTCAGCTCCGCTGTCCCCCCTGTCGTGGTCGCCGGCGCCGGTGCGGGCGTTCGTGGAGCGATGGTCGTCCGAGGTGGTCACGATTCAGGTTTCTCCGTTCTGGTTCGGCAGCACGGCGCCGAAGCGGCGTTCACGCTGCCCGTAGGAGTGCAGGCATCGCACGAAGTCCGGTGCGCGGAAGTCGGGCCACAGCACCGGCGGAAAGACCCACTCGGCGTAGGCGACCTGCCAGAGCATGAAGTTGGAGATGCGCTGTTCGCCGGAGGTCCGGATGACGAGGTCCACGTCCGGGGTGTCGGGAAAGGGCAGGTGCGCGGCGAAGCTCTCCTCGGTCACGGACTCGGCCGACGCCCCACTGCGGATCAGTGACCGTGCGGCCTCGACGATGTCCCTGCGGCCGCCGTGGTCGAAAGCGACGGTCAGCGTCATCTGCCGGTTCCTGTCGGTGAGCGTCGTCAGGTCCGCGATGTCCCCGGCCAGGCCGGAAGGAATGCGGGGATCGGTCATGCCGAGGAAGCGGCAGCGGATGCCCCGGGCGTGCAACAGAGGAGCGTGTTTGCGCACCACCCGGCGCACGAGATGCATCAGGAATTCGACCTCGGTCTGCGGGCGACTCCAGTTCTCGGTGGAGAACGCGAACAGGCTCAGCCATCCCACCCCGGCCGCACGCGCCGCCTCGATGACGTCGATGACCGTCGTCTCCGCAGCACGATGACCCGACGTGCGCGGCAGGGACCGCTGCTCCGCCCACCGGCCGTTCCCGTCCATCACGCACGCGACGTGCCGTGGCATCCCACCAGGGTTTCCGGACAGCCCGACGTCCCGCGGAACGGTGAGAGGAGGAAACTCCTTGTTCATGGTCTGTCGTGCTGTCACGCCTACCCTTTCAGCGCCCGGGCAGGACGCTGGCCCACGGCGGAAGAAGCCCACCCCACGGGTTCGCCGTCGTACACGATTCACTGACGACAGGCTGCCAGCATCCGGCTCCGCGCAGATCGTGAGCCCTGCGAATTCACCTTTGGCACTCGCGTCCGAGCCACAACAACGTGAACGGTGCAAGGCTCCCGTGAAGCGCTTGTCCGTTCAGTGCGCGTGGAGTTCGCACGGGCGGTCGGTCGTGGGGGAGGAGTCAGTGGCGTGGAACAGTCCGGAGGGCGGACAGCGATCGTGAGGCCGGCCCTTTGGAGCGGTCGGTCGCACTCCACCGTGCCGCGGTCGGCAAGCGGACGTACGCGGCGGTGGCCGCGGATCTCGGCATCACCGCGGAGCCGCTGCGGACAGCCGACTCCGAACGGGGAGGACTCATAGCCGCCGGGCCACACTGACGCGCGCGTTCTCTCCCCTCATCGCCTGCGGCCAGCGATCATCGATGACATCCGCCGCTTCCCGGCAGGCGCCGCAGACGTCTTCCCGTTCCGGGAGCCACCAGTGGTCGGACGGTGACATGCCGGTTTCCTGGATGCCGCACAGCGTCCTGTCGAAGATGCCGAAGGCATGGGAGACACCAGCGGTGAGGCCATCCGCGACGGCCTTCTCCCAACGCATCCCCAGAGGCAGATACGACGGTCGCGAAATCTCGAACCACTCGCCGCCCACATGGGTGACCGCATGGCACCACAAGCAGGACCAGATCCCCTCTTCCCAGATCGTCGGTGGCACCGGCCACCGCCACATCGACCGCCCGCACACATCACACTCCACAAGCGGATCCTCACACGCCGGAACGGACCACCCCAAGCGGCCGGCATCGCCCGAGTAATCAAACGACCTGGCCAGGACACAACGCTCTTCCAGGGCTCGGAATTGCGTCGTAGGCCCATGGCAGGATCCCGGCATGAGCGAGCTTCAGATCGCCTTGATCGCTGCGGGGTCGGCGGTAGCGGGCGGCTTCGTGACGGGGTTCTTCGCGTGGAGGGCCGGCCACCGCCAGGCCGCCGCGGCAGAGAAGGCGGGGCAAGCGCAGGCTGCGGCGCTGATATCGACTGTGTAGGCCACCCTCGACGAACAGCGGCGCGCCCGGGCCGAGGAACGGCGACGGCAGGCCTACGTAGACTTCCTGACCGCCGCCCAGACCGCTCATCTGACGTTCGACGAAGACACGATGGCCAGGACGGCCGGTACTGAGACAGCGGTCATCCTCGAAGGTCCTGACTCCGTTGGCGAAATGGCGTTCCTCTATGTGAAGGCTGTGGCAAACCATCATGCGGGCCGCGTAGACGGAGACGCCGTCGAGGATGCCAGGCAGGCCTACATGGAAGCCGCCCGCCGCGTCCTCGACGAGGGCTGACGGCGGAGAGCCCGCCACCGGCTGGTGAAGGGCTTGTCCCCTGCCGGCCCCGTGGCGGTGGGTGTCCCGGTTGATCCGGCCGAGCAGCCACTGCGCATCGGATTCAGCGACGTGGGCGCTGCCGACGCGCATGACGTGGATGGTGGTGTGCTGTCCGTCGCCGTCACGTTCGGGGCCGAGGAACGCGCCCCAGGGCTGGGAGCCTCGGTCGGGCGGGGCGTGCCCGTCGGGGCAGTGCGGACACGCAGTGGCGGGCTGCTGGGCCGAGACGGACGCCAGAGGACCCGAGTCGAGCGCTGCCCGGACCGCGCAGTCCTTCGCTTCCAGGAGCTCGCGCAGGCCTGCGCTCAGCTCGGCTCGGGCAGAAGCCAGTCGGCCGTGGTGTGGGCGAGGCCGTGGAAGGGCTCGCTGATCTGGGCGAGATGGGTCGACAGGCGGTCGAAGGCGAAGTAGCGGAGGATGGCGGGCCGCTCGGTCATGACGGGTCTCCTTGCTTCGGTGCGGTGAAGCTGTCTGTGTCAAGGAGGTGCTGAAGGCGTTCCATGAACCGCTCCCCGAACTCCGGCCCCATGCGGTGCGCGAGGGCCATCAGCTCGGTGACGAGGGCAGCGGCACCGTCCTCTACGAGCAGCGGTCAGCTACTCTCACGCTTGCCGCACAACGACACGAACAGGTGTCCACCCTCCGGTGACAAGATCCGTGGCTGTTCTACGCTGACAGATGTTTCGTCAACCGCCCAGCGCAGATGCGCTGGGCGGATTGCGACCACCGATTGCGGCAGGGGATGCGTTCTGACAACGACGGTTCGAAGAGCGGTGCGGAAGACGACGTGAAGGACTCTTCGGCGTTTCTCGAGCAGGTGGGTCCGGGTACTGCCGCGGACGGGGGGATGGACCGGTTCGCACGTCTGGCGGCCGGCGTGCTGGGCGTGCCGGCGGCCGTGGTTGCCCTGGTGGATCAGGACCGGCAGCTCCTGCCCGGGGCGGTAGGCCTGGGGGAACCGTGGTCCCTCGTCCGGCAGACCGATCTGACCGGTTCACCGTGTGAACAGATTGCCGCTTCGGGCGAGCCGCTGGTGGTGAAAGACGTGCGCGCCGACGCACGGATGCGGGATTTCACTCCTGCTGCCTGGTTCGGCACGGTGGCTTGTGCGGCGGTGCCGTTGACGGGCGATGAGGGAACGGTGCTGGGAGCCCTGTGCGCCCTCGATTCCGCCCCTCGTGCCTGGAGCGAACAGGACCTGGAGACGCTGGAGGACCTGGCGCAGGCGTGCAGCGCGCAGCTACGGCTGCGGGCCTTGGCCCAAGAGGCGCAGCAGGCCCGTGCCCAGGCCGCGGCGCTGCTGGGGAATTCGCGGTTGTTGTTGCGGGCGGCGGAGACCATGGCCCGTACCTCCGGCCTGGAACAGGTGCGCCGCCAGGTCAGCGATCTGGTCAGTGGCGATCTGCGGCCGGCCTACGTGGGGCTGGTGCTGCGTCAGGAAGGCGCGCTGCGGCGGGTGACCGACCAGGCGGCCTCGTACGTCTCGCTGGAGGAGCGTTTTCCGGTCTACGACTCTCACGAGCAGTGGCCTAGCGCCCAGGCGGCGCGGGAGAACAGGATCGTGCTGGTTCCCGACCGGCAGACCCTGGTGGACCACTACCACCCCGACACGGTCGCCGAGTTCGACGCCATGAACCTGTGCTCAGCCGTGTGCGTGCCTCTGCCCGACACCTACGGCCGTGCGCTGGGCACCCTCATCCTCGCCTGGGACACTCCCCGCACGATCGACATCTCCGAACGGGCAGTGCTGACCGTCCTGGCCCGTTATACCGCCGATGCCGTCGAACGCGCCCTGTTCCTGGACGGACGCATCGACGTGGCCCGCCGACTCCAGCAGGCCATGCTCACCGACCTGCCTACCGTTCGGGGTCTGCACCTTGCGGCGCTGTACCGCACGGCGGCCGATCAGGAGATGGTCAGCGGTGACTGGTACGACGCCTACCGGCTGAACCCCACCCGCCCCTCCGGCACCGACGCCCATACCAGTATTCCTGCCACCAGGCTGGCGCTGACTGTCGGTGACATCACCGGCCATGACATGCAAGCCGCCACGTTGATGGGGCAGGCCCGCAGCATGCTGCGCCAAGCCAGTCACGACCACTCCCGCGGCGGACCGGCCGCCGCGGTCGACGCACTGTACGGCGCGATCACCGACCTGGACATGAACATCTCCGGCACCCTCGTCCACGCCCACCTCACCCCCTTCGGCGACGGCGCCTGGGACTTCACCTGGACCAACGCCGGCCACCCGCCCCCGCTCCTAGCCCGACCCGGGCGCCCCGTCCACCAGCTCCAGGAACACGACCTGCTGCTCTACCCCGGCCTGCCCGCCCGCCGCACCCAGCACCACGCACGCCTGGAGCCGGGCTCCACGGTGCTGCTCTACACCGACGGCCTGGTCGAAGAACCCGGCACCCCCCTCGACCAGAGGAACGACCAGGTCTCCCACCTGCTCGGCGAGGACAACAGCATCCCGGCGGAAGGCCTTTTGGAGCAGATCGCCGACCGCGTCGCCGGTCCGGCTCACGATGACGACATCGCCCTGCTCGCCGTTCGCATCGACGCTTTGGGGACGGTTCAGACCGAATCGTCGTAAGGCAGAAGGCCTCTGCTTCCCGCTCTTCGTGCCGA
This sequence comes from Streptomyces sp. NPDC055632, assembly GCF_053618675.1. Lineage (NCBI taxonomy): Bacteria > Bacillati > Actinomycetota > Actinomycetes > Kitasatosporales > Streptomycetaceae > Streptomyces > Streptomyces sp. NPDC055632. The sequence goes on along the minus strand of NZ_JBSHHY010000017.1, from coordinate 21,853 downwards.
GCCGGCTCAGCGGCGGATGCAATGCCTGCTCGGACGCGTGGATTGCCAGTGTTCAGAAGGATCGGCCTCACTCGGCGATCGCCGCATCACATGGGGCGCAGTTCTACGGGCCGGGTGGATCTGGGGTGGGCGTGCGCAGGGTGGTAGTGATGACGGTGTCCAGGCCGAGGCGGTGGAGCAGGTCGTAGACGTTGGCGTTGACCTCGGTCAGGCTCAGGGTGCCGTCGAGCCGGGTCAGGCGCTGGTACCAGTGGATGAGCAGGGTGACGCCGCTGGAGTCGAGGAAGCGGCTTTTGGAGGCGTCCAGGACGAGGTGGCGGCAGCCTTCGTCGATCATGCGGGCCCCCACGGCGCGTAGCAGAGGAGCGGTGTGAAGGTCGACGTCTTCGGGCAGCGCTGCGGTGACCCGGTCGCCGGTGCGCGTGGTGACATGGAGCACAGCAAGGTCCCCCGCTTTATGGGCCGGTGAACCTGCGGTCAGGTATTCCCGGCGCTGCCCCTTCCACTGTAGACCTGCAAGGCCGGCCCAGGCACCGGCTCCAGGAACATGACCTGCTGCTCTGTGCGGGCGGCCTGGCTGAAGAACCCGGCACCTCCATCGATCAGAGGACTGAAACGGGCCTCCCGGCTGCTGGGCGAGAACAGCAGTACCCCGGTGAAAAGTCTTCTGGAACAGATCGCCGACCGCATCGCCGGTCGCGCTCACGACGACGGAATCGTCCTGCTCGCCGTCCGCATCGACACCCCGAACACGGTTCGGAACAAGCTGTTGTGAAGAAACGGGGGGCTTTGCCTGACGTTTTTGGCGGCGAGCCCGTCCACCGGGGATCGCGGTATCCGGTCAGACGCGTGGCTCGGTGGTGTCCAGGACGACCTGGATGGTCTTTCCCGATCCGAGGGGGGTGACGGTGAGCCGGCGGCTGAGTTTCTGGATCAGCGGCCAGCCGAACCCGCCGGGCGCGGTGGGATGGCTGTCCGTCCTCGTCCGCGGAATCACGGGGGAGGCGTCAGTGGCGCGGACGATGAGGGCGCCATCGGTGAGATGGGCGGTGAAGCCGGTCAGCCCGCCGCCGTGCCGGAAGGCATTGGTGACGAGTTCGGAGACGACCAGCAGGATGTCGTCGGTGACCGTTCGGGGCGGGGGAGCGCGTCCGGTGGTGTGCAGGAGGTCGCGGACCTGGTCGCGGGCGGCGCCGGCGGTGGCGGGCAGCGTATGCCGCCCCTTATCAGACTCCAGCGTCGTCATGCTCGTCCGCCCTTCTCCTTCATATGGTCACCATCGCGTTTTCCCGTGCGGGCGGGTTGTACGCGGTTCACCGCCGGCGGGGCAGGGGAACGCGCGTGCGGATGAGGTCCGCGGCCGCAGGCGGGGTGGGGGCGATGGTGAAGGCTCGGGTGAGGTCGGTCAGCTCCAGCATTCGCTGCAGGAACGGAGTGAGCCCGGCCAGGACCAGGGGGACGGCGGCCCGCTCGTGATGCTGCCGGGCGGTGAACAGGGTGTGCAGGAAGGAGGAATCGGCGAAGGCGACCCCGGCCAGGTCCACCACGGTGCCGGCCGGAGAACCATCAGGGGGCAGGGCGAGGGCGTGGGCCAGAATGTCGGCCTCGTCGGTGTCGAACTCCCCTGCGACCCGCACCGTCCGTATGCCGTCGACCACGGCCACAGTCACTTCCACCTCATCGTTCATCCGGGCATTTTTACAGACCGGCTCCTCTCCTAACCAGCTCAGGGCGTCTTTCGCCACGGTCCTGCGGGCATCGCCGAACAAAGAGGCCCAAGGAGAGACCGACGTCACTGCTCCGCCGGTAGGGGCCAGTACTGCCGAGCCTGCGAGAAGGGCGATATATGGCTAATGGCGTGGGGAAGTCGTGCTGGCTTTGGCCTGACATTGCATAGGACCAGCGGATGCGAGACGGTTGCAGCCGGTCAACTATTTTCCAGCGGAAGAAAGGTGGTGGGGTACGCACGATGCGTCCCCTCCTATGTGATTCCCTCCCCTGGTACCCCTGACAGTCCGCGCGGTGGTGGTGCTCATGTCAGTACGGCGTGGAGCAACGCCCCTTATCCCGTTCTCGTCGCAGACCGCGACGGGAACATCATCGAGACCAACGACGCCGCCCGCCACCTGCTCATCCAGGCCGGCGGAGATCCGGCGGCCTGCGCGCTGCCGGACTGGCTCGCCCGCGCCCACCGGCACCTGGATCCGGAAGCCACCTCACCGCAAACCGTCTCCGGCACGGTGGCGGGCCGCACCTTTGAGGCGCATCCGTCGCCGGGCGAGGACGAGTACACGGTGTGGTGGCTGGTGGAGAACACCGACCTGCACCTCGCGGAACAGGCACTACAGAGCGAACGCGAGCGCACCAGCCTGCTGGTGGACATCTCCAGCGCGCTGTTCTCCTCGCTGAACGTCGAACGGTGTACGGAGGTGACAGTGCGCATGGCCGCCGACCATCTCGCCGATGCCGCCGTCATCGTCGCTCCCTCCCAGGGACGCCGCCACACCCTCACCTACGCCCAGGTCGGCGGAGAGGTCACGCAGAAGACCGCGCCGATCGACCCGCACACGGTTCCGGGCCTGACCGAAGCCCTGCAGGGCTTTCCCCCGGTGCCGACACGGTGGATCGATCCGGGAGACATCCCCGACTGGGCCGTCCCGCCTGGTTTCACCGGCCCGATCGGATCGGTCATCGTCACACCCCTGCCCGGCTACGGCATGCCCGCCGGCGTGCTCATCCTGCTGCGTTCCAGCACCCGCCAGGCCTTCAGCGACGGCGAAGAAGTCTTCGCGCGCCTGTTCGCCGCCCGGGCCGGAGCCGCCCTGTCCGCGGCCCGCCTCTACGCCGAGCAGGCCTCCATCACCGCCACGCTGCTGCGCGAGCTCCTGCCGCCGAAACTCGAGCGCGTCCACGGCGTGGAGTACGCCGGCATCTACCGGGCCGCGAGGGACCACGAGCGCGTCGGAGGCGACTTCTACGACGTCCACCCCGGCACCGACGCCACGAAGGAGACCTTCGTCGTCCTGGGCGACGTGGCGGGCAAGGGTCTGGAAGCAGCCGTTCTGACGGGAAAGATCCGCAGCGTCCTGCACGCACTGCTGCCACTGTCCACAGACCACCAGCGCGTACTGAACCTCCTCAACGACGCGGTGCTCACCTCCGACCACACCCGCTTCGCCACCCTGGTCCTGGCCTCCGTCCAGCGTCGCCAGGGACAGGTGCGGATCAGACTGACCAGCGCCGGCCACCTGCCCCCGCTCGTCGTCCGCACCGACGGCCGGGTGGAAGAAGCCGGTACTCGCGGCACCCTCATCGGCGCTCTCCCCGAGATCAACACCCGAAGCACGGAGGTGGTGCTGGCGCCGGGGGAGACGTGCCTGCTCTACACCGACGGCATCACCGAGGCCCGCGGCGGCCCGCTGGGTGACCAGCTCTACGGTGAGGAGAGGCTGCGGGCCGCGTTGCGGGAATGCGTGCGGATGCCGGCGGAGGCAGTGGTGGAGCGGGTGCAGATGCTGGCCTCGCAGTGGCTCGGCGGCCGTGAGCACGACGACATGGCCACCCTGGCGATCACCAACCCGGCCAGCGGACACGGCGCACTGCACATCGTGGGCGGCCACAACGACTCCCGCACGTACACCAGGGAAGGCCGATGACCACCACTACTGCGCCCCGTCCTCTTCCTGAACCGCCGGAGTTGTCCGAGCAGCTGTGGACGGCGGTGATCGGCCGGGACGAGCCGGCCGCGATGCGCCTGGTGACGGCCGCGGCCGACGCCGGAACGGACCGCGAAGTCCTGCTGCTGGACGTCGTGGCCGGGGTTCAGAACAGGGTCGGCACCGAGTGGGCCGCCGACCGGATCAGTGTGGCCGACGAGCACGCCGCCAGTGCGATCACCGACCGGGTCCTGGCCGCCCTCGCCCACCACCAGGCCCCCCGGCGACTGCGCACCCGAGGACGGGTGACGGTGGCCTGTGCGGAGGGCGAGTGGCACGTGCTGCCGGCCCGGCTGCTGGCCGAGGTCCTCACCCACCGCGGCTGGCAGGTCGACTTCCTCGGCGGCCACACCCCCACCCCGCACCTGGTTGCCCACGTCCACCAGACCAACCCCACAGCCGTCCTGCTGTCCGCCTCCCTGCCCACCCGGCTGCCCACCGCCCACAAGGCGATCAGCGCCCTGCAGTCCATCGGCGCCTCTGTCATGGCCGGCGGCCGCGCCTTCGGCCCCGACGGCCGCTACGCCCGCCTCCTGCACGCCGACGCCTGGGCTCCCGACGCCCGGGAGACAGCCGACCACCTCGACCAGGGCCTGGCGCAGCACCGCGCCGGGCAGCGTCAGCAGATCGACGATGATCTGCCCCACCTTCTCGACCAGGAATACACCCTGGTCACCACCCGCCGCGCTGCTCTGGTGAAGCAGAGCCTGGAGACGCTGGAGGAACGCTGGCCCGCGATGCGCACCTACAGCACCGCCCAGCGCGACCGCACCACCGAGGACCTCGCCCACATCGTCGACTTCCTCGCCGCCGCCCTCTACGTCGACGACGCCGAACTGTTCACCACCTTCACCACCTGGACCGCCGACATCCTCACCGCCCGTGGCGTTCCCGCCGCCAGCCTGCTTTCGGGCATGGACGTACTGGCCGGACAACTGCGCGACTTCCCCCGCGCCCTGACCTTTCTCACAGCAGCCACCGACGCGCTGCACACCACCTCCGATCACACCGGCCCGGGAATAAGCGCATGACCTACCTGCCTGCTGACCTCACCATCACCGCCCACAGCGTCCAGCCGCACGCACTGCACCTGGCTGTTGCGGGAGACCTCGACTACGAGACCGCCACCCGGTTCACTCACGAGGTCAACCAGGCACTGGACACCCACCACCAAAGGCACGGACCGGTCCTACGGGATCTGCACCTGGACTTCAGCGGGCTGACCGGCATCGACTCCAGCGCCCTGACCGCTCTGCTCGCCCTGCGCCGCCGCACCCACCCCGCGGGCGTCACCCTGCACCTGGACCACCAACCTGTCCGCGTGGCGCGCATCCTCGAGCTCACCGGCATCGCCGACCACCTCACCCAGAACGCCCGCACCTCCCACGCCGCCGGCGGCGCCGCACCGGACGAGCAGACGGAATCGGCTTCCGCGCCCTGAAGGACCCCGACCTTCGCCCCGCTTACCCGTGCGCCGATGCGAGAGCCGGGTGCCGCGTCAGACGCTGCAGGGCGCGCCGGGCATGGCTTTTGACCGTGCCCAGTGAGCCTTTTTCATCCTGTGCTGGAGGGTGAAATGGGCTGGTCAGCGGGTGTGGTGACGAGGCAGGGCCCCTGGTCGTCGGCGTGGTGATCTCACTCATCACACCGGCGACCGAAGGGGCCCTGAAGGTTTCCGTATCCTGCCACGCTCGACGTCCCCTACGAGCTGGTCGAGCATGTCGCCTGGCTGCTGCACGAGCACCGCCTGGCCTGCAACACTCGCTGGCGCAAGCTCGGCTGCTTCAGGCAGGCACTTCTCACGCTGGTTCACTTGCGGAAGAACGAGACGTTCTCGCAGCTCGGAGCCAGTTTCGGGATATCCCAGGCCACCGCCTGGCGCTACGTCGACGAGACCCTGGACGTCCTGGCCGGCTGGGCGCCCGGCCTCCACGAAGCCCTCACCGGCCTCGGTGAAGGCGACCACGTCATCGTCGACGGCACCCTGACCCCCATCGACCGGACCGGTGCGGACGAGCCGTACTACTCGATGAAACACCGCAAGCACGGCATGAATGTCCAGGTCATCGCCCGCCCCGACGGCACACCGCTGTGGTTCTCCCGCGCGACACCCGGCCGCACCCACGACCTGACCGCGGCCCGCGCCCACGGCATCGTCCAGGCCTGCCTCACCAGGCAGATCCTCGTCCTGGCCGACCGCGCCTACCAGGGCGCCGACGCCACCGTCCGCACTCCGTACAAGAACCACCACGAACAGCCGGAGCACTACCAGCAGTTCAACCGCGACCACGCTCGGCTCAGAGCACCCGGCGAACGGGCCTTCGCACAGCTGAAGACCTGGCGCATCCTCCGCCGAGCCAGATGCTCCACCCGACGCATCAGCGCCCTCGTCCAAGCCGTCCACGCGCTGCTGACCTGCAACTCTTCAGGATGAAAAAGGCTCACTGCTCCGTATCGATCGGCATGGCAGGTCACTCAGACGCCTGAGCGCGCTCCCTGAAGGTCCGCACGGCACCCTCCCGGTTCACCGCCCGCCGGCTCGTTGCCCTGCACCTTGCCAAGCCTGGTACCAGATGGAACGAAATGCCTTCCGGGCTGATGCTCGTCGTTTTCAGCTGTCGACTGTCAGCAGAGGCATTGGCAGCCGAAACGGTGATGTGGCCGGCGCAGTACTTCCACGAGCTGGACGTCAACGTCGTCCGGAAGCTGCAGGGCGGACCGGACGCCCAGGCGGGACGTGTGGGTCACACACCCGCCGCACCCCCTGGATCCATCGCGATCATGGCTTTGACCTGCGGATTTCGTACAAGTCTCCAGCGTGAACAGTGAGCGAACCCCTGACGTGACGGGTTTTGGAGGGGTCGCGCTACGTCATAGCCTCCCCGCCATGTCCGACTTCTCACGCCGTAAAGTCCTCGGCACCCTTGCCGCGGGCTCCGCGCTCTCCGTTCTGCCGCCCTCTCTCCTGACGGCCATGGCCGCCCCCATGCCGCGCGGTGGTTTTCGGGCCATCGAGCACGTCATCGTGCTGATGCAGGAGAACCGTTCCTTCGACAACTACTTCGGCACTCTCAGAGGCGTCCGTGGTTTCGGCGACCGCAGAGCCCTGCGACTGCCCGGCGGCGCGAGCGTGTTCGAGCAGCCCCGTTCCGGCGGGCCCGCGGTCCTGCCGTTCTCCGCGCGGCAGGCGGCCGTCGACGCCGGACGGGCCGAGAGCGACATCCAGTACCTCGGCTCGCTGCCGCACGGCTTTACCGATGGAGTGCAGGCCCGCGCGAACGGTTGGTGGAACGACTGGATCGCGGCCAAGGGACAAAGCACCATGGCCCACTACGACCGGCGTGACATCCCCCTTCAGTACGAACTCGCCGACCGTTTCACCATCTGCGACGCCTACCACTGCTCCGTGTTCGGCTCCACCAATCCCAACCGCAACTACCTGTGGACCGGAACCACCGGGTTCGAGCCCAACGGCGGAGGCCGGGCCATCACCAACGCCGCTTACTCCTACAGCCACGCCGGCTACGACTGGACCACCTACCCGGAGCGCCTGGAGGCTGCCGGGGTGTCCTGGCAGATCTACCAGGAATGGGACAACTTCACCGACAACGCGGTGGAATACTTCAAGCCCTGGAAGCGGATCGGCCGGAAGATCCTCACCGCTGCCGGGTTCGCCCATGCCACCACCGAGGAGTTCTACGACAAGCTCTGGGCGAAGAGCGACAGCGAGCGGCGGGCCGACCTGGCCCGGTTCCGCACCGCGGTCGATGCCCTTCCCGAGCCGGAGCGCCGACTGTTCCTCCGTGGCGCCCACCGCTCCGAGCCGGGTACTTTGCTCACCCGGATCAAGGCCGACATCGAGGCAGGGACCCTTCCGAAGGTCAGCTGGGTGGTGCCCACGGCCGCACTGTCCGAGCATCCCAGTTCCTCCACTCCCGTCGGTAGCGCCAACCTTGTCTACGACCTGCTGGACGCCATCGCTGCGGATCCCAAGACCTGGTCGAAGACTGCGCTGTTCATCAACTTCGACGAGAACGACGGCTACTTCGATCATGTACCCGCCCCTGTCGCTCCCAGGCCGGACACCGGCGATGGTGACGACTGGGTGGGGGGCCGTCCCGTCGGTCCCGGGCCGCGCGTTCCGATGACCGTCGTGTCTCCCTGGACGGTCGGCGGGTTTGTGAACTCCGAGCTCTTCGATCACACCTCGGTGATCCGGTTCCTGGAGAAGTGGACCGGTGTCCAGGAACCCAACATCAGTGCCTGGCGCCGTAGCGTCTTCGGTGACCTGACCTCCGTGTTCGACTTCGACCGCGCCTACCGGCAGCCCGGGGTGGAGCGGCCCGGCGCGGTCCCGGCGCCGATCGGCCGCTGGAATCCGGTTCCGCCCACGACGCAGAAGCGACCTGCCCAGGAGCCTGGTGTCCGTCCTACGCGGCCCTCTCCGTACCGGCTCTCGCTGCGTGCCGCCGTCACCAGCACCGAGCTAGGGCTGAAGCTCCACAACAGGGGGCGACGAGCCGCCGCAGTCACCGCCTACCCGGGAGACGGTGCAGCTCCGCGGACCTGGACCGTCGCCGGCCAGGAGAACGCAACGGGTAGCCTGCCGTACGGCTCCGAGGGATACGACCTCCAGGTGCACGGACCCGGCTGGACGCTGTGGGAACTACGCGGCACCGGCATCGGAGCCGAGGCGCACGTCGTGGAGCACGCTCATGCCCGTGGCGTGGACGTGCAGTGCAGTAATCCGTCGGGGCAGACCCGGACGCTCCTGGTGGGCGAGTCCACCCACGTACGGCACGGCAAGGACGGCGTGCAGACCGTCCGGCTGGCACCCGGCCGGAGTCGGACCGTGTCCGTACCGCTCGCCCGGCACGGCTGGTACGACATCGTGGTGCTCGACGAGGACGACCCGCGCTTCTTGCGCAGGACGTCTGGCCGGCCCGCAGACGACGGACCGGGGGGAACCGACCCATCGATCGGGACGGGGGCGGCACTGAGCGCGACGCTCACCCTGCCGCAGCCGCTGCCCGCGCTGACCGCACCGCTCGTGCAGGGCAGCCCTGCCGAGGTCGTGGTGCACGTGCGCAACGAAGGGACGAGCCGGCTGCGGGACCTCGTGGTGTCACTCCTGGCACCGGTCGGCTGGACGGCGAAGCCCTTCGGTCCGGTACCGAGGAGCCTGCCAGGAGGCGGCTCGGCGGACCTGCGCTTCACCGTCACCCCCGCGGCGGACGCCACCGCCGCCACCCTCACCGTCGCTGCCCGCGCCGAAGGCGACGGCCTGCTGCGGGTTGCGGACGCCCGGGTTCGGGCCGAAGTCGCCCACGCGGTGAGCCTTGCTCTGACCGCGCCGGCGAGTTCCCCCGACACGGATGGCTGCGCGCTGTACCCGGAAAGGCCCCTGGCCGTGACCGCGACCGTCACCAACGCGGGCAACGCCCCGCTCACCGCCCTGTCGGCGGCGCTGGCGGTACCGGACGGATGGCGCGCCAAGGCCGTCGCCGGCAGCCCGACCTCCGTTCCGGCCCGCACGTCGGTGAAGGTGGTCTGGGAGGTCACGGCGCCCGTATCGGCTGCACGCGCCTCGGCAATGCTGAAGGCGACCGTCGGCGCGCGCACCGCGGGCGGTACGGTGGAGGAGACCGGGTCGCTGGCTGCCCGGGTGGGACCGGTGATGACCGGCTACCTGCTCGCCGAGAACTTCGAGTTTCTCGCCGACCGGCTGGCCCCTGCCACAGATCTGGCCCGTCCGGGGCTGAGAGGCTGGACGCGGACCGCGCCCGAGGGATGGACGGTCACCAACGCGGCAGGAATGCCCCGGGGCACGGAAGAGCTCAACGGCTGGTCATTCCTGTCCCGGCAGTTCTGGTTTCCCGCCGGCCAAGAACGTGCCGCGTTCAACCGGTCCCTGGGCATCGTCGCCGTCGCCGACCCGGACGACTGGGACGACACAGGCAGTCCGTCCAGCCGTGGCACCTTCGACTCGACGCTGACGACACCCGCGGTCGTGGTCCCGGCAGGGACTTCGACGCTGTACTTGGGATTCGACTCCCATTACCGGCAGGAGAGCCCGCAGGAAGCCGAGGTGACCGTGGTCTTCGACACCGGCGCCACCTCCCGGGTGCTGCACTACTCCAGCGCGACGTCGGGAAACACCAACAACGGCCGCGACCAGCAGAACCGGCTCGTCACCTGCTCCTTCCCGGTGCCGACCGACGCGAGCTCGGTGAAGGTGGGCTTCAGGGTCCACCACGCTGGTAACAACTGGTTCTGGGCCGTGGACAACATCAGGCTGAGCGCCTCTCCTGTCGTCGACGCCTGACCCGCTCCGACCGTCCCGGGCCCCGCCTCCGCCCGCCAGGCCCGGGACGAAGGCCTGTTCGAGATCCACCGGGCCCGTGCGACACCCGCTGGATGTCCTGGCCGGCTGAGCACACGTCTCCACGAAGCACTCACCGGCCTCGACGGAGGCGACCACGTCGTCGCCGGCGGCATCCTGATCGCCCGAGGAGCGCTTTCCCGCAACCGGCTCCCAACGGGTCTCCTCCATGCCGGTGAGCCGGCCGACCGCGGCGCGCAGCGCGACGGCAGTGGCTTCGGCCCTGTCCGGGAGCAGGGGCGGCATCGCGGTGCCCGCGCTCGGCCGGTACCCGCCGGAGTGGCCGGTAGTGCCCTCCACGGGATGCTCCAGCTCGCGCAAGCGGTCGCTGTCGCGGCGTACGGTACGGCTGGTGACACCGAGCTGCCGGGTGAGCCCGGCACCGGACCGCTCACGGCGCGTCCGCGACAGCGACGACGAGCGCAGCGTCCGAGGAGGAAGGCCGTTCGGCGTGGCTTCAGGGCGACCCTTTTTCCACGGCCCGCCCGCGCCCCGCACCTGGCGGGTCAGGTACGGGGCACAAGGCGGGACGGTGTCAGGGAGCTACCACCAGTTCGTGCACAGCGGGGGACCAGCGGGTGCCAGCGCTGCGCAGGCGCGGAACTTCCAGGCGGACGAGCTGCTGGTGTTCTTGGCGGCACTCGTCTTCGGGGTGTCCTGGGCTCCGACGACGAAGGGGCCGCACTGCAACCAGCTTGAGCCTCCGTTGGTGGTCCAATCCATCCACACCTTGTCACCGGGGAGGGTCCATCCGTCGATCTTGGCCCAGCCTCGCTGGACACCACCGAGCGTGGCGTACTGGATGCTGATCCTGGTGCCCCCGCCGATCGTCCGCTGAGTCCCGACCGTTCCGCTGAGGTTGTCGGGGATGTCGACGAACCCGTTCGCGCCGCCTTCGCAGTCGGCGGGACTCGCTTGGGCCGGCCCGCTGACGCCGAACACCGTCACGCCCGCCGTGACTAGGACTCCGGCGACCACCGTGGCCGTGCTGCGCATGATATTTCGCATCAGTTCCCCTACTGGCATGGGCGAATGCTCCGATCCGCACCAGTCTGCGGGTGAGATCGGCGGCACAGAAGTATACTTTTGGACGATTGCGGACTATCCGGCAAAGGTCTTGAACTCCGAGCACCGGAGGGCCTTGCAGAGCCGGTGATGCGTTCGGCCGGTGAGCACCGTCGCCTCGGACGGCGCTGCCACACGACCCCTGCCACGGCCGCCCACGCCTGCCTGGCCGTCCCGCGAGCCCGGCGGTCGGATACCGGAAGAGCAGAGACGGATCCTCCCGGCTCGTCTTCGGCCTCGCCGGGACACGACGGGGCGAGGGCGGATCGCAGATGCCGGGCGGGCCCCGAGCGGTGATCGGCTCCCCCCACGTGCGAGCGGGCCGCAGAGGCCCGAAGCTCCCCAGCGCGGTCGACCGCGCAGCAAGCACCGCGTCCTCACCGACGCTCGGGGTGTCCCGCTCGCGGTGTCCCTGACCGGCGGCAACCGCAACGATTCACCCGGCTTCCGCCTCTGCCCGACAAGGTTCCGCCCATGGCCGGCGTCGTGGGCCGTCCGGGACGGCGGCCTGACACCCCGCCTGCCGACCGCGGCTACGACCGCGACAAGCACCGGCGCCCGCTGGGGCAGCCCGGCATCCGCCCGGTCATCGCCGAACGCGGGCAGGAACTCGGCTCCGGCCTGGACGTCTTCCGGAACGACGGCCAAAGGACCACCGCCTGGTCGTACGGCTTCCGCTGCCTACGGATCCGTCGGGAACGACGCGACGACATCCCCGAGGCCTTCCTGTACCTCGCCGCCCGCCCCGTCACACACAGACACGTCCGATGTCTTCATGCGGGCCTCCGAGGCGGACGTAAGCGAAACGTGAGAGAAACGTAAGCGGCAGGGCTGAAGCTGGGCACGTATCACCCCGCTCTGGACAGGAGTCCCATGCCCAGCCCCACCCCCCGCGCCGGCACGGGATCGCGCAGACGATCCCGCACGCTGGCAGGTCTGATGACGGTCAGTGTCGCGCTGGGCGCGGCACTTCTGATGCCCACGGCCGCAGGGGCGGCCGGGTCGACCAACAAGGACGCCTTCAACAACCTCGGGCAGCCGGACCGGGCCGAGTGGATGTCGGGCGTCGCCAGCGAGACCAGGCTGTCGGCGATGTCCATCCCCGGCACCCATGACACGCTCTCCCTCCACGGCGGGTCGGCCGTGCAGACGCAGGAGGACTACGGCGACAGCGCGAAGACGCTGACGGCGCAGTACGAACGCGGTATCCGCGCCCTCGACATCCGGGTCCGCGTCGTCAACGACGGTCAGGACTTCGCGATCCACCACGCCGCGTTCTACCAGAACGCCAACTTCGACGACGTCCTGGAGAAGACGCAGTCCTTCCTCAAGGCGCATCCGACCGAGACGGTTGTGATGCGTCTGAAGTCCGAGTGCCCCTACTCGGGTGCCGCGCTGCACGAGTGCGAGCACGACCCGGACACGATGACCCCGCAGAACGTCAAGGACATCTTCCGCTCCTACGCGAACAAGGATAAATACTCCAATCTGTTCTGGGCGCCCTCGATCAAGGGCAGCGGCCCGGCGACGATCCCCAAGCTCGGGGAGGTCCGCGGCAAGCTGGTCCTGGGCAGCTTCGACAGCGTCGAGGACTCGGGCTACGGGCTCGCGGGCTTCAACGACCGCAACGAGGACCACTACAACGCTTCGGACATCACGGAGAAGTGGAACCACGTCAAGAAGAACGTCGACGAAGCCATGTCCGCCGCCTCCAACATGTACGTGACGTACACGTCCGCGAACAGGGTCCCCGGCGGGGGGTCGCCGCTCTACTACGCCGGCGGTTACACGAAGGTCCAGAGCGGCGTCAGCACCGAGGTCCCGGGGGTGAACTACCACCTGATGAAGTACCTCAACAAGACACAGGGCCGCGTCGGCATCGTCATGATGGACTTTCCCGGCTGGGGCCTCGTGAACGCGATCATCGACCACAACAGGGACGATGCCCTCAGCAGCGGCAACCGGATGCTCTGGCAGGTCAAGGGTGACAAGACCTACGTGAACACGCTGTACGGACGGTGCATGGTGCGGGGCCCCGAGTTCGACGACTCCAAGACCGGCGGTCTGGTCACCCAGCGCGAGTGCCAGTCGAGCCCGCCCAGCAGCCACCAGTGGGGGGCCGAGAAGCCCTCCTCGTTCGACGGCAAGGGCCACTTCTGGATCAGGGCGAGCAACGGCAAGTGCCTGACCGTGCCCTACAACAACGGCACCCCGCCCGGCTCCGGCACCCAGATGTTCTGGTGGGACTGCGAGACCCGCTGGTTCTCCGGCAGCCAGATGTGGAACGTCGTCCCCATCAAGGTCACCACCTCGAACGGTGAACAGCAGGCCTACAAGTTCGTCAACAACTGGACGGGCCTGTGCCTGTCGATGGACCCGGCCACCGCCACTACGGCGGGCGGCAAGGTGACCCAGGAGACCTGCCCGAGCAAGTGACCCCGCAGTACGCCTCCGGCTTCCAGACCGCCCTTCCTTCCAGGAGGGCGGCCTGTTCGCGTCTACCTGAACCGCACTGGATGCGGCCCCCGCAGCACCCGCGCCGGGCCGGCGGCGGCGTCCCCGCGGCCGTGTTCACGGCCACCGCCAGGGTGATCGGCGCCGCCCGCGCCGCCGCGAGGGATGTCGTCCTCGCGGACGGCGGGATCCAGCGTCCGGTCCGGGCCGCGCGGGTGACACCCGGCACCGGCAGGCGGTCCAGGCCGGGCCGGCCCGTCTCCAGCCCGGCGGGGACTCGCGCCCGGTGACCTGGCCGGACAGGTCGCTCAGGCACTGCGCAACACCGCCATCGGGTTGGCCAGCGCGGACGCGGCCTTCTCGGACGTGCTGCGCCTGACGTTCTACGTGACCCGAGGGGCCCCGGAGAAGATCGGCGACCTCATGGCCGGCGTGGAGGCCGTGGCTGCCGAGATCGGCCTCCCGATCCCTTTGCCTCCGGCTTCGCTCATCGGTGTCGGCCACCTCTTCGAGCCGGATGTGCTCGTCGAGGTCGAGACGACCGCACTTCTGGCCTGACACCTTGTGGCGGTGCGGCCCCCGCCCTTGGGCGGAGCCGGTCGCTCTGCCTCGTGCCCCCCGTCGCAGACCCGTACGTCGCCGACGTGCTCGCATCGGTCGCATCAGAGCGTGACGCGGCAGCTCCGCCGTGGTTCGGGACCTGGCGGAGCTGTCACGTCGCGCCCTGGACGCGTTCTGGCTGCGGATCGGTCGGCTCCGGCCCGCGACGGCTGTTCTGGGCGTCGGTCCGGCAGGGGCGTGCCGTGCGTGGATCAGCGGGCGATCGATATCGCGAAGGGGCGAACCCGTTGGTCCGGATCACGTGCGGTACGAACAGGATCGCGGCCTCGGTGGCGCGGGCGGTCCGGATCCCGCCGAGGTCCGTGATCCATTCCCGCTGCCAGCCGAGGTCGCCGAGCAGTCGGCCCACCGTCTGCTTGGCCTTCGCGTCTTCGCCGGAAAGGAAGACGGTCGGGGGCCGGTCGAGTGCGGCGGGTGCGGTCACCACCGTGTAGAGCATCGTGTTGAGCGTCTTGACGACGTGGATGCGGGGGAGGGCTTCCCGAAACTGCTCGGCGAGGCTGGAGCCGGGGTGGATCAGGTCGGTCGGCAGCCCGTCCGGCCCGTCGACGGTGGCGTTGGAGACGTCCACGAGAATGCGGCCCTCCAGCTCCGGGCGCAGCGTGGCGAGCCGTTCGACTGGTCCGGCACCCGGGGTGGCGTTGATGACGATCTCCGCTGCCTGCGCGGCGACTGACGCGGCGCCCGGTGCGCGGTCCGCCACGGTCACCTCGTGTCCGGCCCGGGCGAGGGCCTTCGCGAGGCTCCCGCCGACGCGGCCGTTTTCGAGAACGGCGATCCTGGTCATGGTGATGTGGTCCTTCCGGTGGGTGCGACGGTCGTGAGGGTCGGTGCGGGTACCGCTGGAGGTGGGAGTCAGCAGGAGAGCGTGGTGACGGCCTGGGCGTGCACGCCGGGCGCCGCAGCCAGGAAGCTCTCGCTCTCCAGGGTCCGGGGACGCCCCTCGGCGTCGGAAACGCGTCCTCCGGCCTCGCTGACGAGCAGCGCCCCGGGAAGCAGGTCCGCGCGGGCACCGGCGAACTGCCAGAAGGCGTCGATCCGGCCGGCGGCCACGTTCAGCAGGTGCAGGGTGGCCGGCACGGAGGTCCGCATCACGAGCGCGTCGAACACAGCATCGCGGTGATGGAGGAGCCGATGCGCCGCACGACCCCTACCTCTCCGACGGCGTCGACAGCCCGCTCGCCGCCATCGTCGTCGGCCACCCCACGACCGGGGTCAAGGAGCAGGCGCCGGCGGCGTACGCCACCCGCCTGGTCGAGGAGGGATTCGTCGTCCTGGCCTTCGACGCTGCCTTCCAGGGCGAATCCGAGGGCATGCCCCGCGGTCTGGAGGACCCCTTCCAGCGTGCCGAGGACTTCCGCGCGGCGGTCTCCTACCTCACTGATCGTTTCAGAATGAGTTCGCTGTTGGGGCTTGGCGGCCGGGCCTGGTGGCGGCAGAGTGTTGCGGGTGTCGGATGATCTTGTGCCTGATGACCTGTGGGAACGCATCGCTCCGCTGCTGCCGCCCCGCCCGCCGCGACGTCATCGGTATCCCGGGCGCCTGCCGGCGGACGACCGGGCGGCTCTGCGGGGCATCGTGTACGTGCTGCGCAAGAACGTGAGCTGGAGGGACGTGCCCGCCGAGCACACCAGGTGCAGCGGGGTGACGGCCTGGCGGCGGCTGCGGGACTGGACAGGAGCCGGCGTCTGGCCCCGCCTGCACGAAGTGCTCCTGGCCGAGCTGCGCAAGGCCGGCCTGCTGGACATGGACGACGCCGCGATCGACGGCTCGCACATCCGGGCGCCCAAAGGAGGGCTCACACCGGACCTTCGCCGGTCGACCGCGCGCGGCCGGGCAGCAAGCACCACCTGATCGTCGACCGCCACGGCACTCCTCTTGCCGTCTCGCTGACCGGCGGGAACAGACACGACGTCACCCAGCTGACGCTCCTGCTGGACTTGATCCCCCGCATCCGAGGGCTCCGCGGGCGGCCGCGGCACCGGCCGGGCCGGCTCTTTGCCGACCGCGGCTACGACTACGACAAGTACCGCCGCATTCCGTGGGCCCTCGGCATCAAACCGATGATCGCCCGCCGCGGCGTCCCGCACGGCTCCGGCCTGGGCAAGACCCGCTGGGTCCTCGAGCGGACCTTCACCCGGCTCCACCAGTTCAAACGCCTACGGATCCGCTACGAGATACGCGCCGACCTCCACCTCGGCCTGCTGCAACTCGCCTGCAGCGTCATCTGCTTGCGACGCCTGCGAACCTCATTCTGAAACGATCAGTAAGCCGCCGCCTCGCGAGGGAATCCACCCTGAACTGGCGTGATGTCTGAACACCGACCGCTTCAATGCAACGGGTGGGACCGCTGGCTCGGACCGGGAGGGTCGAAGCTCACCCCGTTCTCGTCGAGTGCGTTGAAGACGGTAACGCGACCTGAATCGAAGGCGAAGGTGATGTCGACGTTTCCCTGAGCGGCATCCCTGCCTGTCCATTCGAGTAGCTCTGCCCCCTTGAGGGGCAGCCCCAGCAGAGCGTGCAGTCTGGGGAAAGGTTCGGGGTGCCACTGCAGGTCGAAGCCAGACCACCGGACTGGTCGGGTGGGGTCGATCATGTTCCACGTGAGGGAGAGATCGCCGAGCTTTTGATGGTTGATCTCGACCTGCTCGCCACCGAAGTCGAACAGCACCGGGCAGTCGCAGAACCACTCGTCATCCCTGAGGTCCCAGACCATCCAGACTCTCGTGAGCGTCCGGCTGGCAAGACCACGCAGACGATTTCCATGTTCTTGCACGACGTCACGACGGCCGTCCAACCATGCTGGCTGGTAGCCCGCGATGCCGAAATCGAACATGACGTCATCCTGTCAGAAGTGGCCCTCCTCGGGTCAGAACGGTCCCGAACGGCGACCAACCCGTCAACTTCTCAAACACCCCTGTCTGGACAAAACGCTCTTTTAGCTGCTTGTCGGAAGAGACGTCGGCTCCGGGGTGTCGCAGTCACCGGCAGCTGGTCACCACCGCTCCCAGGCGATGAACGGGGCTCCGCCGCCGCGGCCCGCGGTGACGAGCAGGCCGTCGGCCTCGTACATGGCGCTCACCGGGCTCGGCACCGGGTCACGGAAGTGGCGTTCGTCGGTCTCGTCACCGTCCCGTGCGTCGAGCTCGATCAGTGTGGTGATCGCGGAGGCCTGGGTGGACCACTCGCACAGCACTGTGACTCTGCCGTTGTTCACCGCCATCGCCGCTGCCGGATCGTCCATCTCCTCCGACCAGGCCCTCTTGCCGGTCTTGAGATCGAAGGCGATGACCGTGTGATGGTTGCCCTTGGACCAATAGCCGGCCAGTGCGTAGAGGCGGTCGCCGGAGACCGCCGTCTGCATCAGGCTGTCCGCGTCGATCACGCCGTCGTCGCCCTGGGAGAAGTCGATGGTGGGGTGTGGGCGGCCGTTGTCGTCGAACGAGGCGAACAGGCCCGTCACCCCCTCATTCTTGTCGGACGTCCCGATCGCCAGTACCAGCGGGTCGACCGCTTCGATGGAGACGCCCGTCGCCGGGTCGAGGGGACGGCGCGCGTCGATGGGAACGTTCCACTTCAGGGCTCCGGTGGTGCGGTCGAACGCGGCCACGGTCAGCTCGGAGACCTCACGCCTGTCACGCCCACCGGCGTCACAGGAGAGGACGGCGACCACCCGTTTGTCACCGACGGCGATCTCGTCCGGACCGCACCGATCGGGCAGTTGGGCCGTCCACCGGGGCGTGCCGGTGCGCAGGTCCAGGCCGCGCAGGGCGGCTTCGCCGCGCTCGCCGTCCTTCTTCACAGACCGCTCCTGCGCGTCATTCTCGGTCTCGCGCCGGTCCTCGGTCACGACAGCTAGGTCACCGCCCGCATCGAGGTCGAGGTTTCGCAGAGCGGCGGCATCGCTGAGATCCTTTCCGGGTTTCCGTTCCTCCTTCCACAGCTGCCGGCCGTTCTTGGCGTCCAGGGCGATGATGGTCGTGCAGGACGATGAGGGCTGCCCGGCATCGTCGCTGCCGACCGAGTCCTGGACGACGATCACGGCTCCCGCACCGGCGTGCTCGGCTCGGTCGCAGATCTCACTCCGACCCGGTGGCACGTACTCCCAGAGCTTCCTGCCCTTCTCGTCCCCGGTGAGCGCGTATCCGCTCACCGCGTCGTAGCGGCTGCGGACGGCGATGTCACCGACAACCCAGTTGTCGTCGCCGGCCGTGACCTCCGCCTCACGGTCCTCCGCGGCCGCCCATGACTTCAGCATGGCGTCCCAGGGCAAGTAACCCTCGGCCGAAAGGAAGAAAGCCACGATCGATCCGATCCCGCCCAATATGACGGCCAGGGTCACCAGTGGACCCGCTGCTCCTCTTGCCGACATCCCGCGCCCCCCAAGGCTGCACATGTCCCAAATCCTCGTGCGACAGCACCCCTTGACGTCTGTCACCGCCCATTCGGCCCCCGGCCGTACGAGCGGAGATCATCGTAGAGGTTGTCCCGTAACTGCTGGTCAGGGGCGAGATGATTTTGCTGTGTGTGAATGGGTATGGCCGTGGCGCTGGATGGGTGTCAGCAAGGACGACTGGGTCCAGACCTGCTCAGGCGGTGTAGCGATGGTGGTCACGGCTGCCATGAGGTGATCAAGCTGCTGCCGTCGGGCGCCCATCGCTGGGATAGCTGGCTGCCGTGGGCGTGCCTGTTCTCAGCGGCTGCCTCACCCGGCGTTGCGGGGCCGCAGGGTGAGACGGCAGGATGGGTGGGATCTGTCCGAGGAGGAGGCCCTGTGCGCTGCCGCCGTCCGTTGTTGTCCGTGCTGTTTCCGGTTGTCGTACTGGCCGCAGGAGGTGTCGTACTGCTTGGGGGCGACAGTTCCGTCGGCCGGGAGGGGACTTTGGACATGGCGCGGATGATGAAGATCCTGCCCCGCGGTGAGGAAGTTGCAGGGTATCGCGCGGTGTTCGCGTATCCCGCTCTCACACTGGGTCCGAACCCCGACTTCCTGTGCGGCGACATGAGTGCCGCGCTGTTGTCGCACGAACGCGCTCCAAAGGCTTCGACCCTGGTCGTCCTGACAGAGACGGGCCGCGCCCGGGAGTGGTACGAGGTGGAGTCCTACAGTTACGCCCCCGATGTCGCGGTGACGGTGATGGAGGAGATGCGGGCAGCACTGCCGGGATGCGCCGCCTACAACGCCGACTACGCCGATCTCTTCTACGGGTTCGGTCTGAAGGAGGTTCCGCCCGCGTATCCGGTGGGGGACGAGGCGCTGGCCTACCGCGTCCTGGCACCGCCGCCCGGTATGGAGTCCAGCGGCCAGATTCCCGTCCTGCCGACCGATCTGGCGGATACCGGCCGCACTGTCACGTTCGTGCGGACCGGCGGTGTCATCACCCAGTACAAGAGCCTGCCGCCGCGCCAGGTCTTCGAGGGCTTCGAGAGCCGGTTCCGGCGCGCCTCGGACGCGGCCCGCGCCTGAGGCGCGCCCTCAGCCGCCCCGGCCGCCGACCCCCGGCCGAGGAATACGCTCCGCCCTCGGTACCAGCGTGGGGAAGAGCTGTTTCCCGGATGCGGTCGGCGGCGGACCCATGGCCGGCCAGAGCAGCCGTATGCCGGGCCGGTGACGTACGGATCACGGATACGGCGGACGGTGTAATTACGCGCGCGCGGTGCACGCGGCCAAGGCCGGCCTTCCTGCTCAAGGGGCCTGGCTCAGGATGCCAGTTTCTACGGTGTCATCGATGTCCCGGCGGACGCGACAGGTCTTGGCTGGCCTGTGCGTGTCGTGATGAGCAACTTCGGCAGCTACTTCGTCACTGCTGACGTGGTGGCCGGTGAGGGGGTGACCAGCGGCGAAGCGGGCTTGACCGAGGAGTTCGTGACATGGCTCGACGGCGTCTGTACAGCGGTGGAGTGCAGCTTTGTTCCGGCCGATCTCCTCTGCGAGCCGTACGACGGACCGTCGTTCCTGGAGGCGCACCGAGACGAAGAACTGGTTGCGGCGCTTGTGGCTGCGGGCGAGGCAACCGAAGACGAGGACGAGGAGGTGGGAAAGGCGTACTGGCACGACCGGTACTTCGAGTACATGTGAGACCGCGTTTGAGATCTGCGCACCCAGCCGGTTCGCAGCCCTGAGCTCGAGCCGCCGAGCAGCGGAAAGCCAGGTCAGGGCGCTGACAGCGTTGTAACAGGTCACCCAAAATCAAGATCATTTGAGATCTCAAACGCGGTATCAGACGGACACCGCGGCCGGGTCCGGCTGAAGCGGTCATCGAGGAGTTGTCCTCGCGGTCTCGCGGTCTCGCGGTGGGGCGGACGATCCGGGGTTCAGCGGGTGGCGGTGGGCGGTGGGACGGGGGTGGCGGTGGTGTTGCGCTGTTCGTTGACGGCGATGCGGGCCAGTTTCGTCAACATCATGCCGTTGCGGATGGAGACGAGGTAGTCGACGGGGAGCCCGTGCATGCGGGTACCAGGACCTCGTAGGGGGTGCCATTCGAGGAGGAAGAGGGTGTTCTCGCCCCAGGGGATCAGGTTCATCGCGATGCGGGCGGCACCGAAGGGGTCGGCTTTCGCTTCCAGTTCGAGGCGGCGCTCGGGCTGGCAGATGCGGACGACGCAGCTGTCGTCCAGGACCAGGGGGCCCAGGCCGACCCGGACGCCCAGCCGGGCGCCCACGTCGGGCCAGTGGGGGTCGACGGCGGTGACCTGCTGCGTGCCCGAGACCCACTCTCCGTAACGGTGGCCGTTGGCCAGCAGTTCCCAGACCTTGGACGGCGGGCTCAGGATCAAACGATGATTCCGGGACACTGCGACCGTCTTTCTCACTTGCCGGAGGAGCCTGGGCCGGGTCGACCACGGTCCCGGCCGAGGCTATACGGGGATGGGTCCTGCTCCCACGCACACGGCCGCGTGTCGCTCCGTGCCGCCATAGGCCGTGAACCGGGGCGGGGCGTCTTCGGTCCTACGAGTGCTGGTTCGTCAGGGCTTGCGGTCCGGCACCGGCTCGGGAAGCGCCATGTACCAGTCCTGGACGACCAGCCAGAACCCGACCAGCGCCACAGCGACGAGTACGGCCCGGCCTGCGTATCCGGCGAAGGACGCCCCGGTCACCCATCGCCGGGGCAGCAACCATGCCGACAAGGCGATCAACAGCCCCGCGAGCACGGTCAGCGGAAGCTCCGCATAACAACACACTCCAGTCCGGACCCGCTTCGAACCCGGCACGTGCCCGCAGCTCGGCATCCGCGGCCCATCCCAGCAGCCCCACGAACCCGCCGGCCAGGGCGATGCCCGTACCGCTCAGTGCTTCAACGCGCTCTCTCACGATCATTAAAGACGCTGGTCACACAATGTGAGTTCCCCGAAAACCGCACATCTGTACAGATAGTCGTGTGCGGTGGTCTGGGCCTCCGACGCGGAAGGGACAGGGCCGGTTCAAGATGCTGCGGATCCCGGTCCGGTGCCACCGAGGGCGGCCGGGGGCGGTGAGGGGTCGGGTCCGAGCGGGGGCGCGACCGGGTCGGTGAGACGGCGAGTTCGCCGGCCGGTGTCGACGCCTCAGTGCGCGGAGAGGGGCTCGGTCACCCGGGGCGGCGGGGCACGGTGCAGGCGGGGGTTCCTCCCGGCA